>NZ_JAERKB010000020.1:0-60179 GCF_018257325.1 Nissabacter archeti
CGGAATTGGTAGACGCGCTAGCTTCAGGTGTTAGTGTTCTTACGGACGTGAGGGTTCAAGTCCCTCTCTTCGCACCATGCGATGTGAATTAAACCGAGTAAAGCAGCAGAATCATCTGTGCGAAGGTGGCGGAATTGGTAGACGCGCTAGCTTCAGGTGTTAGTGTTCTTACGGACGTGAGGGTTCAAGTCCCTCTCTTCGCACCATGCGATGTGAATTAAACCGAGTAAAGCAGCAGAATCATCTGTGCGAAGGTGGCGGAATTGGTAGACGCGCTAGCTTCAGGTGTTAGTGTTCTTACGGACGTGAGGGTTCAAGTCCCTCTCTTCGCACCACATGATTCCCCCGCTGAGTTATCTCCCCCACGTTTCTCCCCTGTCGTTGTCTCATCTTGTGTCGTTATCCATCGCACTCTTTTCCCGCTTTAACCCGTATCATTATCCCGCATTGTTTTTCCTTAGCGTTCTTGCGCTGAAACAGCCTTAACCCCGCATTAAACAAAAAAGCCCAGGAAACTGCCGTTTCCCGTTTTGCTTTTTACTTTTAATTCAACAGGTTAAAATTCAGTGACATCGCAGCCAGCCCGCCCGCCAGCGCCATGCAGGACGGCACCAGGATATAGTGGCGCAAATGCCGGTTGAACAGCATCCCCAGCGTTACCAGCATCGCCCCCATTACCAACAGCCGCAGCGTATCCAGGCTTATCTCCATCATCGCCAGCACCGGCAACAGCGCGCACGGCACCAGAACACCCCACGCCCCAGAGAGCTTCCGCCCCAGGCACCACACCAGGCTCCACATCCCGCACACGGTAATCATCGCTGCCACCATTTTAATTCCCTAAACAATGAAGTGATAATGAGAATTAATATCATATAGCATCAATGCCGTTTTTTCACCCTTTTCTGAGAATTCTTGTACAAGGATGACACTGCTATACAAAAATGGTAATTTGCTTTCTTAGCACCAACTAAATAATTATTAAGCAAATAGTCACGCCGGTTAATTATAGATCGGCGGCAGGCATTTGTAGCCAGACATTTTATTATTTTAATATTGTTTTCAAAATGATAGCGTTTAACCAGAGTGAAATGATATGAATTTGCATTCCTATGACGAGCTTGTCAAAAGTAGGCATCGGCTTTCCCTATTACTCTTTTTATTCCTTAATACTGCATCGTCTATTTTTACTATGTTGACTACGGTCGACAACCGGAAGCTGATTACTATGCCGGTGGTGATCATCGCCGCGCTGGGCGTGACCGGCCTGCTGTTTACCCTGCTGCGTGCGCGCAAGCTGGATACGTTGCTGAATATCTATTCAATTGCGCTCGGGATATTATGGGCCTGGCATATTACGCTTAAATACCACCAGATTGCGCCGGATGATAAAAACTTTCTGCTGCTGAGTTTATTTAGCGTATTTTTTATTAGTGCTATTGCCCTCTCCGGTAACTTTATTGCCTTTACCCTGCATGTATTACCGGCGGCGATCATGGTGATATACCTGGATCAATTCCATAATATTATTCGAATCTTATTCACTATTGCGCTGCCGATGGCCGGGTTCTCCCTGCATCACCTGATGCAAAAACGCAGCGACGCCTTTACGCGGCGGCTGGTGGATAACCTCTATATCGAGCGGGAAAAATTCAGCGATCTCAGCATGCTCGACCCGCTGACCAACCTCTATAACCGCCGGGGCCTGGAAAACCGCTGGGCGTCGATCACCGCGCCAATGCGCCCGCAGAGCCACTATGTGCTGCTGATGGACATCGACCATTTCAAAGCCTACAACGACAATTATGGCCACTCGATGGGCGATCAGGCGCTGGTGCGGGTGGCGGCGGCTATCCGGGACAACGTGCGCTCGCGTGACATCGTGGTGCGTTACGGCGGCGAGGAGTTTATGGTGCTGCTGACCCACGTAGAGCACGCCTATGCGATGAAAGTGGCGCAGCGCATCCAGCAGGAAGTGCTGGCGCTGGAGATCCCGCATTTGTTCAGTGAGGATGTCTCCACCCATGTGACGCTCAGCACCGGCATTGCGCCGCTTACCGATCGTGACTGGATGGCCGCCGTGGCGCGGGCAGACAATGCGCTCTACCGTGCCAAACACAACGGCCGCAACGCGATTGAATTTGCAGAAGAACCGGCGCTTATTGAGGAACAGCAGGTGGCTTCGCTGGCCTGATGCCTGTCAGCGGCACCGCCCGGTGGTGCCGCGCGTCACCAGCGTCACCGGTAAAACCTGGCTGCGCATCCCGCCTTCCATGCCGGCCAGCAGCGTTTCCACTGCCTGCGTTCCCAGCAACCTGAAATCCTGCCGTACCGTCGTCAGCGGCGGATAGAAAAAGGCGCTGTCGGCGGTATCGTCATAGCCCACCACCGACACCTGTTGCGGGATCTGCCGCCCGGCTTCATGCAAGGCGCGCAGCACGCCCAGTGCCATCTGATCATTCGCCACCAGCATCGCCGTAAACGGCGTCCCGGCCGCCAGCAGGCGTTGCGTCTGCCGGTACCCCTCGGCCGCGCTCCAGTCCCCGTGCGCCACCGCCACCGGCTCAAGCCCGGCAGCGGCCAGCGTCTCGCGCCAGCCCCGTAACCGCAGTTGTGCGGAAATAGAGTGCGCCTCCCCGGCCAGCAGTGCGATCTGCCGGTGCCCGTGTTGCAGCAGATGGCTTACCCCACAGCGCGCCCCTTCGGCCGGGTCAAACAGCACTGACGGCACCGTTCCGGCGGGGTCGGTATCCAGAAACAGCAACGGCCACGCCCCGGCCGCGTCTGCCAGGGCGGTGGCGTCCCGGCTGCCCAGCGGGGCATTGATCAGCACGCCGTCCACCCGCTGGGCGCGCAGCTCCTGCAACGCCTGCCGGCAGGCGTCCGGCCCGCTGCCGCGTACCATCGCCATCACCAGGCTGTAGCCTGCTTCCCCGGCGCGTTGCTCAATCGCCGCGGCAATCTGTGACGGCGCATGCAGTGCCAGTGAACTGGTCGCCAGCCCCAATACCTGCGTGCGTTTGCCCGCCAACTGCTGCGCCACCCGATTCGGCACATAATTGAGCGCGGCCATCGCCGCCTCGACCCGCTGCCGGGTTTTGGCCGACACATGCGGCGCCTGATTGATCACGCGGGAAACGGTCTGGTAAGAGACACCGGCCTGGCGGGCGACATCATCAAGGGTCACAGCGGAGGATTTCATGCAGCTTCCGGACTAAGGGTAAGGGGGTCAGCATAGCAAAGCACAGCGCGTGACAGAAATATCAGCAACGCGCAGCGCGTGACAGACATGCCCGCAACGCACAGCGGATGACAGACATGCCCGCTACACAGCGAATAACAGCAAGACGTGCCACGTGCCGGAAGCGGGCACCCGCCCTGCACCACGTGCTGACACATCCCGCCACAGAATGCACCGCGCCACATCAGCCCCGGCTGACGACGGGGCTGTGCCTGTCACCCTCTCTCAGCCATCACCGTAATTCTTCAATCACCGGCGATCCCTGGCGCAGGAACACCGGGATCGCCTCCAGCGGCGCGTCCGCGTCGATCCAGTTGCCGCCGGAATAGGTTTCTCCCTGAAGATCCTGCCAATTGGCCCCGGCCGGCAGCCAGACGCGGCGGCGGCGCTCACCGGCGTACAGCACCGGCGCGACCAGAATATCCGGCCCGAACATATACTGGTCTTCCACTTGCCAGCTTTGTGCCTCCTGCGGGAAGTCAAAGAACAGCGGGCGCATCACCGGGTCATTATGTTCATGGGCGGCCGCCATCTGGCGCTGGATATAGGGGCGTAGTTTCTCGCGCAGGTGCAGCCCGGCCGTCATGATCGCCAGATTCTCTTCGCCGTAACTCCACACTTCATTCGGCGCGCCGCTGTCGCACTGGGCCACGCCGTTGCTGTCAAAACGTTGCGCCGGAGCCACATGCGGTTCACGGTAGCCATGCAGCCGCATCACCGGGCAGAACACGCCCCACTGGAACCAGCGCAGCAGCAATTCCCGGAACGCCGGATCCTCCACATGGCCGCCCTGGAAACCGCCGATGTCGGTGGTCCACCACGGCATCCCGGCCATGCCCATGTTCAGCCCGGCTGCCAGTTGGTTACGCAGTGATCCAAACGACGAATGCACATCCCCTGACCACGCCAGCACGCCGTAGCGCTGGCTGCCGGCCCATGAACAGCGCACCAGGTTGATGATGTCCTGTTCGCCCTCCGCGCGCAGGCCATCCCAGAAGGCCTGGGCGAAATCACGCGGATAGATATTCCCGACTTCCAGCACCGGGCCGCGATGGTAGCGGTAGTTGTCGAAATCGTAAGCGCGGTACTCCGGCTCGGCCTCATCCAGCCAGAAATGACGCACGCCGTGTGCGTGGTAGTTCTGTTTCACCTGATCCCAGACATACTGCCGCGCGCCGGGATGGGTGGCATCAAAGAAGGTGGTATTGCCGAGGAAATCGAGGTTCACCGACACGCCGCGGTCGCTGTTGACCAGGTAACCTTTCGCCTTCATCTGTTTGTAGTTGTCGGTGGTGGCGTCAATGGTGGGCCAGATGGAGACCATCAGCTCAATGCCCATCGCCTTCAGCTCGCTGACCATCGCTTTCGGGTCGGGCCAGTCACGTTCGTCAAAACAGAAGGTGCCCTGCTTCGGCCAGTGGAAGAAATCGATGACTATCACCGAAATCGGCAACGCGCGGCGTTTGTATTCACGCGCCACAGACAGCAGCTCCTCCTGCGTGCGGTAGCGCAATTTGCACTGCCAGAAACCGGTGGCAAATTCCGGCATCAGCGGCGCAGTGCCGGTGGCGGTGCCGTACTGGCGGGTGATCTCAGAGGGCGTATCGCCGACGGTCAGCCAGTAATCCATCTGTGCCGTGACCTGCGCACGCCATTCGGTGAGGTTTTTGGCGAAATGCACCTCGCCCACCGCCGGGTTATTCCACAACAGGCCATAGCCCAGGCTCGAGACCATAAACGGCACGCTGGCCTGTGAGTTACGCTGCGCCAGCTCCAGCACGCAGCCTTTGAGGTCCAGCACCGGTTGCTGGTACTGCCCCATGCCGTAGATCTTCTCGTCCGGGCGCGCCTCAAAACGCACCGTCAACTGGTGCTTGCCGCCGGGGATCGGCCGGAACGCCCGTGCATCCAGTTTCAGCGCGCTGATGTACTTATCCTGCGCCTTCTCCACGGCACCGACGCCGACACTGCCGCGCTGCCGCCAGAACTCCTCAAGGATCAGCTCGTCATGCTGATTGTAGAACGCCAGCCGCCCCTGGCTGTTCAGCACCGCTTTTGCCTTGCCGTTACGCAGCGTCAGCGAGTCGTTGCCCTGTTCAATGGTCACGCCCTCCACGGCTTCCGGCGGCAACAGCGCCCAGGGTTCGTCATCCAGCCGTGGCTGGCAGGTGGCGCGCACCCGCAGGCTGTTGCGCCCCCACGGTTCCACCACCAGCGTCTGGTTATCAAATTGCCACAGGATCCGGTTCTCTTGCGTCTGTAAACTCATCGTCGCTCCTTTAATTGTCACCCTGTAAAACGGCTTTATGCAGGTTAATGTCACTCATGGTGGCATCGTTAAGCCGGTACCAGCGCAGTGCGACCACGCTGATAAACGAAAGCACGCCGGGCACCAGGCTGAACAGCGCGATGATGCTGAACAGTGCCTGCGGGTTCTGCTCCGCCGCATGAGGGACGTAGCCGCTGAGGCCCAGCGTCCAGCCGACCACCGCGCCGCTGATGGCCATGCCCATTTTCAGCACCGCCAGCAGCGTGGAGAAGATGGTGCCGTCCATGCGTTTGCCCTGCTTCCACTCGCCGTAGTCCGCGACGTCCGCCATCATCACCCACATCAGCGTGGTGGTGATTTGGTAGAAGGTGGAGACCAGGAACATCATGCCGACCAGCAGCGCCAGCGACGGCGGCATAAAGAAAATCGCGATGCTGAGCACTCCCGCCATCGTGGCCGCCCCGGCGAAGACCGTGATTTTGCTGCGCCCACGCGTCAGCACTTTTGACAGCGCGCTGCCCGCCCCTTTCCCGGCGATGTGCGCGCCCAGCAGCCAGGAGAACAGCGCGGCATCCCCCAACGCATAGGTGACGTAGTACATCAGCGCGCCTAAGCGGATCACGCCGAACGCGATGTTGGTAAGCACCAGCACCGCCACCACCCGCCACTGGTCGTTTTGCCACAGGTCACGCAAATCCGTCATAAAGTGCGCGTGGGAAGGTTTGGCCTGAATGCGCTCCCGCGTTGTCCAGAAGCAGATCAGGAACATCACGATCGCCGCCGTCGCCATGATCGCCATCGCCCAGCGGTACCCCATCAGCTTGTCATCGCCGCCCAGATACTGTGCCAGCGGCAGCATAAAGAAGGTCGAGAGCGCGCCGCCCACCGTGGCTAAAAAGAAGCGGTAAGATTGCAGCGAGATGCGCTGCTCGTTATCGGCGGTGATCACTGCGCCCATCGAGCAGTACGGGATATTGATGGCGGTGTACATCAGCATCATGAAGCAGTAGGTCACGGTGGCGAACACCATTTTCGCCCCGAGTGACAGCGATTCCGGCACCGCATAGGTCAGCATACAGCTCACCCCAAACGGCACCGCCAGCCACAGCAGATAGGGGCGGAACTTGCCCCAGCGTGACGAGGTGCGGTCCGCCAGCAGGCCCATGACCGGGTCAATCACCGCATCGCCGATGCGCGCCAGCAAAAACATGGTGCCGATAAACACCGCAGGCAGCCCGACCACGTCGGTGTAGTAAAAGGTCAGAAAAATGATGACGTTATCCAGCCCGATATGGCTCGCCATATCACCAAGGCCGTAGCCGACTTTTTCTTTTACCGAGAGCCGTTGGGGAAGAAGTCTCTGAGTCATGTTCGCTCCAGTGAGTGAAGCACGGCAGCGCCCGCTGCGCCGTGGGAACTGAGGTTATAGGCCAGCACGACGGCAATAACGATTCTCAGATTTCTTTTAGCTATTACGATTCCTGTTTTTTGTGATACCGGTAACATAGAAATGGTAAATCGGTTGCATCACGGGGAGAGGGTCTGGGAAGGGGATCGTAAAACCGGCCGGGTTGCCCCAGCCGGTGATCATGCGCCTGGTATTGCTGAAGATTTACTGCCGGGCCAGCGCGTCAAACACCTTTTCGATCGCCACGGCACCTGGATCTTTAATGCCGTCCAGGCTGTTGCTGCTGAGGTAGGCCGAGCGCCCGGCGTTGGCTTTCTGCATTTTTGCCGTGGCTTCTGCCCCCTCTTTCGCCGCTTTCGCCGCGGCCGCCAGGTCACCCCTGGCATCCAACGCTTCCAGCGCCGGTTGCAGCGCGTCGATCAATGTGCGATCACCGAGATCCGCGCCGCCATAATGTTTCATCTGCTGCAACCCGGCGAGTAACGCCTTCGCCACGTCCTGATCCTCTTCGATCTGCTTGCCGGCCGCAGTAAAGAAGATCGACATCAGCACACCGCTGGATCCGCCCATCACCACCGCCAGGCGGTCGCCGACCAGCGCGAACAGCGCCGCGAGATCCGCCAGCGGCAGCTTACCGGCCTCATTCAGCTCGGCGATCGCTTTCGCGCCCGACGCAAAGGTCGAGCCGGTGTCGCCGTCACCCACCTGCGCATCCAGCTTGTTCAGCGCACTTTCCAGGTCAACCAGCGTTTGGGTGACGGTCGCGACCACCTGCTTCACCTGCGGGTTATCGGAGGGTTCCGCGCTCACGTGCCGGCTGACTTTCTCCGCTTTCTGCTGCGGCACCGGCGCCAGTTTCACCAGCGGCTGCCAGCCGGCCACTTCCACCTCAGCCTTCAGGGCAGTGTCGAACGTCTCATTCAGCGCGATGGCGGAGAGCGAGAAGCCTTTCATGTCCAGCGCGCTCACCAGCGGCGCCGGGCCGATCAGGTAGTCGATGGCGTCACCGAGCCGGGAGTGCACCAGCTCTTTGGTGATTTGCGCCATCTCCAGCGGCGAGGTGCCGCCGAGGTTATTGATAAGCACCGCCAGCCGCGCCTGCTTATCCACCACACGTTGCAGGTTTTCCACCAGCGTCGCGACGATTTCGCGGCTGTTTTGCGTCTCCAGCGTGCTGACGCCCGGTTCGCCGTGGATGCCCAGCCCCAGCTCTACGGTGCCCGGCGCGATGCGCTCAGACTCCTCATCGCCTTCGCCCGGCAGGTTACAGCCTGCCATCGCCACGCCGATGCTGGCGGTCGCGTCGATCGCCTGCTGCGCCAGCGCTTTGACCTCTGCCAGTGACTGCCCCTGCGCCGCCGCGTAACCGGCAATCTTGTGCACCAGCGCCGTGCCGGCGATGCCGCGCGGCTGTTTGTTGTCCGGCAGCGAAATATCATCGCCGACCATCACCAGATCGACCTGATACCCCAGGCTTTTGGCGCGCTCGGCCGCCAGCCCGAAGTTCAGCCGGTCGCCGGTGTAGTTTTTCACGATCAGCAGGCAACCCGCGTCACCCGTTACCGCCACGATGGCATTCAGCACCGCATCCACGCTCGGCGAGGCGAACACATCCCCGCAGACTGCCGCAGTCAGCATCCCTTTGCCGACGAAGCCGACATGCGCCGGTTCATGGCCGGAGCCGCCGCCGGAAATCAGCGCGACCTGCTGCTTGTCCCAGTCACGGCGCACCACGATACGGATCGCCGGATCGACCTCCAGCCGCGCCAGATTGCCATGCGGCGCACTGAGGATCACGCCGTCGATAGCGTCATTAATCAGGTTCTTACGGTCGTTCATAAAAAATTTAGACATACCTTTCAGTCCCTTATTGGTGAACGGATGAAAACATCATCACGAAGTATAACCCTCTCCGACCATAGCACAGCGCGCGCCCCGCCCGTGGTGGAGAACGTGGGGAAAGGGTCTGAAAAGTAGTGCGGCAGCCATGGGTGAAAAGTGCATCACCTTTTGTTCACATGGTAAGCTGAACGCCTCACAGGTTCTCAGACGCCGTGCCGTCTGCCGTTACCCCTTCTCATAAGGACATGATGCTATGCCTGACGCGCAACAGGAGGCCGCGGACATTCTCCGCAGCTGGCAACAGATCGAATTTTTCCAACCCTATTCGCTCCCTGATGAACGTAAGCCACCCAGCCGGGTTTTCATCACCGTACAGGAACTAACCACGCGCGGTAATGCACTCTTTCCCTGGTTAAGTGCGGGAGCCTGCCGCCAACTGGGCATTACGTCGGGCAAGGCCGTCTATACCCTTTATCTTGGGTTGTTTGATAAGTCGCTGATTTCTCATATCACCGATCAACGTATTGCCGGAGAGTTAAGTGAGCTGGATAAAACTGATCTGGAAGAACGTCTGGATCAGGAAGGGCCGACCTGTTTTGCCAAGCTGCAACTGGATAAACACGGTACCCCCGATTTTGAAGGGATCTCAGTCAGCACCCTGCCCTGGGCGCTGGGCCAGTTTATGCGTGGGCAGGAAGATCAGCTCACGGCCGCCGCGTTTAATTCACGTTGTGATCTGCTCTCTGAAGCCCTGATGCGCCTGGTTTCTCACCTGCCGGCTCACCCGGATGAACCGGAACACTGCACACTGGACGCCAATACCCTGCTCATTCTGCTGAATCAGCTTGAGCAGTGGGCCGCCTTCTCGCCCTCTGAGATCAAAGGCACGCCGCCGCCCTCTTTTGCTTTTGCCCTGGACTGGCGGGAGCTCCCTGATAAAAAACGGATTGCGGGCAAAACGGCGGCTAAAGAGCAGGACATTACCGATGACCCGGAAGAAGAGGAGAGCGGCGGCGCTGATCAGGAACGGAAAATACCGATCCTCAACAGCTTCTATATTGACGATCTCGAACAGGCTATCCGGCTGTTACATACCGGCCGGGGCAACCGCACGCTGCTCACTTACCTGACACCGCATGTGCAGAAACATGCCGATCTCTACAGCAGGGACGGGCTGCCGCTGATTATCAGCCGCCTGGCCCCGGCCGGGACGCCCGCCGGGCGCTGGCCGTCGGAACCGGCCTATAACATGTCCCTGATGCAGCAGTTTGCCATCAATACTGCGGTGCACGAGCTGCAAGCGGGAGGGCTGCTGTCGGTCAACGGGCCGCCCGGCACCGGTAAAACCACCCTGCTGCGGGACATCATCGCCCATAATCTGGTGGAACGTGCTGCCGTACTGGCAACGCTGAACACAGCAGCCGATGCGCTGGACAAGCAAGGGCAACTGATCCCGGCGCTGACCGGGTTTGAGATGGTGGTCGCCTCCTCCAATAATGCGGCGGTAGAGAACATCTCCCGTGAACTGCCGCTGGTGAAAACGCTGGGTGAGGCGTTCCGGACGCTGGATTACCTCAAACCGGTGGCGAATCAGCTCAATGCAAAATCAGCCAAACGCCGCAATAAACAGGGCGAAGAGGAGGAGTACCTGCTGCCGCTTGCGCCGGAAGCGCAGTGTTGGGGTACCATCTCAGCCGTGCTCGGCAAAAAAAGTAACCGCACCAAATTTTCGTGGCGTCTTGCCGGTCATACCCATCATAAAGAAAACAGTGAACAGGAGCGCGAGCGCCCGGGGGCTGAGGACTTTCTGCGGATCTGGCGCTGGAAACCGCTCCATCAGGGGCCGGGGTTTAGCGCCGCCAAAAAGGCCTACCTGGAGAAGCGGCGGCAGGTAGACGATCGCCTGGCCTACCTGCAACAGATGAGTGAACTGGCTGACTACCTGCGCACCACGCCCCGCGAGGCGTTTCTGGCTGCGGCACGTCAGCATCATGCCGATGCGCAGCGCAGCGAACGGCAGGCACAACAGGCGCTGACGGCCCGGCAGGCTGCCCTACAGCAGCATGATGAAGAGAGTGAGCTGGTGGTGCTGGAAATCAAACAGCAGGAGCTGAGACAGCCGGGCTTTTTCAGCCGGCTGTTCGATCGCCGTGGTACACGTGAGTACCGGGCGAAATTAGCCGCATTGGTTGAGCAGCAGCTGTCCCTGAAAAAAGCCCGCCGGCCGCTGCAGCAGACGCTGTCTGCTGCGCAAAGTGCGCATACGCGTTGCCGGGAACAGCTGCAGTCCCTGGCAGGGACGCTGGAAGAACAACAACGACAGTACGATCTTCGCCGTACCACCCTGACGGCGTTTACTTCCCAGCACCCCGATCTCAGCCTGCCCACGGGCGATGACATTACTGACCCGGCGCTGCAACGCAACGCCTTCTGGCAGGATAAAACCATTAATACGCTGCGTTCCGAGCTGTTTGTCGCGGCGATGGAGCTGCATCAGGCCTGGTTATATGAGGCGTGGCCCACCAAACAGATCTACGGGATGGGCGAACTGATGAAAGGTAACAGTCAGGCGCCGCTGCCGCTGTGGCAACTGCTGTTTATGATTGTGCCGGTGATCTCCACAACGTTTGCTTCACTGGGCCGGATGTTCCACGGCGTTGACCAGGATGCGCTGGGCTGGCTGCTGATTGATGAAGCCGGGCAGGCGATCCCGCAGGCCGCTGTCGGCGGGCTGATGCGCAGCCGCCGTGCGCTGGTAGTCGGTGACCCGTTACAGATTGAGCCGGTCTTCACCACGCCGCCTAAGCTGGTGAACTACCTCAGTGAGCGGATGCTGCATGAACGGAGCGACGCGTGGAACCCGTCGCGCTGGTCTATCCAGCAACTGGCCGACCGCGTTAACCCCTATGGTTGTACGTTGCCGGTGATGGGCACGGATCAACCGGTCTGGATCGGGATTCCGCTTTGGGTGCATCGCCGCTGCATCGAACCAATGTTTTCGCTGGCAAACCAGATCGCCTATGACAACCGCATGATCCACGGTGCCCCGCCGGAACGGATTGCGCCGCAGCTGCATCCGGTGCTGGGGGCCAATCACTGGCAAGTTTCTCAGGGAAGCTGTACTTACCGGCAATATAAAGCGCAACTGGGTGAACAGACACTGGCGATGCTGGCGGCTTTAGTGCAGCAGGGCCAGAAGCTGGAGCAGGTATACGTCATCACGCCTTTCAAAGCGGTGAAAAACAAGCTGCATGAACTGCTGGCACCCTGCGCCTCCCGGTTCGGCATGAATACCAAAACATTCCATGCCTGGCTCAGCACCCATGTCGGCACCGTGCATACCTTCCAGGGCAAGGAGAACCACACAGTGATTCTGGTCCTGGGCTGCGACCCGGACAATGACGGCGGCGCTGTCTGGGCGTCTGGTAAACCCAACCTGCTTAACGTCGCCCTGACCCGCGCCCAGAAAAATATCTTCATCATCGGCGACCCGGATGTCTGGCTCAACAAGCCCTATTTCAATCGTCTTGGTGCGGCCCTGCCTCAGCAAAAAGCGCGTTAAAGGTCACTCTCCCCTTGCCGTTTACCGGCGGCAAGGGGCAGACCGCCCTCGCCTGCCCCCGTCTTTGAAAAATCCGCCTTTTCATCTCCCTGTTTTGCCGATTTGTCCGATACTTAACAGACGCTTCACCAAGTATGTTTTTGATGACCTCACCGTTTCCACGGGGTGCCTGCCGGACGGGCGGCCCCGGTATCAACAGGAGCAACAACAATGAAAAAAACATTACTCTTTTCCGCCCTGCTGGCGGCCTCGGCCTTCGCCCATGCCGCAGACGATGCCCACAGCCATACGGGGGTATATATCGATAACCTGTGTGAAGAGGTAAAAGCGGACAGCGGCAAAGGCGACAGCGATCACTACCTCGACCAGCTGAAAGCCCACGCCGGCAAAGGCGTTTCCTCTTCCGCGATGAACAAACCAGAGTTCCAGGACGACGAAGCCGAAGACGTGGTCGACGCGTTTATGGACCTCAGCGAAGAGCAGCGCAGCGCCCTGGCCAAAGACCCGGCCAAATGCCGCGCCGACGTGCTGGCAGAGTTGAAGAAGCAGGGGTAATTATTCATATCAGCCCGCAATTTAGAATGTGCGGGCTGACAATTGTTTTTTACTGATAAAATATTTCATAATTTTACTATGAAGCATTTACTTAAGTTAATGTAGTTGCTTTTTAGATTTCTAAAAACCATATGAATCCATCTTAGAAAAAAGTTGCTAGCAAAATAATTTTGGATTCGTGACACAAGGAAAAGCAGGAATCTCCCGTAAAGAATCTCCACTTTCCAGCCAAGTTGATACTCTTCCTAATAATTCAATTTCAGGAATCCTGTCTTTCCCTTTTATCGCACATTGCCATACTATCAAAACACGCCAACCTAACTCTCTCAGTTTATCTTGGTCTTGTAAATCCCGGCGGTAGTTTCCTTGTATTTTATTTTTCCACCATTCCCCTCGGTTAATCGGCCATGAGAAACGTGAACAGAGGTGCATATGCCAAAAACAGCCATGAACAAAAATAACACATTTATATTTTGGGAAAACTAAATCAGGGCTGCCAGGCAACCCCTTAACATGAATGCGATAGCGATATCCTGCCGCATGTAAACGATGTCGCAGCCATAGCTCCGGAGCCGTATTTTTTGAATGAACAGCAGCCATATTCAAGCTACGCACTTTTGTATTATGTATATCAGACACTTGCCACCCCTTCTAAAAACATATCAGCTGATGATCATGACTTAAGAACTTTCCTTACTTCTTGCTAAAATTCATAATATTCTTTTAATTTAATCTTGGTTATATAAATAAACTATTTTGTAAAAAAATAACACCCAAAAAGTTAAGTTACCAATATAGGAATACAATTAATAGATAAAAACACTTCTATGTAGCCCCCCTTAAGATAGTAACTTTACGTTATTATGCTTTTTCGAAAAGATATTGCCATTAAATCAAATAGTTATATGTATTTATAACTTACTTTATTCATGCTGGATAAAATGTTAACTTTAGTGTCATAATATTTTATAAATTCTAAATTACCAGGTAAGCATATGTCATCCACAAAACTTTGGACTCGTGAACAACTGTTAGTTGCTTTTGCCCTATACACTCAAATGCCCTTTGGTAAAATGCACTCGCGTAATCCTGATATTATATATTATGCTGACCTAATCGGACGGACACCTTCAGCGCTTGCCATGAAGTTGGTCAACATAGCCAGCTTAGACCCTTCGATCACAAATACCGGCCGCAGTGGATTAACCGGCGCTTCTAAAGCAGATCAAAGCTTATGGCTGGAGATGAATCAAGATCCTGATATATTCGAGCATAAGTTTCAAGCAGCAATAGCAACCTTTGGAAAGCCTGATGTAGTAAAACCTATTGCGAAGCCTATAGATTTCATAGGAAAAGAAAAAATTGTTAATGTTAAAACACGTATCGGCCAGCAGCTCTTTCGTAAACGTGTTCTTGAAGCATATGAGTATCGCTGCTGTATAACAGGCTTAGAAGACCCCATATTACTCGTTGCCAGCCATATTAGACCATGGAAGGAAGATGCGCAGTATCGTTTAGACCCCAGAAATGGTTTGTGTCTTTCTAATCTTCATGATCGTGCATTTGACCAAGGGCTTATTACCTTTAATGAAAATTTAGAGCTTGTATTATCTGTCCACCTTAAAAACTTAAAAAGCATTGCAGCGCAGAATAATTTTTTAAAGTATGAAGGGGTAAAAATTCGTCACTCTGCTCAGTTTTCGCCTTGCAGTTCGCACTTAGATTTTCATCGAAAAAAAATTTTTATAGATAGCTTGTAGGCTTTTAGCGTTAAAAATCATTAAATGAAATATTTAAATAACTCTCCTTTAGGGGCTCTTGCGAGCTTATGGATGTTCAGTGACTCTTTCGCATAAAGAAAGTCCATAGTAAACTATAGGGTTTGAATTTCCATAGTTGCTTTCATTACATAGACCGGCTGCTTGGGTTTTTCTCGATGGGAGCATACGGTAACATATTGTATTGTAATCATTATTGAGGTCATGATGTATACGCCAGCACTTCAATGGATAGGTAGCTCAACCTACTATATACATTAAAACTGGCATGAATCATAAGGCATCTTATTGATTTGTTTTAAAATTAACCTTATCTGAGTGCTCGGAATTAAAATGGATAAAAAAATTCTTGAAGTTGACCCTGTTGTTGTTGATTTGTTTGCGGGCGCGGGAGGTTTTTCACTTGCAGCAGTTTTGGCAGGCTGTTCGGTCGCAGTTGCTATTGAAAATGACCCTTATGCAGTAAAAACTTATAAAGCCAACTTGTTAAAATATAAAAAGGCAAAAAAAGTAAAAGTCTTAGATAACAGCATATTAGATTACATTCCTGAGATAGTACGTTCTGAACATCTTGGAGATGCTGAATGTGATCTACTTCTCGGTGGGCCGCCATGTCAAGGTTTTTCGACTCACCGAATATTAGATGCAGGCGTCGATGATCCTCGTAATGAATTAGTTCTTGCATACTTTCGCTTCGTTAAGGCATTCCGTCCACGTGTTTTTCTAATGGAAAATGTTCCTGGAATACTTTGGGACCGCCACAAATCTTACCTTGAGCAATTTTATGAGGAAGGAATGAAGGCTGGTTATCAAGTACTTGATCCCGTGGTATTAGATGCCCGAGATTTTGGTGTTCCACAAAGAAGGAAGCGAGTCTTTATCTTAGGAATTAGAGATCATGCCGATGCTCAGGGGTTTATATGGCCACCAAAAGCAACTCACGTAGCATCGGAAAAGGCGAAGATGGGGCAGAAAGACTGGGTTTCATGTGCAGACGTTTTTAAACCTGCTCCAGAAAACGATGTAAATGATATCCACATGAATCATGGCCCTGATTTAGTAAATACATTTCGTAATACTCCTATAAATGGCGGAAGTCGCAAAGATTCAGGCCGTGTTCTTCCTTGCCATAAAAAACATGATGGACATAAAGATGTATATGGCCGAATTAATCCAAGTGAGCCAGCGCCGACGATGACTACTGCATGTATTAATCCATCGAAGGGCCGCTTTGTGCATCCGACAGAGCATCATGGTATTACGCTACGACAAGCGGCAAGGATTCAAACATTCCCGGACAGTTTTGTTTTTGAAGGTGGACTAACTGCTGCTGGCCGTCAAATTGGCAATGCAGTACCCGTTGAGCTTGGCAGATACTTGATTCAATATATAAAAAGTAATTTAATTGATAGACCATTTAACCAGGCGCCTGTAGATGTAGTTACCGACGTCAAAGAAAATGAAGTTGAGAAAGTATGATTGAAACACTTGCTTTTCGTACCCAGGCCAGAACAATTGACCATTTAGGGCGTGAGCAAATTGCTGACTGCCCTACGGCCATTTCAGAGCTCTGGAAAAACGCCTATGATGCTTACGCACGTAATGTAAGCCTCCACATTTTTGACGACCAAGAGCCGGTAGCAGCTGTTTTTGATGATGGACACGGCATGAACTATGATCAGTTCATTAATCGGTGGCTTGTTGTTGGAACTGATTCGAAATACGACAAAAGTACTTCAGACGAGAGTGATAGAGATGGTTTACCAAAGCGGACCAGGCAAGGTCAAAAAGGGATTGGTCGGCTGTCATCAGCGAACCTTGGCCCGCTTCTGCTTATTGTTAGCAAGAGGAAAGATGCAGATTTTGTCGCTGCACTTATTGATTGGCGAATTTTTGAAAACCCATATTTGATATTATCAGACATTGAGATTCCGGTAACACAGTTCTCCAATAAATCAGAAGTTTTTCATTTAATTCCACAATTATTTGAGCGTTTAGCTAAAAATATTTTGGGTGATGCTTCAGATGAAAAACGAACTGACCGCCTAAAACTTGCATGGGATACTTATGATCGGGTGATACTGGATAATGACCCAAAAGTGAGAAAACCCTCTGAACTCATTGCTAATACAATCATTAATGCACGATTTGAAGAACACCATTTTGAACCGTGGTCAGTTTGGCGCGGCATAAAAGAACATGGTACCGCATTGATTGTATCTGATATTAACTATGATCTTAAAGCACAATTGCCATCCATTGATCTTGACTCAAACATCAAGAATATAAGAAATGCTTTTTTCAGCACTCTTTCTGTATTTACAGATCCATATGTTGGGATAGACTCTAGCGAGTTTAATGCATTTGATCCTGACTTTTCCTGTGAAGTAAGGGTATGGTCTGGAGCGGTTTCTTCGTCCATCATAGAAAATGATCGAGAAGCTATAAATCGTGAAATTACAGAAGAAATGGAGCATGTTTTATCAGGAAATGTTGATTCAGATGGCATCTTTAGGGGACAAGTTAAAGCATTTGGAGAATGGCAAAAATTAGGAATTGATTATGAAATTTATCCCCCTAAAGACCTAACTATCCCTAAAGGGCCAACCACATTCATTGGCCCATTTGGCCTACATCTTGCTACCTTTGAACAAACAAGAAATAATTCAACTTTGTCAAATGAAGATTTCACACGCTTTAATAATCTTGCTCAGCAACATAGTGGATTTTTAATATTTCGCAATGGATTACGCGTTCTACCTTATGGTCGAGAAAGTAATGACTTTTTTGAAATTGAAAAACAGCGTAGCATTAATGCAGGACGTGAATTTTGGAATGCTAGGCGCATGTTCGGCCGTATTGCCATCTCTAGAGAGATGAATCCGAACCTACGAGATAAGGCTGGCCGTGAAGGTTTTATCGATAACCGTGCAACTAAAGTGTTACGAGAGATTGTTAAAAACATTTTAAAACGCGCTGCTTACGAATATTTTGGAAGTAATTCAGATCTTCGGAAAGAGCTTCTTCCTGAAATACAGGTACAGAATTTAAAGGAGAAAGCTGAGAAAGAACGTAAAGCATTTGCGAAAATGAACGCAAAAAGATTTCGCGCTAACCTAAAAACAAATCTACCGATTTTGAACATTCTTTTTAATGAGATAGATGATATATCCTCTAACCTTTATATAAGCGATGAGCAGGACCTTATTAATACTCAAGTATTGATTAGCGAGTTAAGCATCCGATTGAGCGATTTACGGATGACTGGAGCGCCGGCAAAACTTGGATCAATGGAAGATGATTATCGCAGCTTCAGAGCCATGTATGCTAGAGCGATGGATCTTATCCGTGCCCTTGAGGAAAAGCGAGCAATTGCTATTCAAAAAATTAATCCTTCAAAACCTGAAGATATTGCTCAGAAGCAGCTTAATAGCCATGCCGGCAGGCTTCAAGGCCGATTACGATCCTGGCGTAAATCAATAGACGCATTACAAGAAGCTGAAAGAAATCGAGTGTTAGCACTCTTTGATGAACGTAGTAAAGCTTTTCATTATGAAGCTATGCCTTTAATTAATCAAGTCAGATTAAAACTTCTTGGTCTTGATGAAGCGTTAGAACAGATGAAAGCGATTTATACCAAGCTTGATACGGATAATGAAGATACATTTCAATCCTATTTGGATGCTCTTGAACTAATGAGCGAAAATATAAATATTGAGCTTATCGCTCGACAGGGGTCAGCAGAAAATATTACTTTACGTGAGGATTTGAATCGACTGAATCAAGTCGCTCAACTAGGCATCACAGTAGAAATATTGGGCCATGAATTAACCAATAATGAAAGAATGGTCAGGGAAGGTATTAGGCGAATAAGAGAAGCTGGAGAGGCTCCCGGAACTAACCTTGTTGTAGAAGGTTTTGAGGCTATCAGCCAACAGCTTGAGTTTCTCGCGCCGTTAAAGGTTTCTGGAAGTAAAACTCGCCGGCAAATTTTCGGGAGTGAAATTGTAAAATATTTAGTTAGATTTTTTGAAACTGTTACTAGGAATAGAGCTATTAAAATACATGCCTCTGAAAGTTTTAATTTGTTCTCGATATATGAACAGCCGTCACGCTTGTATCCAGTTTTTGTAAACCTAGTAAATAATAGCGTCTATTGGCTTGTAACTTCCCACACACCTGGGCCGGAAATTCTCCTCTCGGTCTTTGATGACAAGATCATTATTTCCGATAATGGTCCTGGCATTAATCCAGTAGATCAGGAAAATTTATTCAAGATGTTCTTTACTCGTAAATCTAGTGGTGGTAGAGGTATTGGATTATACCTTTGTCGAGCGAATTTAATCGCAGGCGGCCATTCTATCGAATACGCTACAGAGAATAAATTCAAAAAATTATCAGGCGCTAACTTTGTAATAAATTTCAAGGGGGCTTATTATGGCTGAGGCAACTACTTTTAAAGATCTGGTTCATGAAGCATTTATAGCGCCTCTCCGTTCGGTATTGATCGTTGATGACCAATATCCAACCTGGGAAGAGATTTTTTCTTTTTATATAGCAGATAATGAAAGTAGCTCTTTAATAAATCAGCATTGCCTTAAAAAGTCATGGAAAGATCCCAATATTTCTAATGAAGTCATGAAGTTGATCAAAGAGTTTAGAAACAAAAAACCCGGTTTCATTATTGACATTCATGACGGAATTTCAACCAACTTTGCAGAGAAAAGCGCTGGTAGTGAAACTCCAAAAGAGTTGGCAGACCATTTACACCAATCTGATTTATTGGTTTTAGATTATAACTTAGAAGGTGCCGAGGGAGGGACTGGTGGTGATATCGCCAGGAAAATTCTTGCTTCTGTTTTAAGGAATCAGCATTTCAACTTAGTAGTAGTTCATACAAGCGAAAATCTTGATAATGTTATATATGAATGCCTTCGCTCCCTAATGAAAAGCTGCACTTCTCAATATGACAATGCCTGTAGTGATGAAGTTAGTGAAATAGAACTATTGATTGAGGATAAAGAAGATGCTCAAGAATTTGATCGTAGTCTTATCACTGAACATATTGACATGGCAACCTATTTTAAAGTTCGCCATCCAGAAGGCGGGCTACAGAAAGCCTTAGGTGACTTTATGCAAGGGATTGGCTCTTTTTCGGCTCTTTGCACTTGGGCTGAATGTTTAAATTTAGAGACTAAGAAAAAAAAATATTTTTTTTATTGGGCTATTAAAGAATTTGAATCAAGATATACTGCTGACTTCACAGAATCACCTCCCCAAATGCTATCTTGGAATATATCTGAGTCTTGTAAATGGTTGCATACTCCTCGTGGTTTTGTATGCTTTGTGAGTAAAGGGCCTGATAATCTTTTAGCAGAACTTGAAAATGCTCTTATTGATTGGAAACCAACTCCTTCTCGATTACTTTCTGCGAAGTATCGTGATGAAATCAGCCGTTTTGGAGCAGATGTTGAAGATACGTCTTTACAGCAGAAACATGCATTTGCTAAATTTTATGAAACAATACGCAAGCCTGGTATGGAGGGCCTTCCCTTAGAACAGATTAAAATGCTTCGCTCATATAAACTGAAAGATCATGTATCTCGTCTATCTGAAATGCTTTCATTT
Organism: Nissabacter archeti; assembly: GCF_018257325.1. Lineage (NCBI taxonomy): Bacteria > Pseudomonadati > Pseudomonadota > Gammaproteobacteria > Enterobacterales > Yersiniaceae > Nissabacter > Nissabacter archeti. The sequence goes on from NZ_JAERKB010000020.1 coordinate 20,284, forward strand.
CTGGTAGAAGATAAAATTGCAAATTTTGGCCAAAAAATTTATTCGGCTGATGAATTAAGTGGGTTCACTTTCCAAGAGCATTACAAAGTGAATTTAAACAGTTCTGCTGACAGAAAAAAAGCTGTCAACCAATATAACCGCTATATTTGTTGTTTGCCGACAAAAGAGAAACTGATAGAAGACTCTTCTGAACAGTTAGATAGCGGGCATATTTTTATATTGGATGGTACATGGTGGGTATGTGCAACTCCTGCTTGTGATTTGCAACCAGGGCAAAACACGATAGCTTTTAAAAAAGGCACTAATACAACTTTACGTCCTTTTACCGCAATAAAGCTGCATCCTTCCAATCCAAATTCACTAAGTGATCTACATATCAATAGCGGATCTTATTGCTATGTTGAACATAATGGTGAAATATTGGGTCTCGGTATAAAATCACCAAAAGACGACTCGAATAACCCAGCTATTCAAAAAGTCGATTGGTGTGCTTTCGTTGCTGAAAACGGTGGGGTGATTAAACGCGGTAAATTATCTTTATTAGAACTTCAGCTCGAACTTGATGATCCGAAAATTAGAAGTGACCGTAAAGAAGCGGAGGTAGTTGCTAAACTAAGATATGAATATGCATTAAATTATATTCAACGTGTTGGAACTAGCGTAAGTCGCATTGGCCTTGGGTATATATCTCCCTAGCTAAAGCTGACCAATTCATTGGCGGGGAGCCTATAGTAAATGTGGCTTCCCTAGTTTAATTTTCCCCTCACACCACCCCAATCGACCCCCTGACCAGCAGCTCTGCGGTAAAGGGCGGCATCGGCCCGGTTTCTTCGCCTTTGATGCGGGCGATCAGGCGGCGGGCGGCTTCGCGGCCCATCTCGTAGACCGGCTGGGCGACCACAGTCAGCGGCGGGTTGACGATCTCCGTCCAGGGGAAGTTGTCGTACATCACGAATGAGAGATCCTGCGGGATGCGCAGGCCGCGCTGGCTCAGTTCACGCAGCAGTGACATGGCGATCAGGCTGTCGGAAGCGATCAGCGCCGTCGGTGGCGCAGGACGTTGCCATAGATCGTCGACAATCCGCGCGATCGAGGCGTCATCCAGGGCGTTGGCTTTGATAAGCGTAGGATCGAACGGCAATCCGGCGTCGGTGAAGGCCTGCTCCATGCCGCCGACGCGCTGGGCCACCGGGGTCAGCCCGAAATCTTCCGGGTAACGCCACGGCTCCGCGCAGCGCATACTGGTGATGTACGCAATACGCCGGTGCCCGGCCGCTAACAGTTGGCGCGTGGCTTCCCGCGCCGGCCGGGTGAATTCAGCACAGATCGCCTCCACCTCCAGCCCCTCGACCGCCCGGTCAAACAGCACCAGCGCCCGCCCTGCCGCCAGGATCTGCGCCAGGTGCGCGTTATCATCGGCGGCCGAACTGCACGGCGCGACGATGATGCCGTCCACGCGCTTCTCCAGCATCACGTGAACCGCGTCCTGCTCGGCCGGAAGCTGCTCGTCGCTGTTGCTCAGCAGCAGGTGGTAACCCGCCAGCCGCGCTACGTCCGCCATGCCGCGCAACGCCAGGCCAAAGTGCGGGTTCTCGATGTCCCCGACGATCACGCCGATGGTGTTGGAGCGGCCGGTGTTCATGCTGCGCGCCAGCTCATTCGGCCGGTAGCCCAGCTCCGCCGCCGCACGGTTAACCCGGATCTGCACCTCTTCGCTGACCGCACCATAGCCGCCCAGTGCGCGCGCCGCCTGGGCTTTGGAAACGTTGGCAGCCCTTGCGACATCGGCAACGGTCGGCGCTTTAATGGGAGGCAAAATGTTGGTCATAATGAAATTGTATCACAAGTTGTTAACATGAATGTTGACGCTCTAAAAGCGCTGTGCTTATTATCTCTACAACTGCTTGAGACCGGTCTCACATGAGTCACAGGGCCAAACAGTCACCTGCGTTGAGACCGGTCTCATACTACCATAACGCCGCCGGTTCAACAGACTCTGATGTTTACACCTGACTAAAACGGACGAGCTTATGACATCGCATAAACATCTGCATAACTCCCGGCACAACCGCCTGCCTGCCCTGGCCGCTACGCTGTTTGCATCGGCCGCGTTCTGTTCCTTCGGTGCCTATGCCGCCGCTGACAATAACCCCTATGGCCTGATCGAGCCGGGCCACCTGCGGGTCGCCAGCCTCGGCGACGCCAAACCCTACACCTTTACTGACAAAACCGGCCAGTTTACCGGCTTCGATGTGGAGTTTTTCAAGAACGTCGCCCACCGCCTCGGCATCGAGCAGGTTGATTTTATCGGCCAGGATTTCACGGCCATTTTGCCGGCGGTGGCGAACGGCCAGTATGACGCGGGCGTGGCCGCCATCGGCATCACCCCAGCACGCGCGAAGACCGTGGATTTCTCCACCGGCTATCTGGTGGGCTTCCTCACGGTGCTGACGCGCAGCGACTCCGGCGTGAAGAACGTCGAGACGCTGGCGCAAAAACGCCTGGGCGTGGTGCAGGGCACCTTGCAGGAAGCCTATGCGATCCAGCATTTCAAGCAGACCGACGTGGTGCGCTTCCCGGATAACAACGCCGCCGTCTCGGCGCTGAACAACGGCACGCTGGACGCGATTTTCCTCGATAACGAAGCCGCCAAAAGTTACGCCGAACGCTTTAAGCTGGTCACCGCCGCTGACATCCCCTCCTTTGATGCCCCGGCCGGCGTGGCGATCGCCAAAGATAAACCGGCGTTCAAGGCCGCGCTGGATAAAGCGATCAAAGACGCGATGCAGGACGGCACCTGGAAACAGCTTTACGAGAAGTGGTTCCCCGGCTCGCCGCTGCCGAAGCAGTACCTGCCCCAGTAACTCCGCGAACGTTCCGCGTTCAGTCCGCTCAACAGGTGATGGGCGCGCCCCGTCACCCGCTTTTAGTGAGATACGGCTATGGATCTGTTAACTGTACTTTCCCGCACTTTTTTTGATATCCCGTCGATGCTGGAGGTGCTGCCGCAACTGCTCAGCACCGGGCTGGTGAACACGGTGATCATCTCCGTGGCGGCCACGATCCTCGGCACGCTGTTTGGCCTGATCCTGGCGCTGATGGGCATCTCCCCCTCGCGCTGGCTGCGCATCCCGGCGCGCCTCTACACCGACTTGTTCCGCGGCCTGCCGTCGATTCTGACCATCCTGCTGATTGGTCAGGGCCTCGCCCGCTTCAGCTACCAGATTTTCGGGCCGACGCCCTACCCGCTCGGCATTTTCGCCCTGAGTTTGATCGCCAGCGCCTATATGGGGGAGATTTTCCGCGCCGGCATTCAGAGCATTGAGAAAGGCCAGATGGAAGCCTGCCGCGCGCTCGGCATGAGCTACGGCCGGGCGATGCGGCTGGTGATCATCCCGCAGGGCATCCGCCGCGTGCTGCCGGCGATCGTCAACCAGTTCATTGCCATCATCAAAGACTCGTCGCTGGTCTACCTGCTGGGGCTGATGACCGGCCAGCGCGAGCTGTTCCGCGTCGGCCAGGATGCCGCCGTGCTCACCGGCAACCTCTCGCCGCTGCTGCTGGCGGGCCTGTTCTACCTGATCATCACCGTGCCGCTGACCCACGCCGTGAACCACGTTGATGTGCGCTACCGCACCGGCCGCCGTCGGATGACCGCCCCACAAAGCGGCCTGAAAGAGGTGGACGAAGTGCAGCAAAAGCCCGCCCCGGCCCTGACCGGCGGCGCGATTAACCCGCTGATCACCGAGCGAGGGCAATAAGATGAACCAACCACACGCGACGGCCGCCGCCTACCACGGTGCCAGCCTGGAGCTGCGCGATTTAACGCTGGCCTACGGCCCGATCCAGGTGCTGCGCAAGGTGTCGCTCACTATCGCGCCCGGCACCACCACCTGCATCATCGGCCCGTCCGGCTCGGGCAAGTCGACGCTGTTGCGCGGCATCAACCGGCTGCATGAACCGCAGTCCGGCGATGTGCTGCTGGCGGGCAAATCGGTACTGCGGGACCAGCCGGACGCGCTGCGGCTGCGCATCGGCATGGTGTTCCAGCATTTCAACCTGTTCCCCGACCACAGCGCGCTGGAGAACGTGGCGCTCGCCCCCTGGAAAGTCAAAGGGATGCCGAAAGCCAGCGCGATGGCGATCGCCCGCCAGCGGCTTGAGGAGGTGGGGTTAGGCCAGCGGGCCGACCACCGGCCGCGTGACCTCTCCGGCGGCCAGCAGCAGCGCGTCGCCATTGCCCGCGCGCTGGCGATGGACCCGGAAGTGATGCTGTTTGATGAAGCGACCTCGGCGCTCGACCCGGAGCTGGTCAAGGGCGTGCTGTCACTGATGGCGGATCTCTGCAAGCGCGGCATGACGATGGCGGTGGTGACGCATGAGATGGGCTTTGCCCGCCGGGTCGCCGACCAGGTGGTGTTTATGGATGAGGGCGAGATCGTCGAGTCCGGCCCGCCGGACGCGATTTTTGACCGGCCGCAGTCGCCGCGCCTGCAACGTTTTCTTTCGGAGGTTCTGTCATGACGCATCAACGGGTTTCATCCCCGGTTATCCGCACCGCGCTGGTGGGCTTCGGCATCTCCGGGCAGGTGTTCCACGCCCCGCTGCTGGCCGCCGATCCGCAGTTCAGCCTGGCAGCGATTGTCACCGGCAACGCGGAACGTCGCCACGCCGCGCAACAGCGCTACCCGCAGGCGCGCCTGATCACCGACTGGGATGCCCTGATGCAGCAGATCGACAGCGGCGCGCTGGCCATTGACTTGATCGTACTCGGTACGCCGCCTGCGCAGCACGCCCAACAGGCGCATGACGCCAGCCGCCGCGGCCTTCACCTGGTGGTGGATAAACCGTTCGCCGCCAATGCCATTGAAGCGGGGAAAATGATCGCCGAGGCGCAGGCCAACAACACGCTGCTGACGGTGTTCCATAACCGCCGCTGGGACGGCGATTTCTTGACGCTGAAGCGCCTGCTGGCGGAGGAGCAACTGGGGCGGGTGCGCAGTTTTGAGTCCCGCTTTGAGTGGTGGCGGCCGGAGGGGTTCGGCAACTGGCGCGACCGCGTGACCCTGGCAGAGGGCGGCGGGCTGCTGCTGGATCTCGGCAGCCATTTAATCGATCAGGCGATCCAGCTGTTCGGCCCGGTGCGTGAGAGCAGCGCGGAGCTGGCGCGTTACGGCTCCCCGGCGATCTCGGACAGCGACGAAGACACCTTCGTCTCGCTGCTGCATGAGAGCGGCGTGCGCTCCCGGTTGTGGATGAACGGCCAGGCAGCGCGCCCGGCCCCGCGTTTCCACCTGCTCGGCAGCCGTGCCGCCTTTACCAGTTGGGGGCTGGATAACCAGGAACCATCGCTGGCGGCGGGGATGACGCCCACTGATGCGGCTTACGGCGTAACGCCTGCCGCCCAGTGGGGCGCGCTCGGCGAGGGTGATAACCACCAGCCGGTGCCCCATGAGCGCGGCAACTATCCGGCTTTTTATCAGCAACTGGCGCACGCCCTGCATGACGGCGCACCCGCCCCGGTGGACGCCCGCGAGGCGCTGGCGGTGCTGCGGCTGATTGACGATCTCCATGCGCGCTTCACGGTGCGCAACGCCTGAACGGCGTTCCCTTCTCCTCTTATTGCAAGGAACAGAACGATGTCTGTGAACTCGACTAAAAAAGTGGCGGTACTGGGCGGCGGCGTGCTGGGCGTCTCCACGGCGCTGGAGCTGGCGAAACGCGGCGCGCAGGTGACGCTGGTGACGGAAGCGGAACTCTGCTCCGGCGCGTCCGGCCGGTCGCTGTCGTGGCTGAACTCGGCGGGCGAACGCACCCTGCCCTACCACGCGCTGCGGATGGCGGGCATCGACCGCTATCGCACGCTGTTCGCGCAAGACCCAACGCGTGACTGGCTGCGCTTTGACGGCGGCCTCTGCTGGGCCGCGAATGACACCGCCGGCACCCGCGCCCGCCACGCTTACGAGAAGGCGCACGGCTACGATTCGCATCTGGTGGATGCCGACGGCGTGACAGCGGTGGACAGCCGCGTCAACCCGCGCGCGGTGGCGGACGCCGCGATCTTCAACCCCGGCGAAGGCTGGGTGAGCCTGCCGCATTTAATCGAATTCCTCGCCCAGCAGTTCCGCGACCTGGGCGGTGAGATTGTGGAGCACGCCGGGAAAGCGGACGTGCTGACGGAGAACGGGCGCGCCTGCGGCATCCGCAGCGCCGATAAAGGTGAACTGCGCGCCGACGCGGTGCTGGTGGCCTGCGGCCCCTGGACGCCGGACGTGGTCGCGCCGCTCGGCGTCACCATCCCTAACGGCTCGCCGGTGTCGATGCTGGTCATCAGCCAGCCCACCGCGCACGGCCTGAAAGTGGTGATGAACACGCCGCGCGCCGCCATCCGCCCGAACCCCGGCAGCACGCTGGCGGCAGACCACGACTGGTATGAAGAGGAGATCGTGCAGCAACCGGACGGCCGCTACACCATCGCCGAAAGCGTGGTGGACAAGCTGATGCAGGAAGCGGGCGCGCTGGTTGGCAACGGTGCCGCGCTCCAGGCCGCGGGCTGGAAACTCGGCCCCAAACCGATCCCCGGCGACGGCAACCCGGTGCTCGGCGAACTGGCGCGCGTACCCGGCTGCTTCGTGGCCTTCACCCACTCCGGCGCAACCCTGGCGCTGATCGTCGGCGAACTGCTGGCCGATGAGATCATGACCGGCGACAAACACCCGATGCTCTCTACCTTCCGCGCGGAACGGTTTGGGTGATTTTGGGGTTTTAAATAAAGGTGAACGCCTGCCCGCCGGAAGGCGGGCAGGTTATTCGAAATAATCCATGTCCAGCTTCGGCACATTGATACGGCGTGAAGAGACCCCCACGCCGTTATCGATCATCAGGTGCACCAGACGATCGCCATCCACCAGCACCATGCCTTCCACGAATAAAAAACAAGACCCAATAACAAACGAAAACAGGTGTCGCCCTGCCGTGGCGGCACCTGTTTTAAGGTTGCTGACGCGCTTAGATGCCCAGCGCTTTCTTCACGGCGGGCTCTGCCGGTTGGCCCTCGCGGGTGGTGACGCCGTTCAGCCAGCCGGTGAGCAACGCCGGGCGTTTGGCCAGTTCGGCGCGGGCGGCGTCGGCCGGGCTTTGTTTGTCATCCAATATGCGGGTGATGATGGCGTTCTCCAGCGGCACATCAAATTTCAGCTGGGTGAACAGCCGGTTGAGGTTCGGGCACTCGGCGGCGAAATCCTTGCGGGTGACGGTATTGACCGTGGCGCTGCCGTAGTTCGGGCCAAACCAGGCGTCACCGCCGCTGAGGTAGGTGAGTTTGAAACGGGTATTCATCGCGTGCGGTTCCCAGCCCAAAAATACCACCCACTGCTGGCGGCTGACGGCGCGCGTCACCTGCGCCAGCATCCCGCTTTCGCTCGACTCCACCAGGCTCCAGCCCTGTAACCCGAAGTCATGTTTATCCAGCATCTTTTTGATGTTCTGGTTGGCGGGCGCGCCCGGCGCAATGCCGTAGATTTTATGGCCGAATTTGTCGGCGTACTTTTGCAGATCAGCGAAATCCTTCACCCCGGCCGCTGCCACGTAATCCGGCACCGCCAGCGTAAATTTCGCTGCCGGTAAGTTCGCCCCGATGACATGAATCGCGCCGTCACTACTGTATTTGCCGATGACCGGGGCCTGTGCCGGCATCCAGTTTCCGAGGAACACGTCCAGTTGCCCGGTCTTCAGCCCCTGGAACGCCAGCGCCACCGAGAGGTTCTGCACCTTTTGCTCGTAGCCAAGGGCGTTTAACACCACCCCGGAGAGCGCATTGGTGGCGGCGATGTCCGTCCAGCCGGGATCGGACTGGTTCACGGTGGCGCAGCGCGCCTGTTCCGCCGCCATACTGGTGAGCGGGAGCAGGCCGGAGGCGGCCAGCAGCATAAAGGTCGTCGATTTTTTCATAAGGGTTTCCCGGGCGTGTGCTGGTGTGGGCGTGGATAGCGGGAGAAAGCTTCCTGCTCATCCAGTGTCTGGTGGTTACGGATATAGCGCTGGGACGCGGGCTGGTGCGGCTGGAAATCCCATTTCGGGATGGCGTCGCGCCCGGCAATCTCAGTAAGGAAAAGGCGTTTTTGCTGGCTGGCGCGCACCTGCTTATCCAGATCCGCCAGGTTCCAGCGGGCGGCCACCTCCTCAGCGAACGCCTGAGCCTGTGCCTGATACGCGGGCTGCGCGGCCAGGTTCTGCCGCTCGTGCGGATCTTGCTGAAGATGGTAAAGCTGCGGGGCTTCGGTGAGTGAGTGGATATATTTCCACGGGCCACGGCGGATCATCACGATCGGCTCGATCGCGCCCTCGGCCAGATACTCCCCGCAGGCCTCATCCGGCCCGGCGTCGCCCTTCAGGTGCGGCACCAGGCTGTGGCCGTCCAGCGGCGCAACCGGCTGCCGCAGACGCGCCCCGCCGCCCGCCAGGTCAGTGAAGGTCGGCAGCAGATCCACCAGTGACACGCTCTCCGCCACCCGGTGCGGGGCAAAGCGTTTCGGGTTATGGACGATAAACGGGATCCGTACCGCCCCCTCGAAAAAGGTCATTTTGTACCAGAGCCCGCGCTCGCCCAGCATTTCGCCATGGTCCGCCACCACGAACACGATGGTGTCTTCCGCCAGCCCGGTCTCTTCCAGGGTGCGAATCACCTCCCCGAAGCAGTCATCGACGTAGGCCATCGCGCCGTAATAGGCGTGGCGCGCCCGGCGGATCTGCGCGTCGCTCAGCAGCCCCTCTTCCAGCTGATACATAGCACGCAGGCGCGCTGAGTGCGGATCGTTTTCCACCTCCGCCGCCGTGGTGTGCGGCAAATCGATATCCTCTTCGTTAAAGCGGTCGAGGTAACGGCGCGGAATGGCAAACGGATCGTGCGAATGGGTCAGCGACAGCAGCAGCAGGAACGGCTGCTCATCCGGGCGGCGGGCGGCGTCATACAGGCGCTGGCGCGCCATAAACAGCGCCTCGTCATCGAAGTCGAGTTGGTTGGTGCGCACACACTCCCCCGCCTCCAGCACCGAACTCATGTTGTGGAACCAGTCGAGCCGGCGCTCCGGGTGCGCCCAGTCCGGCGTCCAGCCGAAATCCGCCGGGTAGATGTCCGTGGTCAGGCGCTCATCAAAGCCGTGCAGCTGGTCCGGCCCGCAGAAGTGCATCTTGCCGGAGAGCCAGGTGCGGTAGCCCTGCTCACGCAGGTAGTGGCAGAAGGTCGGCGAATCCGCCCGGAACTCCGCGGCATTATCAAAAACGCCGTTTTTGGAGAGCAGTTGCCCGGTCATCAGCGAGGCGCGGGCCGGGGCGCACAGCGGGCTGTTGCAATAGGCGGAGTCAAATACCACGCCCTCTTCCGCCAGCTTATCAATATTAGGCGTCAGGCTGACGTTATTTCCATACGTGCGTAATGCCCCGGCGGTTAACTGATCTGCCATCAGAATAACGATATTCGGTTTATTTATAAGCATGATTCATCCGGTGATAAAGTAAATAAACGATCCGTGATATTTTTATCTCACGCCGGTTTCTTTCTGTGAAGGGGCGGATAAATTATCATGGTATAAGGCAGGCTTATGGCAGGGAAATTAGCGTTACCTCCGTTACAAATGCTGGTGGTATTTGAGGCGGCCGCGCGCCACGGTAATTTTACCGCCGCCGGAAATGAATTAGGCTTGTCGCAACCGGCGGTGAGCCAGCGTATTCAGGCTCTGGAAAATTTACTCAACGGCCCGCTGTTTGAACGGCGTCACCGGGGGGTGCAACTCACCGAGTCCGGCAATGCGCTTTACCAGATTGTCCGCGCCAGCCTGACGGAGATCAGCGAGCAGATTGAGCGCACCCGGCACCAGCGCAGCACCCTGCGCATCGACACCGATATGGGCTTTGCCAGCTACTGGTTACTGCCGCGGATGGACGCCATTCAGGCGCTGATCCCCGGCGTGGAGGTGCAGGTTTCCACCTCCCCCAATGACTACGATTTCCGCGACAGCCACGCCCACCTGGCGATCTATTTCGGCCACGGCAACTGGCCGGGAACCCAGGCGCAGAAGCTGTTCCCGGAGGATGTGGTGCCGGTGTGTAATCAGTCACTTATCCGCAAAATGAGCATCACACCCACGCCCGGCGAGCTGCTGAACTTCCCGCTGCTGAAGCTGCCGGAGACGCGCCCGCAACGCTGGCTGAACTGGGAAGACTGGTTCCGTTTTCAGCGGGTGCCCGCCCATGCGCACGCCGGGTCACGCACTTTTAACGCCTACTCGCTGGTGATTCAGGCGGCGGTGGAGGGGCAAGGGATCGCGCTCGGCTGGCGGCCGCTGATCTCCTCATTGCTGGCGTCAAAACAGCTGGTAGTCTGTGGCCCGGAAGTCCGTACTGAACGGGGCTATTACCTGATTTCCGCCAGCGGTAAACCTGCCTCTGCACAGCAGGAGAAAGTTTCCCACTGGTTATTAAATGAGGCCTGGAATTTCCATCATCAACCCGCTGCATTGCCGGATTATAAATAAGCAAATGCGAAATATGTCTATCTGCCTGCGTAAAATATTTACCTGACGCCGTTTATTTTAGGTTAGCGTGAATAGCTTCCCGAATAATAGGTAATGCTGCTATGCCACAACCTATCATTGAATTACGCGACGTTGATAAAAATTATTCTTCCCCGCCGGGGAAGCGGTTATTTTCCCGGCCGGATACCACGCCCACGGCCAATGCGTTAAGCCAGATTAACCTGGAGATTTTCCCTGGTGAGATTTTCGTGATTGTCGGGCTTTCCGGTTCGGGTAAATCGACGCTGCTGCGCACCCTGAACTTCCTGATCGCCCCGACCCGCGGTGAAGTGCACTTTCAGGGGAAGCCGCTCGGCTCGCTGACCACCGCAGAGATGATCGCCCTGAGACGGCAGCAGATCGGTATGGTGTTCCAGTCTTTCGCGCTGTTTGAGGAGCGCACGGTGCTGGATAACGTCGCGTTCGGGCTGGAGGTAGCTGGGGTTGGCCGGGAGGCGCGGCACCAGCGGGCGCACGCGATGCTGGAGAAGGTCGGGCTGGCGCAGGTGGCGGCACACTATCCGCACCAGCTTTCCGGCGGGATGCAGCAACGGGTCGGGCTGGCGCGGGCGCTGGTGGTGAACCCGGCGGTGCTGTTGATGGATGAGGCCTTTTCAGCGCTCGACCCGATTATCCGCCGTGAGATGCAGTCGCTGCTGCTGGCGTTGCAGGAGGAGCAGCAACGCACGGTGGTGTTCGTCACCCATGATATGGAAGAGGCGCTGCGGCTCGGCACGCGCATCGCGATTATGCAGGAGGGGCGGCTGGTGCAGGTCGGTTCCCCGGAGCACATCATCAACACGCCCGCCTCACCCTATGTGCGGCACTTTTTCTCCGGCGTGGACACCGCCCGCTGGCAGTGGGCGGAGAGCTACGGCCATGTCTGAACAGGTAACGGTATGTCACATCCTTTAGATTTCAGCCGCCAGATCGACAGCGGCATTCATGCGCTGCTGGTGCATGCCGGTGGTTTTTTTGACGGGCTTTCCGCAGGCATTGACGCCTTCGCAGGCGGGCTGGAGACACTGCTCGGCTGGCTGACCCCATGGGGGCTGGTGGCGCTGGCGGTCGGCATCGGTGCCTGGCGCATCGGTAAAGGGTTTGCGCTGTTTGCCCTGCTGGCGACGCTTTACATCGTTTATAGCGGCTACAGCGAACACGCCTCAATCACGCTGGCGCTGACGCTCTCTTCGACCTTTTTCAGCCTGGTGCTCGGCATTCCGCTCGGCATCTGGAGCGCGCGCCGCGCCACGGTGGGCAGCGTGGTGCGCACGCTGATGGATTTTATGCAGACCATGCCCGCGTTTGTTTACCTGATCCCCGCCACCATTCTGTTTGGCCTTGGCCGCCCGCCGGGGATTTTCGCCACCATCCTGTTTTCGATGCCGCCGGTGGTACGCCTGACCGATCTGGGCATCCGCCAGGTGAACGCCGCCCGCATTGAGGCGGGCCTCGCTTTCGGCTGTACGCCGCGCCAGTTGCTGTGGAAAGTGCAGCTGCCTGCCGCGCAGCCCGCGATTATGGCCGGGGTGAACCAGACCATTATGATGGCGATGTCGATGGTGATTATCGCCTCGATGGTAGGGGCCGGTGGGCTGGGCAATGACATTCTCAGCAGCATTCAGCAGCTTGATATCGGGCTGGGGTTACAGAGCGGCATTGTGGTGGTGCTGATGGCGATCCTGCTTGATCGGCTGTCCGCAAGTTTTGCGCGGCGCAGCAGCGAAGGCGCATAAGATCTTCTATTCTCGGTAGACCCGACCCATGCCTGACCTCGGAGAACCGATGCGCAACGCTTTTTCCTGGATTAACGAACCGCAACAGTGGCAGTACCAGAACGATAAATTAACGGTGGTCACGGATGACCACACCGATTTCTGGCGCAAGACCTGGTACGGCTTCGAACGCTTTTCCGGGCATATTTACGCTACGGAAGTCACCGACGATTTCACCTTTCAGGTGAAAGTGTGCGCCGACTTCAACACGCTCTACGATCAGGCCGGGATTATGCTGATGGCCGACGACCAGCACTGGCTGAAAGCGGGCATTGAGTACAACGACGGCGCGCCCGCCATCGGCAGCGTGCTGACGCTCGGCCACTCCGACTGGGCGACCGGCATTTTCCCCGGCGACCCACGCACCTTCTGGCTCCGCCTGACCCGTAAAGGCGACAGCCTGCGGTTACAGTACTCCACCGACGGCCGACACTGGCCGCTGCTGCGCTTAAGCTATTTCCCGGCAGTATCTGTAAAAGTCGGTGTAATGTGCTGTACCCCGGAACGCCAGGGATTAGAGGTCGAGTTCTTGGATATGGCGCTCACCCCGCCGCTGGATAAAACGCTGCATGATTTGAGTTAAAATAATAAGGCACGCGTTTATTGCGTGCCTTATTATATTTAAGCCCTCCAGAGTTCCTTTATTTACCCTGATAAAAAAGGAATGCACATCGCATTATTCCTCCGATGATTTTCATTTATTTTCATCTGGCTTTTCATCACGTAACTGGCTATTTTTACAGGGTAATTAAGCGCGGTAAAGATGTGCGGGAACACACCTTTACCGCTGACCATGATAACTAATCGAGGTAGTCAAAATGGCTGCACAGGATTGTATTGCAGAAAATTCAGTAACAGAAGCCACCCAGGACACGATTCGCCGTTTAAAAGTCAGTTATGCGAGCCGTTATCCAGATTACACCCGTATTCCGGCGGTGATCATGAAAGGCAAATGGCTAAAAGCAGCAGGGTTTGACACCGGCACTGAGGTGGATGTGCGTGTGATGAAAGGGTGCATTGTGCTGATGGCGAAAGAGGTGCCGGAAGAGAAACCGCAGGAAGAAGCGGAAACGGAACCGGAGCTGATGCAGGCCCTGCGCCGGGTGGAGAGGCTTTCAAAGCGGAAACAGAAGCAGGTGTGGGCGTTTATTGATGGGGTCTCCGGGAGTTGCAGGCGGGGGTAAGGGGTGGTGTTGGTGAGGTGGGGGTGTCCCGGCCGAAGGCCGGGATGGTTGGATGATGAAAAAATTACTTTTTTATTGAGTAATTAATTTTTATTTAATAATTAAATACCTGCCTAGAAACTAAAGAATTATCATGGTGTACCATAATGCACTCTTTACGATCAATATCATAGAAATTATGGGTAATAGCGAAGTCATCGAATACATTTTCTTCAAGAGGGATTAATGCATATGGATTAAAATAAACATGTAAGCCATCAACATGAGATTCTTGATATTCACTCGAATGGCAAAGATGGACATCCGAACCACAAATAAATTTTCCTATTTCGAAACGATTAGTAAAAATCTCATGGGTTGGTGAAATTTTATGATATTTCATACCCAGGTTTTCAAGGCCCTCTTCTTTGAGGAAATCATACTGATAAATTTGTCGATATCGTGTAGCTCTAATACTACAGGGAATTCTACTTTCAATAATAGCTTTACCAAGCATTCCTGTAGTTGAGAAAATTATAGCACTGATCTCCTTAAATGAGTCATTTGTAAAGATACCCAAATCTAACTTCGTCCCATTTGGCTTAGAAATTGTCTCCATTAAAGGAATTTTTCCGTCTGGCATTGGACGATCAATACCAAAAAGCACTCGATTAATTGCTATGTTATTTTGTGAGAACGCATAATTTCTATTGAAAGGAGCTACAGCAATAATAAATGGCTTTCCATCTACATGTGAAAGAGAGCTATATGGATATCGTTTCCCTTTAGTTCCATTGAAAAGATCTAATTTTTGCTTTATTTTCCCTAAAAGTTTGATTGTACAATCATCTATAAAATCTTCTTCATCGCTAATTTCAAATTGGGGAGCATCATTGATTGTTGGATCAGCTACTACAGCCTCAACATTAAAGCTATAACCGTCAGCTGTTGTCACATGGAAATCAGGGCTTTCTTTGGTGTAGTTAACCACCATATTTAGAGACATAAAAACTTTATTTAAATACAGCTCCCAAAATGCTGAATTAAAAGTTATTTGAAATTCATTAACAAATTTTTCTTGCTCATTTTTTCTATCAAGTAAACCGGTACCCCAAGATTGAATTACATCTCGGACAGGAGAAAGATGCTCTTCATCAATGAGTGACTTGAAATATGGATGTAGCCGTTTTCTAGGTAATTTTATTTCAAATAAATCCATAATATTAAAACGCTCCTATATTCAAAAGCCATTTTATAAAAAATTTATTTCTTCTTAAATTAACTTACCTACAAATTAAAGACCTTCACTCTTGCGTCTTAGGAAAAATAAGTTGCCTGTTGTTAAATTCCATCATTACAACGTAAGATTTTACAAAGAAGTTGAAAATAAAATGTTATATCTCATTAATACTGCGTTGCTTTAATTTTATTTCTTGTTAAAAATCCAGCTTATTTAATAAACTAATATTTTGATAACATCATTATAAAAGGTGATTTTTTTCATCAAGCCTTATCATATATTATCTCTTATCTTCAATCATTTATTATTAAAATAAAACACTATGAAAATAATTATTTTTCTGTAGAAATGTTAATGATTTTTATAAAATAATGATTCAGGAAAATAATTACTTATCTTAATTTTAACTATCCTTAGCGATTTACCCTTAAACTTACGCATTCAGATATTTAATTTTAATTTAAAAAGAACTTAACACAAAGTCTGGTTTGAATGACAACTCGCAACCACAGATCAACTGTCAGAAACATTGCCAAGAATCCGAAATCGTTAGTTGAGATAGCCTCAATCAGAGTTGATTAGATAATACCCTGAAAAGCGAGAGGAAATCCTTCCCCAAAAACAAAAACAAAAACAAAAAAACCACCTCGCGGTGGTTTGATTGTTCATACTCGATGGTGCCGAAGGCCGGAATCGAACCGGCACGCCTTGCGGCGGTTGATTTTGAATCAACTGCGTCTACCGATTTCGCCACTTCGGCACTGAAGTAGTATGCGGAAAACGGGTGCATTATACCTGCCCACGATCGCCATGCAACTGTTATCCCTTTTGTCTCCGCTTAAGTGACGAAAAAATCAGCACTTCATCACCCTGCCCTATCAGGCCTGCGCAGCGCGGGCGTGAGGATTGTTCACACTTTTTTTAGTATCGGCCGCATTTTCTGCCTGCCAGATGCGGCGGTTGCCATTATGATATTCGCCACTTGTCTCTTGCCTCTCATGGAAACCAGATTGGCTAAATTACTCCCCTCTTTATTGCTCGGGCTGGCCGTGGCGGCGCTGCCGGTGCGCGGCTTTGCCCAGGCGCAGCTGACCTCACAGGTTGTGGACAGCTTTGCAGAGCACATTTTCTATAACAGCGGTGCGATGGGCATGGCGCTGGTGGTGATTGATAACAACCAGCAGGTGTTCCGCAGTTATGGGGAAACCCAGCCGGGTAACGACCTGCGCCCGCGGCCGGACACGATGATCCGCATCGCCTCGCTGACCAAGCTGATGACCGGCGAAGTGATGGTGAAACTGGCCGCCGAAGGTAAAGTCCGGCTGGTGGATCCGCTGAAAAAATATGCACCACCCGGCGCCCGGGTGCCCGCCTATAATGCGCGCCAGCCGATTACCCTGCTGAACCTCGCCACCCACACCAGCGGCCTGCCGCGTGAGCAGCCGGGCGGAAAGGCCGGGCGCACGGTGTTCACCTGGCCGACCGAGGCCAACCGCTGGCAATACCTGCGCTCTGCCAAAATCACCGTACCGCCGGGCGTCCATGCCGCTTACTCAAACCTGGGGTATGACCTGCTGGCCGATGCGCTCTCCAACGCCACCGGTAAGCCCTACCCCACGCTGCTGCGTGAGAAAGTCACCGGCCCGCTCGGCATGGTCAACACCACCTTCACGCCCACGGCGGCACAATGCGCCCGGCTGATGGTCGGCAAAGGCAGCAGCGCCTGCCGCAGCACCGTCGCGGCGGCGGGCAGTGGCGGCGTCTACTCCACGCCGGAAGATATGCAACGCTGGATGCAGCAGTTCTTAGCCTCCAACGGCCGTGCGCCGTCGGTTGTTGCTACGCGTGACCAGACCATGTACTTCCGCCGCAGTGAACTGGTCTCATTGAAAGGTATGGACGTGCCGGGCCAGGCGGATGCGCTCGGGCTAGGCTGGGTGACGATGGCCGCGAAAAACGGCCGCCCGACCATTATCCAGAAAACCGGCGGCGGTGGCGGGTTCATTACCTATATGGCGATGGTGCCGAAGAAGAATATCGGCGTGTTCGTGGTGGTGACGCGCACCGAACTGACGCGCTTCACCAATATGAGTGACGGGGTAAATGATCTGGTCACAGCGCTGGTGAATAACAACAGCCATGACTGACAGTCACAAACGCTTCTGACAGCAACTCACAACGCCCATTAACAGGGGAAACAGCGGACGAGGTTCCCGGAGGGACGCCTCGCCCGCTGGTCGCCCCGTCAGTCTCAGAACTTATCGCAACGTCATTCACAGCGCCCATAACGCCCCGTGAAACTTCAACCCTGTCACGACACCTTTTACAGCTACCCACAACGCTCATTAACGGGGGAAACAGCGCCCATAACGCCCTGTGAAACCTCAGCCCTGTCGCGACATCTCTCACAGCAACTCGCAACGCCCAATAACAGGGGAAACAGTGGACGAGGTTCCCGGAAGGACGCCTCGCCCGCTGGTCGCCCCGTGAGTCTCAGAACTTATCGCAACGTTATTCACAGCGCCCATAACGTCTCGTGAAACTTCAGCCCTGTCGCGACATCTCTCACAGCAACGCACAACGCCCAATAACAGGGGAAACAGTGGACGAGGTTCCCGGAGGGATGCCTCGCCCGCTGGTCGCCCCGTGAGTCTCCAGACTTACCGCGACGCCATCCACAGCACCCCATCACGCCCCAGGTATCGCTGAGCTGGCAGCAGGTCGTGCCGGTTAATGCCCCGCCTTCTGCGCCCGGCGCTGGCTCAGCCCGTAGACAAACACCACGGCGAAACAGGCCATCGGCAGCAGGTAGGAGATCGCCGTGTGGTAATGGTCCGCCAGCGCGCCCATGAAGTACGGCATAATCGCGCCGCCGACAATCGCCATGATCATAAACGAACTGGCGCGCTTGGTGTGGACGCCCATGTTCTTCACGCCCAAAGCGAAAATGGTCGGGAACATAATCGACATAAAGAAGAACACCGCCACCAGCGCAATCACTGACACGTTCTCAATACTCAGCACCACCAGCCCGCACAGCACGATATTCACCAGCGCATACAGCATCAGCAACGTGGTGGCCGCCACGCGCCCCATCAGCCAGGTGCTGAAGAACCGCCCGACCATAAAGCTGATCATCGCCACCGACAGCAGATATGAGGCGCTCTGGTTCGAGACGTTATGCCAGTGCTCGGTTGCGTAGTTGATAAAGAACGCCCCAACGCCAACCTGCGCCGCCACGTAGAAGAACTGCGCCACCACGCCGCCGACGAAGTGCCGGTGCTGCCACAGGCCGCGCGGTGCTTCCCCCGGTGCGTCGCCGCTCTCACGGATGTCCGGCAGCCGGGTGCGGCTGAACAGGAAGGCGATCACCAACACCAGCCCGGCAATCGCCACATAGGTAATCTTCACCGACTCCTGCCCGCTGCCCTGCGCCTGGGTGGCGGAGAAAAACAGCGTGCCGCCGATCATCGGGCCGATAAACTGCCCCAGCCCGTTAAACGACTGCGCCAGGTTCAGCCGCCGCTCCGCCCCGGCCGGGTCACCCAGCACCGTGGCGTACGGGTTCGCCGCCGTCTCCAGACAGCCCAGGCCGCTGGCGATCACAAACAACGCCAGCAGGAACAGTGCAAAACTGTTGGCGGACGCAGCAGGCACAAACAGCAGGGCGCCCACGGCATACAGGCACAGCCCGACCAGAATCCCCGCTTTATAGCCTTTGCGGTCCATAAACAGCCCGGCGGGCAGCGCCACCAGGAAATAGGCACCGAAATAGGCCGCCTGCAACAGGCCGGACTGCGCCTTGGTGACGTGCAACGTCTCCTGAAAGTGTTTGTTCAACACATCCAGCAGCCCATACGACAACCCCCACATAAAGAACAGACTGGTGACCAGCATCAGCGCCCAGCGCCCGCTGGTGGCCAGTTGGCCGGTATTGGCCGACAGTGACGCACTTTTATTGACTAGCATGTTAACTCCTTGATCCAGGTTGGATAACGCATCATTGGCGCGTCCGGCGCGCCGGGTTACTGCGCTGCGGGTTGATCCGCAAGGGAAAACAGGCGGTCCATCGTCACCCATTTATCACCCGGTGGCGTCCACGGGGTGGGAAGCTGGTACTGCCACATCAGCGCCTCCCAGCGCTGAATGTGCGGGTTAGCGTTGCTTGCCTCAGCAAACGTGGCCGGGTCGAAGGCGTCACTCACCTCCATCACCATAAACAGCCGCGTGCCGAGGCGGTAAATCTCCATGTCGAGGATGCCGTGCTGCCGTAAATGCGCCGCCACTTCCGGCCAGATGTGCTGGTGGTGCGCCTGATACTCGGCAATCAGCGCCGGGGAGTCGACCAGATCGAGCGCCTGACAGATCCTCATGTGATTGCCCGGTCGAGGTGGGTGTAGCCGCCATCCACCGAGAGCCACTGGCCGGTGGTGTGCGACGAGCGCGGCGAGAGCGCGAACACCACGGTGTCGGCGATCTCCTGCGGCGTGGTCATGCGTTTGCCGAGCGGAATGCGCGCGGTGATGCTGTCGCGCTTGCGTTGCGGCTGGTCGAAGGTGTCGATCCAGCGTTCATACTGCGGCGTCATCACCTCGGCGGGGATCACTGCGTTCACGCGGATGCCGTCCTCCAGCAGCGAGACCGCCCACTCCCGCGTCAGGGACAGCACGCCCCCTTTGGCGGCGGTGTAGCCACTGGTGTTGCCCTGCCCGGTCAGCGCGGTTTTGGAGCTGATATTGACGATGCTGCCGCGGCTGGCGCGCAGGGCGTCCAGGCAGAAGTGCGCCATCAGGTAGTAGTGGACGAGGTTCTTCTCCAGCGAGGCCACAAACGCCTCGCGCCCCGCCTCCAGGCTGACGCCGTCATTTACCCCGGCGTTATTGATCAGCCCGTCAAGGCGGCCGAAACGGGCCAGCGCCTCTGCCACCGCGCGGCGGCACTCCGCTTCCTGGCAGAGATCGGCGAGGATCACGCAGGCGGCCGGTTGCTGTTGCTGAAGCTGGGCCAGAAAGCCCGGCTCCGGCGGCGTATTGGTGACGATCACCGGGATCGCCCCTTCGTCAGCCAGCGTGGTGGAGATCGCCGCGCCGATGCCGGAGCCGCCGCCGGTAACGATCACGACCTGATCAGTGAGGTTGAGGTGCATAGTCTGGCTCCTGTAAGCCGTAGAGGCGGCAGGCATTGCCGCCAAGGATGGCGGCGCGCTCGGCGTCGCTGAGGGTGGTGAGCGCCTGTTCGCAAAGATCAGTGACGTCTGCATACTCACCGGCCAGCAAACAGACCGGCCAGTCTGACCCGGCCAGCAACCGATCCGGGCCGAACGCTTCCAGCGCTGCGTCGATAAACGGCTGCAGCAGCGCGGGCGTCCAGCGGAAACCGGGCGCTTCGGTAATCAGGCCGGAGAGCTTGCAGGCGACATGCGGCAACGCGGCCAGCGGCGCAATCTGCCGCGCCCAGTGCGCCGCGCCGCGGGCGATGTCTGGTTTGCCGAGGTGGTCCAGCACCAGCCAGTGATCGTCATGACGCGCCGCAAAGGTGGTGGCGTCCGCCAGGTGGCGATGCGTCACCAGCAGCTCATACACATAGCCGCGTGACTGAATCCGCTGCATCCCGCCCGCCAGCGCCGGCTGTTGCAGCCACGCGGCCGGATCGGATTCATCCTGCACCAGGTGCCGCACCCCGCGCAGCGCCGGGCGATCCTGCAACGGGGCCAGCACCTCGGCCAGCGCCGGTGAGGTGAGCGGCAGCCAGCCCACCACGCCCCGGATAAACGGGTTGGCGTCGGCCATCGCCAGCAGGCTCAGCGTCTCGTCGAGGCTCTGGCGCGCCTGCACCGCGATGCAGCCGTCGATCCGCTGCTGTTGCAGCAGCGGCAACAGATCGCCGGGCAGGAAATCGCGTTGCAGCACGGCCATCTGGTCACTGATCCAGCCATACTCCTGCGGCTGGTAGCGCCAGAAGTGCTGGTGGGCGTCGATGCGCATCGTTACCCCCGGAAGCGGTACTGGTCGAGGGAGGCGGCGTGCATCTCAATCGAGAAGCCCGGCGCGTGCGGCGGCATATAGGCTGCGCCACGGATCTCGCACGGCGTGACGAAATGCTCATGCAGGTGATCCACATACTCAATCACCCGCCCTTCATGCGTCCCGGCGATGCAGAGGTAGTCGATCATCGACAGGTGCTGCACGTACTCGCACAGCCCGACGCCGCCCGCATGGGGGCAGACCGGCAGGTTATAGCGCGCGGCCATCAGCATCACCGCCAGCACCTCATTCACGCCCCCCATCCGGCAGGCGTCGATCTGCACCACGTCAATCGCGCCGCGCATGATGAACTGCTTGAACATAATGCGGTTCTGGCACATCTCGCCGGTCGCCACTTTCACCGGCGCGACGGCCTCACGGATTTTGCGGTGGCCTTCGATGTCATCCGGGCTGGTCGGCTCCTCAATAAACCACGGCCGGGCGAACGCCAGCTTGTTGACCCAGTCGATCGCCTCATCCACTTCCCACACCTGGTTGGCGTCAATCATCAACTGTCGGTCGGGGCCAATCACCTCACGGGCGATGCGCACCCGGCGGATGTCATCCTCCAGGTCGCGCCCGACCTTGAGTTTGAGGAAGGAGAAGCCGGCGTCCACCGCCTGTTGGCAGAGGCGGCGCAGCTTCTCATCCGGGTAGCCGAGCCAGCCCGCCGAGGTGGTGTAACAGGGGTAACCTTCCGCCAGCAACGTTTCGCGCCGTTGCGCCTGTCCTTCGGCGCGCTCGGTCAGCAGACGCAGCGCCTGCTCCGGCGTGATGCAGTCGGTGAGGTAACGGAAATCGATGCAGCGCACCAGCTCCTCCGGCGACATATCCGCCACCAGTTGCCACAGCGGCTTGCCGCAGGATTTCGCCCATGCATCCCACACGGCGTTGATCACCGCGCCGGTCGCCAGATGGATCGCGCCCTTGTCCGGCCCGATCCAGCGCAGCTGGCTGTCACTGGTGAAACGCCGCCAGAACGCGCCCATGTCCGCCGTGATCGCCTCCAGAGACTGCCCGACGATCTGGTGCTCCAGCGCCCGGATGGCGGCACAGCAGATCTCATTGCCGCGGCCGATGGTAAACGTCAGGCCGTGGCCGCTCAGCGTTGGGTCATCGGTTTCCAGAATCACATAGGCGGCGGAGTAGTCCGGGTCCGGGTTCATGGCGTCGGAGCCATCCAGCGCCTGCGAGGTGGGAAAGCGGATATCTTCAACGCGCAGGGCGGTAAACTGGGTCATGGGTGCCTCGCTTTCAGGTCTAATGGTCAGGCCACTGACCGGCTAAAAAGAGCCTGAAGGTCAGGCCAATTTGGTTGGAAATGTTATTGCTTACCCGGCGGCGGGGTTTGCTAAAATGGGCACCGGCTGCACAAAACATCATCAACGCGGATTCAGTTTTTACACGCCGATAACAATTCCTCAAGGGCGACAACCGGGAATTGGTGGCTGAATCGCTTAACCGACCACAGGGAGACGGGCCACCATGCCGATTACCAGACTGGAAAACCCGCGGCTTTACCGGCAGATAGCCGATCAGTTGCGCGGGTTGATTGAGAAAGGGGAATTTCCGCCCGGCAGCCGGTTGCCGTCGGAGCGCGATCTGGCGGCGCAAATGCAGGTGAGCCGCGCCTCGGTGCGGGAGGCGCTGATTGCGCTGGAAGTGGTGGGGCTGGTGGATGTGAAGGTCGGCAACGGCGTGATCGTGCGCCACCCGCCGGTGGCGGCCTCACCGGAGCCGGTGATGGCGCAGGCCGGGCGCGGCCAGTGGGGCGAGCTGGACGAGGAGCTGGGGATTGACCTCGACCTGAACAGCGAGCTGCCGCCTTTTTCGCTGTTACAGACCCGCCGCCTGATCGAGCCGGAAACTGCCGCGCTGGCCGCGCGTTACGCCAGTGCAGACGAGCGCGCCGCCATCCGCGCTGCTTACCTGCGCAACTGCGAGGATAACCGCGCCGGCTCGGAAACCCACCCCGGTGACCGGCTGTTCCACATCCGCATTGCCCAGGCCAGCGGCAACCCGGCTTACGCGTTTATCATCGGCCACTTGCTCGGCCACCGTTACGGCAGCATGTTCCGGGTGTTGCAGCGTAATTACACGCCGGAGGATATGCCGCACCGCTCCGAGCAGGAGCACCGGGCGATCCTCGACGCCATCGAGGCGGGGGATGCCGCGGGGGCGCGGCGGGCGATGAAAGCGCACCTCGATGCGGTGATAGCGGTGTTTTCGCGGCAGGGCTAAGGCGGCCCTGCTGCCGCCACTGGGTGTGAAGTGGATTGTTTCGGTTGTTGATAAGGTGGCTTGTTTCGGTTGTTTATGTGCGGTGGATGAGTTCTTTTTGATCGAGGTGTGTTGCGTTGGCAAACGCCTGCATTCCTTCTGCGGCTCCGCTGCCGCCACCGCGCAAGGGGCGCGTAAGCGCGCGCCCCTTGCATCCCCGCGCCTTGGGTGATCCGGCAGAATTATTGCCCGCGTAGCGGGTTCCCTCCTTCGGCCTCCGGGCTAATCGGGCCGGGACAGACACGCTCCCAGCGTGGCTGTCCCTCTCGCGGGCGTCCTGCCCGCTCACCCGGCCCTGCGTCCTCGTCGGCAATAATTTAATGCCCCCACCAGACTGCAAATTCTTGGCTATGTAAGGAAAGAGTAGATAAGGCTTTTTTAAAATTTGTGAAGAATGCAGACACGTTGCCGCATGAAAATTCGGTATGAGAGCAAACACGCCGAGCGACTTAAAACCTCCCCCTATTATTTCCTCACAGACTTATTAGTTTGCAAAAGTGGTGGGGGCGTAAAAATCATTGCCGAATGGAGCCGCAGGGCCGGGCGAACACACCGACCATCCAATAATCCTCCACCTACTATTTCCTTACATACCCTTTGATTTGCAGGGCGGTGGGGGCGTAAAAATCATTGCCGAGTGGAGCCGCAGGGCCGGGCGAGCACACAAGGATGTGTGCGAGAGTCGCAGCCACGCCGGGAGCGTGTCTGCGGCGGCCCGATTAGCCCGTAGGCGAAATGAGGGGACACGCGGGAGCGTGCAATGATTCAGCCAGGGCACCGACAGCGCGCGGGTGCAGGGCCGGCGCGCCGGCAGGCCCTGCTCGGTTGAGGCTCGGGGAGCCGGGTAGACAATTACACATGAGCAACCGAAACAAGCCACTTCACGCCCGGTGGCGGCCACGAAGCCGCAGAAAGACGGCAGGCGTCTGCCAACGCAACATACCTCCCCCATAAAAACAAAAAAGCCCCATATTGGGGCTTCTTTCTACTTTGGCAGAAAAAAACTATCTCCGCTTCAATAACAAAAACACACTTATCAGCAAAAACAGCAAACTCGGCAACAATGCGCCGAGAACCGGCGGAATGTTATACACCAGGCTTAACGGCCCAAAAATCTGATCCAGTACGTAGAACAGGAAACCGAAACAGATCCCGGTCACCACCCGCACGCCCATCGGCACACTGCGCAGCGGGCCGAAAATGAACGACAGCGCCATCAGCATCATCACCGCCACTGACAATGGGGAGAAAATCTTACTCCACATGTTCAGCTGGTAACGGTTCGACTCCTGCCCGCTCTGGCTCAGGTATTTGATGTAATTGCGCAGGCCGCTGATCGACAACGCATCCGGGTCGAGCGCCACCACGCCCAGCTTGTCCGGCGTCAGGTTGGTTTTCCATACGCCGTTCAGCGTCTGGTGGCCGGTGATAAATTTCCCGCCCAGACCGGATTCGTCTACCTGCGACAGCTTCCACTCGCGCGCGTCAGCATCAAAAGTGGCGCTGGCCGCGTAACGTACTGACAACAAATGGTTCTCTTTGTCAAAGTGGTAAATATTGACGCCGGACAGCTCATTCTCGCCGGACAGGCGCTCAATAAAGATAAAGTCCGGGCCATCTTTCGCCCACAGGCCGCTCTGGGTCGAAAGCAGCGAACCGCCGTACATCATCTGCGCCCGGTAGTTACGCGCCATCTGCTCGCCCTGCGGCGCGACCCACTCGCCAATCGCCATCGTCAGCAGCACCAACGGGATCGCGGTCTTCATCACTGACGCGGCAATCTGCATCCGCGTAAAGCCGGAAGCCTGCATCACCACCAGCTCGCTGCGGGTCGCCAGTGCGCCCAGCCCCAGCAGCGCACCCAGCAGCGCCGCCATCGGGAAGAAAATCTCGATGTCTTTCGGCACGCTGAGCAGCGTGTACAGCCCCGCGCCGGTGGCGGAGTAGGCACCCTGCCCCACTTTGCGCAACTGATCGACAAACTTGATAATGCCGGACAGCGACACCAGCATGAACAGCGTCATCATGATGGTGTTAAAGATGGTTTTCCCGATATAGCGATCCAATACGCCAAACATTACGCGGCTCCTTTAAAACGCGCGCGCAGGCGGCGCACCGGCACCGTATCCCAGGCGTTCAGCACCAGCGCCAGCACGAAGTAGGCGGCGTTGGTCGCCCACATCCACACCATCGGGTCGAACTTGCCTTTTGCGCCGTTGGAGCGCAGCGAGCTTTGCAGCAGGAAGAAGATCAGGTAAAGCAGCATCGCCGGCAGCATACTCAGCACCCGGCCCTGGCGCGGGTTCACCACGCTGAGCGGCACCACCATCAGCGCCATCAGCAGCACGGAGAACACCAGCGTCAGCCGCCAGTGGAACTCGGCGCGCGCGTCCGGCGTGGTCGCCTGCCACAGCTGGCCCATGCTCATCTGCTCCGCTTCGGTGGTGTTGTCCAGGCTCACGGTCTGGTGGCCGACCACCGCCAGGTAGTTGTTGAAATCCGTCACCCGGAAATCACGCAGCATCGCGGTGCCTTCGTAACGCGTGCCCTGGTTTAAGGTCACGGTCTGCGAGCCGTCCGCGCGCTGCTCCATGTGGCCGCGATCCGCCACCACCACTGACGGGCGCTGGTTGCCGTTCGGCCGTAACTGCGCCAGGAAGACATTATGGAACTCCTTGCCCTTCACACTGCCGACAAACAGCACCGCGTTGCCGTCCTGCGAGGGCTGGAACTGCCCTTCCACCAGCGCCGCCATGCTCGGGTTGGCCTTGGCCTCCGCCAGCACTTCGTCCTGATGTTTTGATGACCACGGCCCAAGCCAGAACGCGTTGCCCGCCGCCATCACCGCCGTCAGCAACGCCAGCAGCAGCGCAGAGACAATCAGCACTTTCTTGCCCAGCCCACAGGCGTGCATCACGGTGATTTCACTTTCCGTATAGAGTTTGCCGAACGTCATCAACAACCCAAGGAACAGGCTGAGCGGCAAAATGAGTTGTGCCATTTCAGGCACGCCCAGCCCCATCAGGGAGAGGACCAGATTTGTTGGGATATCGCCATCGACGGCTGCGCCCAGTACCCTGACCAGCTTCTGACAGAAGAAGATCAGCAGCAGGATGAACAGAATCGCAACCTGGCTTTTGAAGGTTTCCCGTACCAGATATCTAATGATGATCACGCTTAATACGCCTGTGAAAACTTGTCTTTTTGCAGGAAAATCGCTAGTTTCTTCGCTAATGCGCCATTTATTCTCATCATATGGCCACCTTCATAGCTAAAATAGCATTAAAACATCTCGTGTTAGGGTGCCCTATAGGAACATGCCTATAGCCGCCGAAAACAGAATAAATTACGCCGTTCAGGTTAACATCCGCAGTTAACACAATGACGAAGGTTTGTTGCGGAGTGCGTCATTCTAGCCGCAGCTCCCGTCGTTGTCTTTAAGATTCAGGAGAGTGCATGGAGTTCAGTGTAAAAAGCGGTAGCCCGGAAAAGCAGCGCAGCGCCTGTATTGTAGTCGGGGTTTTCGAACCTCGCCGCCTGTCGCCGATTGCCGAGCAACTCGATAAAATCAGCGATGGCTACATCAGTGCCCTGCTCCGCCGCGGCGAACTGGAAGGCAAAGTAGGCCAGACGTTATTGCTGCACCATGTGCCGAATATCCTCTCCGAGCGGATCCTGCTTATCGGCTGCGGCAAAGAGCGCGAGCTTGATGAACGCCAGTACAAGCAGGTGATCCAGAAGACCATCAATACCCTGAACGATACCGGGTCGATGGAAGCGGTCTGCTTTTTAACCGAGCTGCACGTCAAAGGCCGCAATACTTACTGGAAAGTGCGCCAGGCAGTGGAAACAGCCAAAGAGTCGCTCTACACCTTCGACCAGCTCAAAAGTAACAAAGTTGAGCCGCGCCGCCCGCTGCGCAAAATGGTGTTCAACGTGCCGACCCGCCGTGAGCTGACCAGCGGCGAGCGCGCCATCCAGCACGGGCTGGCCATTGCCGCCGGGGTGAAGGCCGCCAAAGACCTCGGCAACATGCCGCCGAACATCTGTAACGCCGCTTACCTCGCCTCGCAGGCGCGCCAGCTGGCTGACGCCTTCAGCACCAACATCACCACCCGCGTCATCGGCGAACAGCAGATGAAAGAGCTGGGCATGAACGCCTATCTGGCGGTGGGCCAGGGTTCGCAGAACGAATCATTGATGTCAGTGATGGAATATAAAGGCAATCCAAACCCCGACGCTAAGCCGATTGTGCTGGTCGGCAAAGGGCTGACCTTTGACTCCGGCGGTATCTCCATCAAGCCTGCCGACAGCATGGACGAGATGAAATATGACATGTGCGGCGCGGCCTCCGTGTATGGCGTGATGCGCGTGGTGGCAGAGCTGAACCTGCCGCTGAACGTGGTCGGCGTGCTGGCAGGCTGTGAAAACATGCCGGGCGGGCGCGCGTTCCGGCCGGGCGACATCCTGACCACCATGTCCGGCCAGACGGTGGAAGTGCTGAACACCGATGCCGAAGGCCGCCTGGTATTGTGTGACGCACTGACCTACGTTGAGCGTTTCGACCCGGAGCTGGTGATTGACGTGGCGACGCTGACCGGTGCCTGCGTGGTGGCCCTCGGCCATCAGCTGACCGGGCTGATGTCCAACCATAACCCGCTGGCGCATGAGCTGATCAGCGCCTCTGAACAGGCGGGCGACCGTGCCTGGCGTTTGCCGCTGCATGAGGAGTACCAGGAGCTGCTGGACTCCAACTTCGCGGACATGGCCAACATCGGCGGCCGTGCCGGTGGCGCCATCACCGCCGGGTGCTTCCTGTCCCGCTTTACCCGCAAATATTCGTGGGCGCACCTGGACATCGCCGGCACCGGCTGGCGCTCCGGCAAGGCCAAAGGCGCGACCGGCCGCCCGGTGGCGCTGCTGACCCAGTTCCTGCTGAACCGCGCCGGCATGAGCGGCGACGAGTAACCGCCCTTCCCGCCGCCGGGGCACCTTTCCCGGCGGCAGTGCGGCGTACCGGGGCGGCTGCGGCCGCCCTCGCTATTCCGGCACCCGCTTTATCGATTGACCAATGGCACTTCTATGAAAAACGCAACGTTCTACCTTCTGGAGAGTGACACCGACGCGAACGGGATGATCGCCCATGAAGCCCTGGCCTGTGATCTGGCCGCTGCCCGCTGGCGGGCCGGTAAACGGGTGCTGATCGCCTGTGAGGATCAACAGCAGGCGCAACGGCTGGATGATGCGCTGTGGCAGCGCGAACCCGACGCGTTCGTGCCGCACAATCTGGCAGGTGAAGGGCCGCGGTACGGCGCGCCGGTGGAGATCTGCTGGCCCGGCAAACGCGGCAACGCCCCGCGTGACCTGCTGATAAGCCTGCTGCCGCAGTTCGCAGATTTTGCCACTGCTTTCCATGAAGTGATAGACTTCGTCCCTTACCCGGACACCCTGAAACAGTTGGCGCGCGACCGCTATAAAGCCTATCGCAGCGTCGGCTTTCATCTGACCACGGCCAAGCCGCCAACTTACTGATATCAAAGCGAAATGGAAAAAACATACAACCCGCAAGACATCGAACAGCCGCTCTACGAGCACTGGGAACAGCAGGGCTACTTCAAGCCGAACGGCGACGAGAGCCAGGAGAGCTACTGCATCATGATCCCGCCGCCGAATGTCACCGGCAGCTTGCACATGGGTCACGCCTTCCAGCAAACCATCATGGACACCATGATCCGCTACCAGCGTATGCAGGGGAAAAACACCCTGTGGCAGGCGGGCACCGACCATGCCGGTATCGCCACGCAGATGGTGGTAGAGCGCAAAATTGCCGCCGAAGAGGGCAAAACCCGCCACGACTACGGCCGTGATGCCTTCATCGACAAAATCTGGCAGTGGAAAGCGGAATCAGGCGGCACCATCACCCGCCAGATGCGCCGCCTCGGTGACTCCGTGGACTGGGAGCGCGAGCGCTTCACCATGGACGAGAACCTGTCGCTGGCCGTGAAAGAGGTGTTTGTCCGCCTCTATAAGGAAGACCTGATCTACCGCGGCAAACGCCTGGTGAACTGGGACCCGAAACTGCGCACCGCGATTTCTGACCTGGAAGTGGAGAACCGCGAGTCCAAAGGCTCCATGTGGCACCTGCGCTACCCGCTGGCCGACGGCGCGAAAACCGCCGAAGGCAAAGACTACCTGGTGGTCGCCACCACCCGCCCGGAAACCGTGCTGGGTGATACCGGCGTGGCGGTGAACCCGGAAGACCCGCGCTACAAAGACCTGATCGGCAAAGAGATCATCCTGCCGCTGGTAGGCCGCCGCATCCCGATCGTCGGCGACGAACATGCTGATATGGAGAAAGGCACCGGTTGCGTGAAAATCACCCCGGCGCACGACTTCAACGACTATGAGGTCGGTAAGCGCCACGGCCTGCCGATGATCAACATCCTGACCTTCGACGGCGACGTGCGCAACGTGGCGGAAGTGTTCGACACCAACGGCCGTGAAAGCAGCGAGTGGAGCAACGCCATCCCGGCGGAATTCCAGGGCCTGGAGCGCTTTGCCGCGCGTAAAGCCGTGGTGGCTGCCTTCGACGCGCAGGGCCTGCTGGACGAAATCAAACCGCATGACCTGACGGTGCCGTATGGCGACCGCGGCGGCGTGGTGATTGAGCCGATGCTCACCGACCAGTGGTACGTGCGCACTGCCCCGCTGGCGAAAGTGGCAGTGGAAGCGGTGGAACAGGGCGAAATCCAGTTCGTGCCGAAGCAGTACGAAAACATGTACTTCAGCTGGATGCGTGACATCCAGGACTGGTGCATCTCCCGCCAGCTCTGGTGGGGCCACCGCATCCCGGCCTGGTATGACGAGGCGGGTAACGTCTACGTCGGCCGTGACGAAGAAGAAGTGCGCCGCGAGAACAACCTTGACGCCACCGTGGCGCTGAGCCAGGACGAAGACGTGCTGGACACCTGGTTCTCCTCCGGGCTGTGGACCTTCTCTACCCTGGGCTGGCCGGATCAGACCGCTGACCTGAAAGCGTTCCACCCCTCCAGCGTGGTGGTGAGCGGCTTCGACATCATCTTCTTCTGGATCGCCCGCATGATCATGATGACCATGCACTTCGTGAAAGACGAAAACGGCAAGCCGCAGGTGCCGTTCCATACCGTCTACATGACCGGCCTTATCCGTGACGACGAAGGTCAGAAGATGTCCAAGTCCAAGGGCAACGTGATTGACCCGCTGGACATGATCGACGGCATCTCGCTGGAAGACCTGCTGGAGAAGCGCACCGGCAACATGATGCAGCCGCAGCTGGCAGAGAAGATCCGCAAGCGTACCGAGAAGCAGTTCCCGAACGGCATCGAACCGCACGGCACCGACGCCCTGCGCTTCACGCTGGCGGCGCTGGCCTCCACCGGCCGCGACATCAACTGGGACATGAAGCGCCTGGAAGGCTACCGCAACTTCTGTAACAAGCTGTGGAACGCCAGCCGCTTTGTGCTGATGAACACCGAAGATCAGGATTGCGGCCAGAACGGCGGCGAGATGCAACTCTCGCTGGCGGATCGCTGGATCCTGGCGGAGTTCAACCAGACGGTGAAAGCCTACCGTGAAGCGCTGGACAGCTACCGCTTCGACCTGGCCGCCGGTATCCTCTATGAGTTCACCTGGAACCAGTTCTGTGACTGGTACCTGGAACTCGCCAAGCCGGTGATGAACGGCGGCACCGAGGCTGAACTGCGCGGCACCCGCCACACGCTGGTGACGGTGCTGGAAGCGCTGCTGCGCCTGGCGCACCCGATCATTCCGTTTATCACGGAAACCATCTGGCAGCGCGTGAAAACCCTGAAAGGCATCACTGCCGACACCATCATGCTTCAGCCGTTCCCGGCGTATGACGCAGAGCAGGTTGACGCGCAGGCGCTGGCCGATCTGGAGTGGATCAAGCAGGCGATCATCGCGGTGCGTAACATCCGCGCTGAGATGAACATCGCGCCGGGCAAACCGCTCGACGTGCTGCTGCGCGGGGCGGACGCCAACGCGCAACGCCGCGTGACCGAAAACCTGAGCTTCATCAAATCACTGGCGCGCCTCGACAGCATCACGCTGCTGGCCGACGGCGACAAAGGCCCGGTGTCGGTGACCAAGCTGGTGGAAGGCGCTGAACTGCTGATCCCGATGGCCGGCCTGGTGGACAAAGCCGCCGAGCTGGATCGTCTGGCGAAGGAAGTGGCGAAGCTGGATGCGGAAGTGAGCCGCATTGAAGCCAAGCTCTCTAACGAAGGCTTTGTGGCGCGCGCGCCGGAAGCCGTGGTGGCGAAAGAGCGTGAGCGCCTCGACGCCTGCGCTCAGGCCAAGGTGAAACTGCTGGAGCAGCAGGCGACCATCGCCGCGCTGTAACCACGACGTTCTGCCGCTAAAGCCAGCCTCCGGGCTGGCTTTTTTATTTTGCATTTGTGACAGAGTGCGTAATAGTAACCGGATCCTGTGGCCGCCCACCCCGGCACCGTCAGTGCGCGGCGGCACACGCCATTGCTTCGTTTAACAGCCTGAGTACACCATCATGACCATTGCAACGCCGTCACGTGTCGTTATCCGCCCCCTGACCGCCGCAGACAACGCCGCCATCGCGCAGGTGATTCGCCGGGTTTCCGCAGAATTTGGCCTGACGGCAGACAAAGGGTACACCGTTTCTGACCCGAACCTTGACCACCTCTATGATCTCTACAGCCAGCCGCGCAGCGCCTACTGGGTGATCGAGGCCGACGGCGCGATCGCCGGCGGCGGCGGCATCGCCCCGCTGGCAGGGGCAGACGCTGACCTCTGTGAGCTGCAAAAAATGTATTTCCTGCCGATCCTGCGCGGCCAGGGGCTGGCGAAAAAGCTGGCGTTGCAGGCGATGGCGTTCGCCCGCGAACAGGGCTTTGCCCGTTGCTACCTGGAAACCACCGCCAGCCTGACGCAGGCCGTGGCGCTGTATGAACGCCTGGGCTTTGAGCACATCAGCGGGCCGCTGGGCAACACTGGGCATGTAGACTGCGAAGTCACCATGCTGAAAACGCTGTAACCCGTGGGCGCGGCTGTGCGCCCCCCCTCCTTCACCCCGGAAGCCCGTGATGTTTAGTTACCAAGAAATTACCCACCTGAACGAGCTGGAACTGCTGGTCTACCATTACGTGCTGAAGCACCGGCAACAGGTGATCTACATGACCATCCGCGAACTGGCGGAGGAAGTGGGCGTCTCGACCACCACCGTGCTGCGGTTCTGCAAAAAAATGGGCTATGCCGGATATTCGGAATTCCGTGTGCGTTACAAGTTGTTTTTGCAACAGGCGCAGGCGTCCGTGCCGGAATTCGGCATCAGTGAGATCATCCACTATTTCCACAGCATTAATAATGATGCGTTTGACCAGCAATTAAATGCCGCGGCGACGATTATTGCCGAAAACGAGCGGATTATTTTTGTCGGCGCCGGGACGTCCGGCACGCTGGGGAAATATGGTGCGCGTTTCTTTTCCAATGTCGGGAAATTCAGTACCCATATTGATGACCCTTATTATCCGGTCAACAGCGACATGTACCGGAAAGCGGTGGCGATTATCCTGTCCGTTTCCGGCGAGACGCAGGAGATTCTGCGGATTGCCAGCCAGTTTAACCTGCACCAGTGCAAAATCATCAGCATAACCAACGGCGACAACTCGTCGCTGGCGCGGCTGGCGGACCTGAATATCCCTTACCATATGCCGTATGTGTTGCTGCCGGGCAATCACAATATCACCACGCAGATCCCGGTTCTCTATATCCTCGAGACCCTGGGCAAGAAACTGGCCCGCCAGATCCCCGCGTTATAATATTCCCGCCGCGCCGCCCGGAAAAACAGCCTGTTATTTCCCGGTGACATATCACGCGGCGTGCGCGGTGTTATAACGTGACTTTATTTGCCTGCTTTGCCAGACTCACTTTTATTTACCGAAAGGGAGCAGAGCATCATGGCAAAGCAAGGTTTACCGGGTAACTTCCTGTGGGGCGGCGCGGTAGCGGCGCATCAGGTTGAAGGCGGCTGGGATCAGGGCGGCAAAGGCGTGAGCATCGCGGATGTGCTCTCCGGCGGCGCGCACGGCGTAGATCGCGTGATGACGGACGGCATTCAGGAAGGCTATTCCTACCCGAACCACGAGGCGGTGGATTTCTACGGCCGCTACAAAGAGGACGTGGCGCTGTTTGCGGAGATGGGCTTCAAGTGCTTCCGCACCTCGATCGCCTGGACGCGCATCTTCCCGAACGGGGACGACGCCCAGCCGAACGAAGCCGGCCTGCAATTCTATGATGACCTGTTCGACGAGCTGCTGAAATACGGCATCGAGCCGGTGATTACCCTGTCGCACTTCGAGATGCCGTGGCATCTGGTGAAAGAGTACGGCGGCTGGAAAAACCGCAAAGTGGTGGATTTCTTTGTGCGCTTCAGCGAAGTGGTGATGCAGCGTTACCAGCACAAAGTGAAATACTGGATGACCTTCAACGAGATCAACAACCAGCGTGACTGGCGTTACCCGTTGTTTGGCTACTGCTGTTCCGGCGTAGTGTTCACCGAGCATGAAAACCCGGAAGAGACGATGTACCAGGTGCTGCACCACCAGTTTGTCGCCAGCGCCCAGGTGGTGAAACTGGGCCACGCGATTAACCCGGCGTTCCAGATTGGCTGTATGCTGGCCTGCGTGCCGGTCTACCCCTACTCCTGCCACCCGGATGACATGATCTACTCGGTAGAGGCGATGCGTGAACGCTTCCTGTTTACCGATGTGCAGGTACGCGGCTACTACCCGTCTTACATCCTGAAAGAGTGGGAACGCCGCGGCTTCACCATCCAGATGGAACCGGGCGACGAGCAAACCCTGCGTGAAGGCTGCACCGACTACATCGGCCTGAGCTACTACATGAGCAACGCCGTCTCCACCCAGATCAGCAGTGAAAGCCAGAGCATCGTCAGCTTCCCCGGCAGCGTGCCGAACCCGCACGTCAAGGCGTCTGACTGGGGCTGGCAGATTGACCCGGTGGGCCTGCGCTACTCGCTGAACCTGCTCTATGAGCGCTACCAGAAACCGCTGTTTATTGTGGAGAACGGCTTCGGCGCCATCGACAAACCGCAGGCCGACGGCAGCATCAACGATGATTACCGCATCGCTTACCTGAAATCGCACATTGAACAGATGATGAAAGCGGTCACGGAAGATGGCGTCGAACTGATGGGCTACACGCCGTGGGGCTGCATCGACTGCGTCTCCTTCACCACCGGCCAGTACAGCAAGCGTTACGGCTTTATCTACGTCGACAAACATGACGACGGCACCGGCACCCTGGCACGTTCCCGCAAAGCCAGCTTTGACTGGTACAAACAGGTGATCGCCAGCAACGGCGACACGCTGTAACCGCGCGGCCATAAAAAAAGCCCCTTTACGGGGCTTTTTTGTGCGGCTCAGCAATTAATGACGTTTGCCGTCATCATCTTCGTCGATGATGTCGTCGTCTTCATCGTACTCATCGCCCTCTTCGCCGTCCGGGTCTTCAAAGTAGGTGCCCCAGCCGTCGTAATTCACGTTGCAGCGCTCGGCCAGCGCCACCAGCTGCTCAACCTGCGCGTCAATGATTTCCGGCTTCAGCGCCACTTCGCTGACCACGTCACAGCACATCAGCTTGGTGCCGTCTTCAATTTCCAGCTCTTCGGCGTCGGTCACTTCATAACCCAGCTTGAAGGCTTCAACGGCGGCCTGCTCCAGCACCTCAAACTTCTCTGCCGAGAGATGGTGTTCAATAGTGTAAAGCGCATCGGGATCGCTGCCATCATCCAGCAGTTCTTCGATGATCAGACGGGTTTCTTCACGCTGTTCGTCCAGCAATTCGCGGTTTGCCATGCCTAAGTCCTCAGTCAGTGGGCGTATCTGTGCGCATTCTCCCACAGCACCGCCATCGCCTCCACAACAAACATGAAAGATTTGTCAGGCAGGGTTGCAATTGCATATTCATACATATAATGTGAATTTTAATTCACCTTAAACCGATTGAATGCCAGGAGAACCGTGCGATGAGCGCCTTCTATAAACGTCATTTCCTCAGATTACTGGATTTTACCCCGGCCGAGATTACCACCCTGCTGGATCTCGCGGCCTCCCTGAAAGCCCAGAAAAAACAAGGGACTGAAACGCCCCGCCTCACCGGCAAAAATATCGCGCTCATCTTCGAAAAAGACTCGACCCGTACCCGATGCTCTTTCGAAGTTGCCGCGTTTGACCAGGGCGCACGGGTGACTTACCTCGGCCCCAGCGGCAGCCAGATCGGCCACAAAGAGTCGATCAAGGACACGGCGCGCGTGCTGGGCCGCATGTATGACGGCATCCAGTACCGCGGCTACGGCCAGGCGATTGTCACCACGCTGGCACAACAGGCCGGGGTGCCGGTGTGGAACGGCCTGACCGACGAGTTCCACCCGACCCAGTTACTGGCGGATTTGCTGACCATCCGGGAGCATCTGCCGGGGCGGCCGTTACAGGGGGTGAAGCTGGCGTATCTCGGTGATGCGCGTAACAACATGGGCAACTCGCTGCTGGAAGCGGCGGCGCTGGTCGGGCTGGACTTGCGGCTGGTGGCCCCGACCGCCTGCTGGCCGGATGCCGCGCTGGTGGCCCAGTGCAAAACGCTGGCGCAGCAGAACGGCGGCGACATCACCCTCACGGAATCGTGCGAGGCCGGGGTGGCACAGGCGGATTTCCTCTACACTGACGTCTGGGTGTCGATGGGCGAACCAAAAGAGAGCTGGCCGGAACGCATCGCCCTGCTGCGTGATTACCAGGTCAACATGGCGCTGGTGAAGCAAACCGGTAACCCGCAGGTGAAATTCCTGCACTGCCTGCCGGCCTTCCATGATGACCAGACCGTGCTCGGCAAACAGATGGCGGCGCAGTATGGTTTGCACGGCGGCATGGAAGTCACCGATGAGGTGTTTGAATCGGCGCACAGCGTGGTGTTTGACCAGGCGGAAAACCGCCTGCACACCATCAAAGCGGTGATGGTGGCCACCCTCTCACCTGACGCGTAATCCCCCCGGCGGCGGCACTTTTTATGCCGCCGCCCTTCACATCAGCTTGCACTTTTCCGCTGCTTTTGCCGCCGCTGCGCTTATTTTTCGACTACCCTTTTTTTGATACCAGCCGAAAAAAGGAAGGGTTATGAGCGCCAACAAACTGGAATTTGCGCAACGGTTAGAGAAACTGCTTGGCTACGTCTACCCGCGTGAACACATCGGCGATGTGTTGCGGCAAATCTTCCGGTTGGTCGCCAAATGGCAATACGGTAAACACCCCAATCCGCACTGGGTGGACGGCAACACCGTGTATCTGATCACCTATGGTGACAGCATCCACCATGCCGATGAGAAGCCTTTGGCGACGCTGAACCAGTTCGCCCACAAATACTTTGACGAAATCATCACTGACATCCATATCCTGCCGATGTACCCCTACAGCTCGGATGATGGTTTCAGTGTGATCGACTACCGCCTGATCGATGAGCATCTGGGCGGCTGGGGCGACCTGAAAACCCTGTCGAAAGGGTTTAACCTGATGTTTGACTGCGTGATCAACCACGTCTCCCGCTCCAGCGAGTGGGTGCGCGGTTTTATGCATGATGACCCGAACTATGCTGGTTACCTGATTGCTGCCAACCCGGCACTGGATTACAGCCGCGTGGTGCGCCCCCGCTCCTCCCGCCTGCTGACGCCGATGACCAAAGCCAACGGCGAAATGGTCTACCTCTGGACGACCTTCAGCGACGACCAGATCGACATCAACTTCCATAACCCGCAGGTGCTGCTGGAGAGCCTCGACATCCTGCTGCAATACGCCGCCAGCGGCGGGCAGTCGATTCGCCTCGACGCCATCGGCTACATCTGGAAAGAGCCGGGCACGCGCTGCATCCACCTGCCGCAGGTGCATAACATCATCAAGGTGTGGCGCACGGTGCTGGATTACGCCATCCCCGGCACCCGGCTGATTACCGAAACCAACGTGCCGCACCATGAAAACATCAGCTATTTCGGCCACGGCGACGAAGCGCACATGGTGTACCAGTTCCCGCTGCCGCCGCTGACGCTGCACGCCTTCCTGCGCCAGGACACCACCGTGCTGACCAAATGGGCGCACGGGCTGAGCGCCGAAGCGCGTTACCCGGAGACCACCTTCTTCAACTTCCTCGCCAGCCATGACGGCATCGGCCTGCGGCCGACCGAGACTTTCCTGGACGACAGCGAACGGCAGTTTATGGCGCAGGAAGTGATCCGCAAAGAGGGGCGCGTGTCGCACAAAGACAACGGCGACGGCACCTTCTCGCCGTATGAGCTGAACATCAACTACCTCAGCGCCCTGACGGAAAAGCAGGACAGCAACGCGCTGAAGGCGAAAAAATTCATCGCGGCCCAGTCGCTGCTGCTCGCCTTTGTGGGCGTCCCGGCGCTTTACTACCACAGCCTGCTCGGCAGTGAGAACGACGTCGAAGGGATGCACCAGTCCGGGATTAACCGCCGCATCAACCGGCAGAAGCTGGACGCGGCCAAAGTGGAAGCGGAGCTGGCGAACCCCGAGAGCCTGCGCGCGCAGGTCTACAATGGCTTGCGCCACCTGATCACCCTGCGCCGCGCCCACCCGGCCTTTGCGCCCTCTTCCGGCCAGCGCGTCCTGGATCTCGGCAAATCGCTGTTTGGCCTGGAGCGTTACGACCCGAAAAACGAAGACCGCATCAGTTGCGTGATCAACGTGACCGACCACAAGATCGACCTGGCGCTGGATGAGCAGGGCCATGAATTGATCTCCGACACGCCGTTCACCGGCAAAATGACGCTGACGCCGTGGCAGGTGGTGTGGATCCAGCACTGATGGTGCTTAAAAATATGCTTTTTTATCAGCGGCATAGCCTGATTTCACTTTAGGCAACCTTGATCAGCCTGGGAAAATGAAAAATACTGTACACATAAACAGTATAAAAAAGGGTTTTCCCATGCAGTTCATCAAAGCCGTTCTTCAGGCCGATGAGGCGTTTTCAGCGCATTTTAATGTGGTTATCCCGGCGGGTTTTCCTTCGCCGGCGGCAGATTTTGTGGAGGAACGGATAGACCTCAACAAACTGCTGATTCGCCACCCTTCCGCCACCTATTTCCTGCGTGTGGCGGGCGACTCCATGATTGACGCCAACGTGCGTGACGGTGACCTGGTGATGGTGGACAGCGCCCTGACGGCCGCCGACGGAGACATCGTGATCGCTGCCGTTGACGGCGAGTTCACCATCAAATGCCTGCAGACCCGCCCGTTCTGGGCGCTGGTGCCGATGAACCCGGCCTACGCACCGATCGTGATCCGCGAAGGGCAGGATCTGCATATCTTCGGCGTGGTCACCTACATCATCTCCCCTGCCGCCAGCCGCCACTATGTTCGCCCTGGTTGATGTGAATAGCTTTATATCAATAGGTTAGGTAAGAAGCGGGCGATGCATAGATCTTAGAGCCATGATCAAAAAGTGTGTGCCTGATCATGCTCACGCCTGATGCTTTTTTTCTGAAGCGGCGTAATATCCCCTCTTACCCTTACATACTGCAAGGATAAGCAGGCGTCTATGTTTACTCTCTATCAACGCCGTGACATCGAACGTACGCTTTCTCCAGAAGATTTCCCGCTGATTCTCTCGCCCTGGGACGCACTGGCGCAGGCAGAAACGCATTATGATCTTAATCCCCACCACTACTCATCTTGCGG
The DNA here is from genome assembly GCF_018257325.1 of Nissabacter archeti. Taxonomy (NCBI): domain Bacteria; kingdom Pseudomonadati; phylum Pseudomonadota; class Gammaproteobacteria; order Enterobacterales; family Yersiniaceae; genus Nissabacter; species Nissabacter archeti. The sequence goes on from NZ_JAERKB010000020.1 coordinate 59,130, forward strand.
TGCCTTTGAATGACCTCACCGGCTCTATTCCACCAGGGAAATGCTGAGCAGCAACGCTGTCGGGGGTTTATTCGCAGTAGAGTATGGGCAGTCAAAATCCGTTTATTGGCCCATCCCCACAGGGAAAATTTATCCGCAGAGGCAACCATGAACAGTGAAAGACAGGAACTCGTGACGCTTATTGCTGCGCTGCATGACATAGCGCAATCCTATGCGGATGCCGGGTATGAAGACCAGGCGGGGATTCGTGAAGATCAGGTCAGCGCCTGTCACCGGGTATTAGTCACCCTGGGCGGCGATCATTTTGCTGGGAGTTATCTGCCGTTCTTGCAGCAAATGAATGGCTTTGATCTTAACGGCGTGCGGTTATTTGGTTATTTCGCTGATAAAGAGGATGAGCGGGATTTACGTAAACAATCAGCCAACTTACACGCCGTGCCTGACCTGTTTCCTGATGCGTTAAAAAAGGGTGTGGTCGTTGGTGAAACGGACATGGATATCCTGTTTTTTAACCGGGAGAGCGCTGTTTATGAAATCCGCGATTTTATCGGCGTAGAACGCATAAATGAACGCCACCGCACGATAACCGGCTTGCTGAGGGCACTCATCCCCTTAATTGAATAAGTGACGTGGCATCTTGATAAAAATGGGCTTCAAAGGTACTGTTTTTATATACAGTACACTCAGGAGCCACGCTTATGCTGCTTTTCCGCCCTCGTGGGATGCACATCATCTCCCCTGCCGCCAGCCGCCACTATGTTCGCCCTGGTTGATGTGAATAGCTTTTATGCCTCGTGCGAGACCGTGTTCCGGCCCGATTTGTGGGGGCAGCCGGTGGCGGTGCTGAGCAACAATGACGGCTGCGTGATCGCCTGTAATGCGCAGGCGCGGCGGCTGGGGCTGAAAACCGGCGATCCCTACTTCAAACTGGGGGAGTATTGCCGGGCGCACGGCGTGCATGTCTTCAGTTCCAACTACACGCTGTACGCCGATATCTCCCACCGGGTGATGACCATTCTGGAAGAGATGGCACCGGCCACCGAGATCTAC
>NZ_JAERKB010000021.1:0-49033 GCF_018257325.1 Nissabacter archeti
CGGGCTTAGCCCAGCAGCGCTTTCGCCTTGCTCACCACGTTCTCCACGGTGAAGCCGAACAGCTCGAACAGCTTCTCCGCCGGGGCGGATTCGCCGAAGGTGGTCATGCCCACCACGTCGCCGTTCAGGCCGACATACTTGTACCAGTAGTCGCTGATACCCGCCTCAATCGCCACGCGGGCACTGACCGCTTTCGGCAGCACGGATTCGCGGTAGGCTGCGTCCTGCTTGTCGAACGCGTCGGTGGACGGCATGGAGACCACGCGGACTTTACGGCCTTCACCGGAGAGCTGCTCGTAAGCGCCCACCGCCAGCTCGACTTCCGAGCCGGTGGCAATCAGAATCAGCTCCGGCGTGCCGTCGCAGTCTTTCAGCACGTAACCGCCGCGGGCGATGTTCGCCAGCTGGGCGTCGGTGCGCTCCTGCTGCGCCAGGTTCTGGCGGGAGAAAATCAGCGCCGCCGGGCCGTCGTTGCGCTCAATGGCGTACTGCCAGGCCACCGCCGACTCCACCTGGTCACACGGGCGCCAGGTGCTCATGTTCGGGGTCACGCGCAGGCTCGCCAGCTGCTCCACCGGCTGGTGGGTCGGGCCGTCTTCGCCCAGGCCAATCGAGTCATGGGTGTAGACGAACACGTTGCGGATTTTCATCAGCGACGCCATGCGCACCGCGTTACGGGCATACTCCACGAACATCAGGAAGGTCGCCGAGTACGGCAGGAAGCCGCCGTGCAGCGCGATACCGTTGGTGATGGCGGTCATGCCGAACTCGCGCACGCCGTAGTGGATGTAGTTACCGGCCGCGTCATCGCCGATGGACTTCGAGCCGGACCACATGGTCAGGTTGCTCGGGGCCAGGTCAGCTGAGCCGCCCAGGAACTCCGGCAGCAGTTTGCCGAACGCTTCCAGCGCATTCTGGGATGCCTTGCGGCTGGCAATCTTGGCCGGGTTGGCCTGCAGCTGGGCGATGAACTTCTTAGACTCCTCGGCCCAGTTGGCCGGCAGCTCGCCGTTGACGCGGCGGGTGAACTCGGCCGCCAGTTCCGGGAAGGCTTTTTCGTAGGCGGCGAACTTCTCGTTCCACGCCTGCTCTTTGGCCTGGCCCGCTTCTTTGGCGTCCCACTGGGCGTAGATGTCCTGCGGGATGTCAAACGGGGCGTGGGTCCAGCCCAGCGCCTTGCGGGTGGCGGCCACTTCGTCATCACCCAGCGGTGCGCCGTGCGCGTCATGGGTGCCGGCTTTGTTCGGCGAGCCGAACGCAATCACGGTTTTGCACATCAGCAGCGACGGCTTGTCAGTGACGCTGCGCGCTTCTTCAATCGCTGCCTTGATGGCGTCCGCGTCATGGCCGTCCACGCCGCGCACCACGTGCCAGCCGTAGGCTTCAAAGCGGGCCGCGGTGTCGTCGGTGAACCAGCCCTCAACGTGGCCGTCAATCGAGATACCGTTGTCATCATAGAAGGCCACCAGCTTGCCGAGCTTCATGGTGCCGGCCAGCGAGCAGACTTCGTGGGAGATACCCTCCATCATGCAGCCGTCGCCCAGGAACACATAAGTCTGGTGGTCAACGATGTCATGGCCCGGACGGTTGAACTGTGCCGCCAGCGTGCGCTCGGCAATCGCCATGCCCACGGCGTTGGCAATGCCCTGGCCCAGCGGGCCGGTGGTGGTCTCCACCCCGGCGGTGTAGCCGTACTCCGGGTGACCCGGCGTTTTGGAGTGCAGCTGGCGGAAGTTTGCCAGCTCATTAATCGGCAGGTCGTAACCGGAGAGGTGCAGCAGGCTGTAAATCAGCATCGAGCCGTGGCCGTTGGAGAGCACAAAGCGGTCGCGGTCAGCCCAGTTCGGGTTGGTCGGGTTGTGGTTCAGGTAGTCGCGCCACAACACTTCGGCGATATCAGCCATACCCATCGGTGCGCCGGGATGGCCGGATTTGGCTTTCTGCACCCCATCCATGCTCAGCGCACGGATAGCATTGGCAAGCTCTTTACGAGAGGACATGTTCAACTCCAGGTCGGATTAAAAAAGCGATCAGGTCAGGCATTTTGTCAGACTCGGCATTAAAACGGCAATCGTTAAAACCATTTGTGAAAGGGATCACAGATTGTCAGCAATTCTGGTGCACTTTTTCGGAAAAATGGTCTATGCCGGCTTCGCCCCATTACTTACCTTAACGTTTTCTTTACGGTTGCGTTATGCTTCGCCCCGGTTCCCTTGTTATGTCACAGGAAAATAACGTTATGAAAATGCGCCCCGCGCTTTTAGCGTTCAGCATGGCCGCCCTGCTGAGCGGTTGCCAGAACATGAATTCCCAGTCTTTGCTGCAATCCGGCACGCAAGCCTACCAGGCAGCCACCCTGAGTGATGAGCAGGTCAAAACCCTCAGCGTGCAATCCTGCGAAGAGATGGACAAAAAAGCACAGATCGCCCCGGCGGACAGCGAATACAGCCAGCGGCTGGCGAAAATCGCCGCTGCGCTGGGTGACAACATCAACGGCCAGCCGGCGAACTATAAGGTGTATGTCACCAAAGATGTCAACGCCTGGGCGATGGCCAACGGCTGCATCCGCGTTTACAGCGGGCTGATGGATCTGATGAACGACAACGAAGTGGAAGGCGTGCTCGGCCACGAAATGGGCCACGTGGCGCTGGGCCACACCCGTAAAGCGATGCAGGTCGCGTACGGCACCACCGCCGCGCGCACGGCAGCCTCCGCGCTCGGTGGCGTCACCGGCGCGCTCTCCCAGTCCCAGCTGGCGGACCTCGGTGAGAAGTTCGTGAACGCGCAGTTCTCGCAGAAGCAGGAATCCCAGGCGGATGACTACTCCTTTGACCTGCTGAAAAAACGCGGCATTGACCCGACCGGGCTGGCCACCAGCTTTGAGAAGCTGGCCAAACTGGAACAGGGCGGCGGCCTTGACTGGCTCAGCGACCACCCCTCCTCTGAAGCGCGCGCCAAACATATTCGCGAGCGCATCGCCGCCGGCAAATAACCGCGGCACAGACGTAAAAAAAGCAGCCACCCGGCTGCTTTTTCTTTGGGCAACATAAAGCGGTTATTCGCCCTTTTTGTCCGCCTGCACGTGGAGCATCTCCAGCGCCAGCGTCGCGGCAGCCAGCGCCGTGATCTCGGACTGGTCGTACGCCGGGGCGACTTCCACGATGTCCATGCCGACGATGTTGATGTCGAGATCTTTCAGGCCGCGCACCAGTTTCAGCGCGCGATCGGAAGTCAGGCCGCCGATCACCGGCGTACCGGTGCCCGGTGCGTGCGCCGGGTCCAGGCAGTCGATGTCAAAGCTCAGGTACACCGGCATATCGCCGACGATCTGTTTCACCTGTGCCAGGATGTCGTCGACGGTGCGGTCGTTGACCTGCGCCGCGTCGAGCACGGTGAAGCCCAGATCTTTGTCGAACTCGGTACGGATGCCGATCTGTACTGAACGGTCGGCATCAATCAGCCCTTCGTTCGGCGCATGGAAGAACATGGTGCCGTGGTCGAATTTGCTGCCGTTGGAGTAGGTGTCGGTGTGCGCATCGAAATGCAGCAGCGCCATTTTGCCGAACTGTTTGGCGTGGGCGCGCAGCAGCGGCAGGGTGATGAAGTGGTCACCGCCGAAGGTCAGCATACGTTTGCCGGACGCCAGCAGTTTCTCCGCATGGGCCTGCAGCTTGTCGGTGAAGTCCTGGGCGTCGCCGAAGTTAAACACCAGGTCACCGCAGTCCACCACGTTCAGGCGCTCGCGCAGGTCAAAACTCCACGGCCAGCGTTTGCCTTCCCACGCCAGGTTTACTGACACCTGACGGATGGCCGCCGGGCCAAGGCGGGAACCGGAACGGCCGGAGGTCGCCATGTCGAACGGCACGCCGGTAATGACCCATTCTGCGTCGCTGTCATACGGCTGGAAGTTTACCGGGAAACGCAGAAAACCAAATGCATTGGAAACCAGAGAGTTATCGGGTTGATGTCCCAAAGTGCTCATCGTTCATCCTCTTTATTAACTACCCCGGCACGGCCGGAGTCCAGGTGTAAAAAAATCCCCTCCCCGCCCGCAGGCGCGCGGCAGAGAGGGGACTGTTATCAGGTTACTCGTCTTCCAGGTAGGTGTAGCCGTACAGCCCGGCCTCAAACTCTTCCAGGAATTCGCTTTGCAGGGCGTCATCCAGATCGGTCTCTTTGACCTGATCACAGAAACGGGCCAGCAGCACTTTCGGGTCAAGCTGCACATATTCCAGCATGTCGGCCACGGTGTCGCCGTCATCGGAATGCTGCACTTCAACATTGCCGTCCGGGAACACAAACACATCCACTGCCGCGGTATCCCCGAACAGGTTGTGCATGTTGCCCAGGATCTCCTGGTACGCGCCGACCATAAAGAAGCCCAGCACCGGCGGGTTTTCCGGGTCGTAAGGCGGCATCGGCATGGTGGCGGCCACGCCGTCACCGTCCACGTAGTGGTCAATGGTGCCGTCGGAGTCACAGGTGATGTCGAGCAGCACGGCGCGGCGCTCCGGCGGCTGGTTCAGCCCTTCCAGCGGCAGCACCGGGAACAGCTGGTCAATCCCCCACGCGTCCGGCATTGACTGGAACAGCGAGAAGTTGACGTAGAATTTGTCCGCCATGCGCTCCTGCAACTCATCGATAATCGGGCGGTGCGCACGGTTGCTCGGGTCAAGCTGCTGCTGGATCAGGTTGCAGATGTTCAGGTAGAGCTGTTCAGCCCAGGCGCGGTTGGTCAGGTCAAGCATCCCGTGCGCATACTGGGTGTGGACGTCATGCAGGTCCATCTGGCTGTCGTGCAGCCATTCACGCAGCGAGCGGCGGTTAGCAGGGTCATGCATCTCCTGCCAGGTGTTCCACAGGCTCTCGAGGGCGCGCGGCGCGTCCTCTGCCGGCGGCATCGGGTCATCCACAAACTCGTTGCGCTCCACGCCGATGACGTTGGACACCAGCACCGTATGGTGCGCGGTCACGGCACGGCCGGATTCGGTGATCACCGTCGGGTGCGGCAGGTTATGTTCATTACAGGCTTCGCCGATGCCCCAGATGACGTTGTTGGCGTACTCATTCAGGCCATAGTTGACCGAGCAGTCAGACTGCGAGCGTGTGCCTTCATAGTCCACGCCCAGCCCGCCGCCGACGTCGAAGCACTGGATGTTGACGCCGAGTTTGTGCAGCTCCACATAGAAGCGCGCCGACTCGCGCACCCCGGTGGCGATGTCGCGGATGTTTGCCAGCTGCGAGCCGAGGTGGAAGTGCAGCAGTTGCAGGCTGTCGAGGCGGCCGGCCTCGCGCAGGGTCTCCACCAGCTTCAGCACCTGAATGGCTGCCAGGCCGAATTTGGATTTTTCGCCGCCGCTGGACTGCCACTTGCCGGAGCCCTGGGAGGCCAGGCGGGCGCGCACGCCCAGGCGCGGCACCACGTTCAGGCGCTCGGCTTCTTCCAGCACCATGTTGATCTCAGACATCTTCTCGATGACCAGATAGACCTTGTGGCCCAGCTTCTCGCCAATCAGCGCCAGACGGATATATTCACGGTCTTTGTAGCCGTTACACACAATCACCGAACGGGTCATGCCGGCGTGTGCCAGCACCGCCATCAGCTCTGCCTTGGAACCGGCTTCCAGCCCCAGCGGTTCGCCGGAATTGATCAGCGATTCAATCACGCGGCGGTGCTGGTTTACCTTGATCGGGTAGACCAGGAAGTAACCGCCCTCATAACCAAAAGAGTCACGCGCGCGTTTGAACGCCGCGTTGATTGAGCGCAGACGGTGTTGCAGGATCTGCGGAAAACAGAACAGTGCAGGCAGGCGCTGGCCATCTTGCTCGCGCAGCTCGTTAACCAGCTCGGCCAGGTCAACGCGCGCCTCCGGCACGTCCGGGTCCGGGCAGACACTGATGTGGCCCCGTTCGTTGACGTCATAATAGTTGTTGCCCCAATAGGCGACATTATAGGTGCGCAGCATTTTGCTGGCATTCTGGTCATTCACGGCAACCTCCTGCATGGAGCGCAAAGAAATGGGTTCGCCCGACAAGGACGGACGGTGGAGCAACATATCATCAGACATCATTTGCCTCTTATTCTGTACTGACAACATGGCCAGCCACTATCACAGTAATAATCGATGAGAACAACCCACACCATGCCCTTCCCCGCAGGATAAAACGCTGCCGGGAAGGCGGTGTAAGGGCGTTAACACCCCTTTAAGTGTAAAACACCTGCTTCAAACCTCGACGTTCGAGGTCAATTATTCCGGCGTCGTGCCGGTCAGACGGAAGTTGAAGCGTCAGAAACGACGTCTTCGGCCTGCGTGGATAACAGCGCAGACAAAAGGTTCAGGGGAGTGATCCAGGCTTACCGGCCCGGGAATCCTGGGTTGCACCCAGAGGGGGATAACACCGTTCAGATGTTGAAGACAAAGAGGAGAGGCAGGTTGCCGTGGCGAGTGACATCACGCGATGCCGCAGCTGCATAAATGTAACAACCGGTAAACAGCGGGTCATTAATCTCACCACCTCCACGCACGCTGCCGGGTTGGCAGCCAAGCCTCTAAGAAATAATTTATTGCGCCGGACGGGTGTCCGATGCGCGCTGGTTATACCGGTATCAGCCTGAAAATGCAAAATGAAAATGTGTGCCGGCGGCTTTCAGGCGACGCCTTGTGCAGCAGCGCGCGCTTTGCCGTAACAACCTTGCAAAAAAAGCACTGGCAATCCGGCCAAAAGCTGACCTAAAATAGCCGTCCAGATGTTAATCCGTCTATCGTGGTTAACCAATGAACTGTTGATCGGCTCGTCTGCGGGCAGTGCGGGATGCATTTCAGACCCGGGGGAGCTGCGCTCACCTCTTATCCGGCATACCCTGTGCCGCACAGTAATTACTTAACCCGTTTCTCAAGGTGAAGAAGATAATGGCTAAACACCTCTTTACGTCCGAATCTGTTTCAGAAGGACATCCGGACAAGATTGCCGATCAGATTTCTGACGCGGTTCTTGACGCTATCCTGGAGCAGGACCCAAAAGCACGTGTGGCGTGTGAAACCTATGTCAAAACCGGCATGGTGATGGTGGGTGGCGAAATCACCACCAGCGCCTGGGTGGATATCGAAGAGATCACCCGTAACACCGTGCGTGAAATTGGTTACGTTCACTCCGACATGGGCTTTGATGCCAACTCCTGCGCCGTATTGAGTGCCATCGGCAAACAATCCCCGGACATCAACCAGGGTGTTGACCGTTCTGACCCGCTGGAACAGGGTGCCGGCGACCAGGGCCTGATGTTTGGTTACGCCACCAATGAGACCGACGTGCTGATGCCGGCGCCGATCACCTACGCCCACCGTCTGGTGCAGCGCCAGGCTGAAGTGCGCAAAAGCGGCATCCTGCCGTGGCTGCGCCCGGATGCAAAAAGCCAGGTGACCTTCCAGTATGACGGCGGCAAAATCGTCGGCATCGATGCCGTGGTGCTCTCCACCCAGCACGCTGAAGAGATTGGCCAGAAAGAGCTGCAGGAAGCGGTGATGGAAGAGATCATCAAGCCGGTTCTGCCTGCTGAGTGGCTGACTTCCGCCACCAAATTCTTCATCAACCCGACCGGCCGTTTCGTGATCGGCGGCCCGATGGGCGACTGCGGCCTGACCGGCCGTAAAATCATCGTCGATACCTACGGCGGCATGGCCCGTCACGGCGGCGGTGCGTTCTCCGGTAAAGATCCGTCCAAAGTTGACCGCTCTGCGGCCTATGCAGCACGTTACGTGGCGAAAAACATCGTGGCGGCCGGGCTGGCTGACCGTTGTGAGATCCAGGTTTCCTACGCCATCGGCGTGGCAGAACCGACCTCCATCATGGTGGAAACATTCGGGACAGAGAAAGTGCCGACTGAGCAACTGACCCTGCTGGTGCGCGAATTCTTCGACCTGCGCCCGTACGGCCTGATTCAGATGCTGGATCTGCTGCACCCGATCTACAAAGAAACCGCCGCTTACGGCCACTTTGGCCGCGAGCACTTCCCGTGGGAAAAAACCGACAAAGCCGCGCAACTGCGTGATGCTGCCGGCCTGAAGTAAGTTTCCATGTGAATGACGACCCCGGCAGGCCACTGCCGGGGTTTTTTATTATTTATTCCCCGGCAGCCCTCTCGTTTATGGCCTATATGAAAACAAAGGCTTTTGCTTCCCGCCTTTTTAACCCGCTTATTTACCCATTAATAAAAAAAGGACATTTTCAGGATTTACCGGCCCTTTGCGTATTTCTCTGATAACTGAAACCGATTACACGCAAAAGTCGCTTATAAAACAGGATATTATAGTTTCCATTTGTAAGCTTTCGTCAAAATCTGATTGCTCTTTCATCGCGCTTCAACGAATAATCTGCGGCGCGCTTTTCGCCCTGTTATTTTGGGGGCGAAGGCTCGATTAATCAGCAATATACCTGGTTATAATAGGTGTAACCGATTACATAAGTGTGATCTGGCGCACTTTATCCGTGAGACTGGGCAAATAACATAGCGACCTAATTAATACATGCCATCTTGGAGGCCCAATGAGTAACATTACGTTAAGCAAAGAAAGGAATGGCTCCAGCGCCAAAATCACTTTCTTTGTTTGTTTTCTTGCCGCACTGGCTGGGCTGCTGTTTGGCCTGGACATCGGTGTTATCGCCGGGGCGCTGCCGTTTATCAGCGATGAGTTTCAGATAACCAACCATCAACAAGAGTGGGTGGTCAGTTCCATGATGTTCGGTGCCGCTGTCGGCGCCGTCGGCAGTGGCTGGCTTAACTTCCGCATTGGCCGTAAATATAGTCTGATGATCGGCGCAGTGCTGTTTGTGGTTGGCTCTCTGGCGTCTGCCCTGGCCCCGAACGTGGACGTGCTGATCATCGCGCGCGTGCTGTTGGGCCTGGCCGTCGGTATCGCCTCTTATACCGCCCCGATCTACCTGTCAGAGATTGCGCCGGAGCGCATCCGCGGCAGCATGATCTCCATGTACCAGCTGATGATTACCATCGGTATCCTGGGTGCCTACCTGTCTGATACCGGCTTCAGCTACACCGGTGCCTGGCGCTGGATGCTGGGCGTGATCACCATCCCTGCCCTGCTGCTGCTGATCGGCGTCTTCTTCCTGCCGGACAGCCCGCGCTGGCTGGCCGCCCGCGGCAGCAATGAAAAAGCGCGCCGCGTGCTGGAGAAGCTGCGTGACACCAGCGAGCAGGCGAAACGTGAGCTGGATGAGATCCGTGAAAGCCTGAAGATCAAGCAGTCCGGCTGGGCACTGTTCAAAAGCAACCCAAACTTCCGCCGCACCGTGTACCTCGGCATCCTGTTGCAGGTGATGCAGCAGTTCACCGGGATGAACGTCATCATGTACTACGCGCCGAAAATCTTCGGCCTGGCCGGTTTCGCCAGCACCACCCAGCAGATGTGGGGCACGGTGATTGTCGGGCTGGTCAACGTACTGGCGACCTTCATCGCCATCGGCCTGGTTGACCGCTGGGGCCGTAAGCCGACCCTGAAGCTGGGCTTCCTGGTGATGGCGATCGGTATGGGCGTACTGGGCACCATGCTGCACCTCGGCGTGGAGACCATGGCCGCGAAATACTTCGCTATCGCGATGCTGCTGATCTTCATCGTGGGCTTTGCCATGAGCGCCGGCCCGCTGATCTGGGTACTCTGCTCAGAGATCCAGCCGCTGAAAGGGCGTGATTTCGGTATCACCGTCTCTACCGCCACCAACTGGATTGCCAACATGATCGTCGGCGCGACCTTCCTGACGATGCTGGACACCCTCGGCAATGCCAACACCTTCTGGGTGTACGGCGCGCTGAACGTGGTGTTCATCTTCATCACCATCGCGCTGATCCCGGAGACCAAAAACGTCTCGCTGGAGCACATTGAACGCAACCTGATGAAAGGCAAAGCGCTGCGCGATATCGGTGCACAAGACTGATTTTCACCGCCTCTGCTGACAGGGCACCCCTCGGGGTGCCCTTTTTTATTGCCCGAAGCGGCCGGGTTGACTATTCTGCCGGTTATGAAACCCGTACGCATCCCGATCGCCCTGCAACAGGCCGTCATGCGCTGCCTGCGTGAAAAATTGCAGCAGGCCAACCAGCAACTCGGCACCGACCACCCGGAGCCGGTATTGCTCTACCAGCAGCGCGGCACGTCGGCAGGCACTGCCTGGCTTGACCGCTGGGAGATCCGCCTCAACCCGGTGTTGCTGCTGGAAAATGAGCAGCGCTTCATCGATGAGGTGATCCCGCATGAGCTGGCGCACCTGCTGGTGCACCGTGTGTTTGGCCGCGTGCCGCCGCACGGCAAACAGTGGCAGTGGATGATGGAGAGCGTGCTTGGCGTCCCGGCGCGGCGCACCCACCAGTTTGAAGTCACCTCCGTCCAGAGCAAAACCTTCCTCTACCAGTGTGGTTGCCAGCACCATGAGCTGACGTTGCGCCGCCATAACCGCGTGCTGCGCAATGAGGCGGAGTACCGTTGCCGCCGCTGCGGCCGCACCCTGCACCCGGCCGGGGATACGCCCGCGTGACCGCGCAGTAAAAACGGCGTTGCTGATTTGCCACCGTGTTACACATCCGTTACTCTCGCACTTTTCCCTTCAGGCAGTTTTGGAATATGTCCCGCAAAATTATCGTTACCCTGCTTCTTACCGGCGCCCTGTTGCCGCAGACCGGCGTCAGCAAAGAGATCAACAATTTCAGCCAGGCCAAAACGGCGGCGGCTAAAATCCACCAGGACGCACCCGGCGATTTCTATTGCGGCTGCAAAATCACCTGGCAGGGCAAAAAGGGCATCCCTGACCTCGCCTCCTGCGGCTATCAGGTGCGTAAAAGCGCCCTGCGCGCCAACCGCATTGAATGGGAGCACGTGGTGCCGGCCTGGCAGTTCGGCCACCAGCGCCAGTGCTGGCAGGACGGCGGGCGCAAAAACTGCGTGAAAGACCCGGTCTACCGCCAGATTGAAACTGACCTGCACAACCTGCAACCGTCCGTCGGCGAAGTGAACGGCGACCGCGGAAACTTCATGTATAACCAGTGGCGCGGCGGTGAAGGCCAGTACGGCCGCTGCGAAATGAAAGTGGACTTCAAAGACAAGAGCGCCGAGCCACCGGCCCGCGCCCGTGGTGCCATCGCCCGCACCTACTTCTACATGCGTGACCGCTACCAGCTGCGCCTCTCCAGCCAGCAGACCCAGCTGTTTGAGGCCTGGAACCGCCTCTACCCGGTCACCGGCTGGGAGTGCACGCGGGACAACCGCATCGCCGCGGTACAGGGCAACCACAACCCCTATGTGCAGCAGGCTTGCCAGCAGCGAAAAGGCTAACCTACACTAGGCATTCCGCGCGCAGGGCCAGGCCGCTGCGCGCCCGTTGCGCCGCACCGCGGCCCCTTTATGCCACACAGGACGTAAAACCCCGTTATGCGTATTCCCCGCATTTATCATCCGGAACCGCTGCACTCCGGCAGCACCCTCACGCTGAGCGATGAGGCCGCCAACCATGTCGGCCGCGTGCTGCGCATGACCGCAGGCCAGCAGCTGCACCTTTTTGACGGCAGCAACCAGGTCTTTCCTGCCGAGATAACCCAGGTGGAGAAGAAAAGCGTACAGGTACGCCTGGGCGCGGGCGTGGAGGAAGACGTGGAGTCACCGCTTGACCTGCATCTCGGCCAGGTGATTTCACGCGGGGAGAAGATGGAGTTCACCATCCAGAAGTCGATTGAACTGGGCGTCAGCACAATTACCCCCCTGTTTTCCGAGCGCTGCGGGGTTAAACTGGACGGCGAGCGGCTGGCGAAAAAGATTCAGCAGTGGCAAAAAATTGCCGTGGCCGCCTGTGAACAGTGTGGCCGAAACCGTATTCCGCTGATCCGTGAGGCGATGACCCTTGAGGCGTGGTGCCGCGAGCAGGATGACAGCCTGAAACTGAACCTGCACCCGCGCGCCAGCCAGAGCATTAACACCCTGCCGCTGCCGGTGAAAAAAGTCCGCTTGCTGATTGGCCCGGAAGGGGGATTATCGCCAGACGAAATCGCCATGACCGCCACGGTAGGCTTTACCGACATCCTGCTGGGGCCACGCGTTTTACGTACCGAAACTACCGCACTCACCGCGATAACTGCACTCCAGGTGCGCTTTGGCGACCTGGGTTAAAGGAGAAAGAATGATCAAGCTCGGCATCGTGATGGACCCGATTTCCTCCATCAACATCAAAAAAGACACCAGCTTCGCCATGCTGCTGGAAGCGCAGCGTCGCGGTTGGGAAATCCATTACATGGAAATGAACGACCTCTACCTGCGCGGCGGTGAAGCGCGGGCGCGCACCCGCCTGCTGAGCGTGGAACAGAACTATGAGCAGTGGTACCAGTTCGGTGGCGAGCAGGACATCCCGCTGCACCAGCTGGATGCCGTGCTGATGCGTAAAGACCCGCCGTTCGATACCGAGTTCATCTACGCCACCTACATCCTTGAGCGCGCGGAAGACAAGGGCACGCTTATCGTCAACAAGCCGCAGAGCCTGCGTGACTGTAACGAGAAGCTGTTCACCGCCTGGTTCCCGGAACTGACGCCGGACACGCTGGTGAGCCGCGACAAGGCACACCTGCGCAACTTCCACCAGGAGCACGGGGATGTGATCCTCAAGCCGCTGGACGGCATGGGCGGCGCCTCGATTTTCCGCGTGAAGCAGGATGACCCGAACATTTCAGTGATCATCGAAACCCTGACCGAGCACGGCAGCCGCTACTGCATGGCGCAGAACTACCTGCCAGCCATCAAAGAAGGCGACAAGCGCGTGCTGGTGGTGGACGGCGAGCCGGTGCCTTACTGCCTGGCACGTATCCCGGCGCAAGGTGAGACGCGCGGCAACCTGGCGGCCGGTGGCCGTGGCGAAGCCCGCCCGCTGAGCGAGTCTGACTGGCAGATCGCCCGCACCGTGGCACCGATCCTGAAACAGAAGGGCCTGATCTTTGTCGGCCTGGATATCATCGGCGATCGCCTGACAGAAATTAACGTCACCAGCCCGACCTGCGCCCGTGAAATCGAAGCCGCCTTCCCAATCTCCATCACCGGTATGTTGATGGATGCCATTGAGAAGCGCCTGGCCGCCCGCTAACCCGCCAGAAAGCCCGGAAACTGGCCGCCTTTTCAGAATGCGGCCAGTGACTTGCTCCGCCGGACACCGCATACTACAGATCGTGTACCCTTTAACCCCGCGAAACCTCCAAACTATAATGAATTTACAGCATCACTTTCTTATTGCCATGCCCTCTTTGGACGATCCGCAATTCAAACGTGCCGTTGTGTATATTTGTGAACACAATGAAGAAGGCGCGATGGGCCTGGTCATTAACAAACCGATTGAGCAGTTCACCGTTGAAGGTGTGCTGGAAAAACTCAATATCGCCCCGGTGGCACGTGACCCTGCCATCCGCCTCGACCGTCCGGTGTTTTCCGGCGGCCCGCTGGCGGAGGATCGCGGGTTCATCCTGCATACGCCGCGTGACAGCTTCGGCTCCAGCATCCTGATTTCTGACCAGACCATGATAACCACCTCCAAAGATGTCCTGGAAACCCTGGGCACCGCTGAACAGCCGGAAGAGGTGCTGGTGGCGCTGGGGTATGCCAGCTGGGAACAAGGGCAACTGGAGAAAGAGCTGCTGGACAACGCCTGGCTGACGTCGGAAGCCAGCGTCGACATCCTGTTCCATGTGCCGGTCGCGGACCGCTGGCGTGAGGCCGGCCGCCGTCTCGGCATCGACATCGCCAGCATCGCCACCCAGGCGGGCCACGCCTGATGAGCCAGCGCACCTTAATCGCCTTTGACTTCGGCACCAAAAGCATCGGCGCGGCCATCGGCCAGGAGATTACCGGCACCGCCCGCGCCCTGCCCGCCTTCAAAGCGCAGGACGGCACCCCCGACTGGCAGAAAATTGAGAAGCTGCTGAAAGAGTGGCAGCCCGATCTGGTGATTGTGGGGTTGCCACTGAACATGGACGGCACCGAGCAACCGCTGACTGCCAGGGCGCGCAAGTTCGCCAACCGCCTGCATGGCCGCTTTGGCGTGCAGGTCGAGCTGCATGATGAGCGCTTAAGCACGGTGGAAGCCCGCGCCCACCTGTTCAGCAGCGGCGGTTTCCGCGCGCTGGACAAAGGCAGCGTCGATTCGGCCTCCGCGGTGGTGATCCTCGAAAGCTGGTTCGAAAACCACTACGGCTGAGATCCGCGGTCAGCGCGCCGTGTGCCTGCCGCCGCACTGACCGCCGGGTGGCGGCGCGTTCCCACCGCGCCTTTCCGCCGCCTCTTTCCCGGTACCTTTTCCTGCTGCCTTTTCCCGCGTCTCTTTAGCCCCTGACCCGCCCGTGACGTTATTCAATGAATATCACCCCATCGGCTTCGCGCTGTTTGCGGTGCTGGGCGAACGTCTGCATCCCGGCCTGCGCGCCGGTCTGTAACAGGCCGGGTAACTGGTGGGTTTTGCCTTCGCGGATCAGGTTGCTCACTGCCGGGGTCAAGGCCAGCACCTCACACAGCGCCGAGCGCCCGCCGCCCGCGGTGGCACACAGCGTCTGTGCCACCACCGCCCGCAGGCTGCCCGCCAGTTGGGCGCGGGCAAAGGCTTTCTCTTCAGCCGGAAACACATCCACCAGCCGGTCTACCGCCTGCGCCGCGCTGCGGGTATGCAGCGTTGCCAGTACCAGATGGCCGGTTTCCGCCGCCGTCAGCGCCAGCCGGATCGACTCAGCATCCCGCAGTTCACCAAGCAGGATCACGTCCGGGTCTTCCCGCAATGCCCCACGCAGCCCCTGGGCAAAGCTCGCGCAGTGCTGCCCGACCTCCCGCTGCTGGATCAGGCAGCGCTCGCTTACGTGCAGGAATTCGATCGGGTCTTCCAGCGTGATGATGTGCCGCGCATGGTGGTGGTTAAGGTGGCCGACCAGCGCCGCCAGCGTGGTGGATTTGCCGCTGCCGGTGGCCCCGGTCACCAGGATCAGCCCATCTTCTGCCGTGACCCACTCCAGCAGCACCGGCGGCACGCCGAGCGCGGCAGGCGTCGGGCAGGCCACCGGCAACGGCCGCAGCGCGGCAGAAAGCCCCCGGCTTTGGTGGAACAAATGCGCGCGAAAGCGCGGCCCGCCCGGCAGGGTGAATGCAGTGTCGAGCTGGCCGTGGGCCGCCAGCGCCTGCCGCTGCCCGGCGTCCAGCCACGCGTCACACCACTGCGCCAGTTGCGCGGCACTCAGCGGCGGGCCTGCCTCCTCACGCCGCAGGCTGCCCTCCTGCCGCCAGATGGGCGGATGTCCGGTACAGAGGTGCAGATCGGAGGCATTATGCTTTACACTAAGGGCCACCCATTCATTGATATCCATGTCACGACGCCTGAGCCACTATGAGTACGATTGAGCACAATCTACAGGATGTTCGCCGCCGTATCGCCGCCGCTGCCGCAGAATGCGGGCGGGATGCCAAAGAAATTACGCTGCTTGCCGTGAGTAAAACCAAACCTGCGAGCGCGCTCGAAGAAGCGATGGCCGCCGGCCAGCGCGCGTTCGGGGAAAACTACGTGCAGGAAGGCGTGGACAAGATCCGCGCCTTTGCCGCCCACCCGCTGGCGGCGGAGCTGGTGTGGCACTTCATCGGGCCGCTGCAATCCAATAAAAGCCGTCTGGTGGCGGAGCATTTCGCCTGGTGCCACACCGTCGACCGGCTGAAGATTGCCACCCGGCTCAACGAGCAGCGCCCCGCCTCGCTGCCGCCGCTCAATGTGCTGATTCAGGTCAACATCAGTGACGAAGCCAGCAAAGCGGGCATTCCCCTGGCGGCGTTACCGGCGCTGGCAGACGCCGTCGCTGCGCTGCCGCACCTGCGGTTGCGCGGGCTGATGGCGATCCCGGCACCGGAAAGCGACTACGCGCGCCAGCTGGCGGTGTTCCGTGAAATGGCGGAGGCGCTGGCGGCGTTGCAGGCGCGCCACCCGCAGGCGGACACGCTGTCGATGGGCATGACAGACGATATGCCTGCCGCGATTGCGGCGGGCAGCACGATGGTGCGCATCGGCACCGCGATTTTCGGCGCGCGGGACTACGGCGCGCCCCAGTGATCTTACCCCTGACGGCGCCGGGATGATGCCCGGCGCGAAACTGACTAAGCGGCATAACCCCAACAAGGAGTCCCATGCAACATCGCAACATTGCCTTTATTGGTGCCGGTAACATGGCGGGCGCCATCGTCGCCGGACTGGTGGAAGGCGGCTACCCGGCCGGCCTGATCAGCGTCTGTGCCCCGTCGGCCTCCCACCGCGATGCCCTGGCGGAACGCTATGGCGTGCACAGCAGCAGCGACAACGCCGCCTGTGCGGCCAGCGCAGACGTGGTGGTGCTGGCAGTGAAACCGCAATTGATGGCCGAGGTGTGCGGCGCGCTGCGCAGTCAGGTGGACTTCAGCGGCAAGCTGGTGCTGTCGATTGCCGCAGGCGTCACGGTGGAACGTTTCTGCGCGCTGCTGGGTGAGCAGCTCAACATCGTGCGCATTATGCCGAATACGCCGTCGCTGGTCGGCAAAGGGATGAGCGGCCTCTATGCCCCGGCGTATGTCAGCCAACAGGATCGGGATTTCACCGCGGCGCTGATGGAGTCCGTGGGCAAGATCTGCTGGGTGGACGATGAGCACGGCATCAATCAGGTGATCGCCGCTGCCGGCAGCGCCCCGGCCTATTTCTTCCTGTTTATGGAAGCGATGCAGCAGGAGATGGAACGCCAGGGCTTCCCGGCGGACAAGGCGCGCCTGCTGGTGCAGCAAGCGGCCAGCGGTGCGGCGGCCCTGGTGGAGGCCAGCCCGGAGGTGTCGCTGGGCACCCTGCGTGAGCGGGTTACCTCCAAAGGCGGCACCACCGCAGAAGCTCTTAACGTCATGAATGAGCAGAAATTGCCGGAGATCGTCGCCCGCGCCATGCAAGCCGCCATCGCCCGCGCTCAGGACATGGAACAACAGTTTTAATCACAGGAACAAGGTAATTTATGCTGACGCTGACTTTTCTGGTCAAAACCCTGGTCGACCTCTACGTGATGGTGCTGCTGCTGCGCATCTGGATGCAGTGGGCGCGCACCGATTTCTATAACCCGTTTTCCCAGTTTGTGGTGAAGATCACCCAGCCGGTGGTCGGGCCGCTGCGCCGCGTGGTGCCGTCCCTCGGCCCGGTGGACAGCGCCTCGCTGCTGCTGGCGTTCCTGCTGATGACCATCAAGTACCCGCTGCTGCTGTTGATCCAGGGCGGCGGCATCTCGCTCAGCCCTTACAATCTGCTGTTTGGCCTGATCTCAGTGCTTAAATCGGCCGGCTATCTGGTGTTCTGGATGATCATTATCCGCTCGATCATGAGCTGGGTCAGCCGCGGCAGCGGCCCGATGGACTACGTCCTGATGCAGCTGACCGAGCCGCTGATGGCACCGATCCGCCGCGTTATCCCGGCAATGGGCGGCATCGATTTTTCCGCGATGGTGGTGGTGCTGATCCTCTATATGCTCAACTACTTGGGCATGGATCTGTTTGGGCAGCTCTGGTTCCTGCTGTGAGTGCAGTGACCGCGCAACTGGACGGGCTGGTACTCAGGCTATATATTCAGCCAAAATCGAGTCGCGACCAGCTTGTCGGGTTGCATGGCGATGAACTGAAAGTCGCCATCACCGCCCCACCGGTGGATGGGCAGGCCAATGCCCATCTGGTGAAATTTCTCGCCAAACAGTTCCGGGTGGCCAAAGGCCAGGTTCTCATCGAAAAGGGTGAGCTTGGCCGCCACAAACAGGTCCGCATTATTGCACCGCAGCAGATCCCGGCTGAGGTGGCCGCGCTGCTTGTCTCCTGATGCCGTCCCGGCGGCATCCCTATTTAACGCAGGATACCCCATGCAAAAAGTTGTTCTCGCCACCGGTAACGCCGGCAAAGTGCGCGAGCTGGCCCATCTGCTGGCCGAGTTTGGCCTGGATGTGGTCGCCCAGACCGATCTGGGTGTTGAGTCAGCGGAAGAAACCGGCCTGACCTTTATTGAAAACGCGATCCTCAAGGCGCGCCATGCGTCGCGCATCACCGGCCTGCCGGCGATTGCCGATGACTCCGGGCTGGCCGTGGACGCCCTCGGCGGCGCGCCGGGCATCTACTCCGCCCGTTATGCCGGTGAAGACGCCAGCGACCAGCAGAATCTGGAGAAGCTGCTGGTGGCGCTGCGTGACGTGCCTGCCGGGCAGCGCCACGCCCAGTTCCATTGTGTGCTGGTCTATTTGCGCCACGCCGATGACCCGACGCCGCTGGTCTGCCACGGCAGCTGGCCGGGTGAAATCACCTTCGCCGCCGAAGGCACCCACGGTTTCGGCTACGATCCTATTTTCTTCGCGCCGGAAGCGGGCAAAACCGCCGCCACCCTGACGCGTGAAGAGAAGCGCGCCATTTCCCACCGTGGCCGCGCGCTGTCACAACTGCTGGATGCCATGAAACATGCATAACCTGCCGCCGCTCAGCCTCTATATCCATATCCCGTGGTGCGTGCAGAAATGCCCCTACTGCGATTTCAACTCCCACGCCCTGAAGGGCGAGGTGCCGCATGACGACTACGTCGCGCACCTGCTGGCGGATCTGGACATGGACGTGCCTGACGTTGCAGGACGCACCCTCAGTACGATTTTCATCGGCGGCGGCACGCCGAGCCTGCTGAGCGCTGAAGCGATGCAGACGCTGCTGGACGGCGTGCGCGCCCGCCTGCCGCTGGCCGCTGATGCGGAAATCACCATGGAAGCCAACCCCGGCACCGTCGAGGCTGACCGCTTCAGCGGCTATCAGCGCGCCGGGGTGAACCGTATTTCGATTGGCGTGCAGAGTTTCAGCCCGGAGAAACTGACGCGCCTCGGCCGCATCCACGGGCCGGACGAAGCCAGGCGCGCCGCCCGGCTGGCGGAAGGCCTGGGCCTGCGCAGTTTCAACCTCGACCTGATGCACGGCCTGCCGGACCAGACGCTGGAAGAGGCGCTGGACGATTTGCGCCAGGCAATCGCCCTCAACCCGCCGCACCTGTCGTGGTACCAGCTCACCATCGAACCCAATACGCTGTTTGCCTCAAAGCCGCCGGTGTTGCCGGATGATGACGCGCTGTGGGACATCTTCGAAAAAGGGGATGAACTGCTTACCGCGGCGGGCTACCAACAGTATGAGACGTCGGCCTACGCCAAGCCGGGCTACCAGTGCCGGCACAACCTTAACTACTGGCGCTTTGGTGACTACCTCGGCATCGGCTGCGGCGCACACGGCAAGATTACCCTGCCGGACGGCAGCGTGACCCGCACCAGCAAAACACGCCACCCGCGCGGGTATATGCAGGGGCGTTATCTGGATAAACGCCATGTGGTGGCCGCGGCTGACATGCCGTTTGAGTTCTTTATGAACCGCTTCCGCCTGCTGGAGCCGGCCCCGCGCGCCGAGTTCAGGGCCTTTACCGGCCTGCCGGAGAGCGTGGTGCGCGCCCCGCTGGATGAGGCGCTGGCGCAGGGTTACATCACTGAAACCGCCGATGCCTGGCAAATTACGCCGCACGGCAAGCTGTTTTTGAACTCGCTGCTGGAGCTGTTCCTGCCGGACGAGGCGTAAGCCGCACGAAACAAAAACGGGCGCTCTTCAGCGCCCGTTTTTTATTGCCTCGCGTTCACGCTATTTCAGGCTGCTGAGCAGCCCGGCGCGCTGGTTTTCCAGTGCCGTGACGCGGTTACAGACTTCGTGGCCGAACTGGCTGAAGTCCTGCTCCTGATTGCTCCACTCCGCCTGGATCGCCTGTTGCAGGCCGCCCAGGTTGCCCATCACCGCCTGCAACGGGTTGCTGTCCGAGGCACCGGCCGCCTGTTTGACGCCCATTTCGTTCAGGCTGTCCTGCAGGACGCCGCCCATGCTCTGCTGCACGATGCGTTTGCCGTCCTCTTCGACCTGCGAAATCGCCTGATGGTGGAACACCAGGCCGCCGTTGCGGTGCTCAAGGATGCGGTTCATCTGCTGCTTGAGCTGGTCGTTCAGGGTGCTCAGGCGGGTGCGCACGTTGCTGTCGCTGCCGAGCTGCTCCACGATCACCTTGTCCAGCGCCACGCGCGCCTTCTCCAGATGCTGCTGCGCACCGGTGTCGATCCACGGCAGGTCACGGCGCAACGCGCCCTGATAATCCACCGCTTTCTGGCGTTGCAGCGTGTCCAGGTCCATCAGCTTGCCGTTGTTGTTGATATCACCGGTCGGCGAAATGGTGAAGTTGCCGCTGGCCCCCACCACCTGCACCGTTTGCGGGGTGATGACGATGTCATCCTGCGGTTTGACGTTACATTGGTACGCCGCCTGCGCCTGCACGGCAGTCAGCAACGCGGCGGCACACAGGCCGTTTTTTAATGCGGTTTTCAGTTTCATCGTTCTCCCTCTCCTGTCGCCCCCAAGGCGGCAGATTAAAAAATTGAGCGCCCAATCCGCTGCGCCAGCTGTTCTAAGGCAGCGGTGCCGGCCAAAGAGTTCCCTGCCGGATCGAGTTCCGGCGACCATACGGCGATACACATCTCGTCCGGCACCACGGCGATGATGCCGCCGCCGACGCCGGATTTGCCCGGCATGCCCACGCGGTAGGCAAATTCCCCTGCCCCGTTGTACATGCCGCACGTCACCATCAACGCGTTGATCTGCCGTGCCTGGCGCGGTGACAGCAGCGCCGTCTCTGACGCCAGCGGCCGCCCCTGGTTCGCCAGGTAGACGAAGGTGCGGGCCAGTTCACGGCAACTCATGCGCAGGGCACAATAATTAAAATAGGTCTGAAGTACCGAAAGTACCTCATTCTCGAAGTTGCCGAAGGATTTCATCAGATAGGCAATGGCCGCATTGCGGTCACTGTGCTCGAACTCCGAGCGCGCCACGCGGGTGTCGTAGACCAGGTCACCCTGCCCGGCGAGTTGCCGCACCACTTCCAGCATCCGCTGGCGCGGGGCGCTGAGGCGGGTCTGCAACATGTCGCACACCACCAGCGCGCCGGGGTTGATGAACGGGTTGCGCGGCTTGCCCTGCTCCAGCTCCAGCTGCACCAGCGAGTTAAATGGCTGGCCCGACGGCTCCTTGCCGACGCGCTGCCAGATCTCATGCTCCTGATAACGCGTCAGCGCCAGCGTCAGGCTCAGGACTTTGGAGATCGACTGGATGGAGAAGCGCTCCGTGGCGTCCCCGGCATAATACTCCCGCCCGTCAACGGTACAGATCGCGATGCCCATCCGGTCAGCCGGCACTTCCGCCAGCGCCGGAATATAATCCGCGACCTTGCCCTGCCCAATCAGCGGCCTGACCTGGCGCACAATCTCCTCCAGCAGGGCGTTGTCCAGTTCTGTCATCACCTTGGGTGCTCCGCGCACGTTACGTCTCCCTCGCCATACTTCTCTCTTTTACCCCACACGGCCGGTACGTTCATGCCGCGGGCCGTTACGTTAATGCCGGGTATTGTACCTGTCTTCGCCCGGCGAATGCGTTGCTGAATCTTTCTTATTTTTTTCTGTTAAACCTCCGGTGGTTTTGCCGGCCACTGACTCGTTTCAGCTAAAGTTGAATATTCTTAGCAACTTATAAAAATAACGGAAAATCAGCCAGATAACCCTTAAGAGTTATCAAACAGCGAACTTGATCTGCATCAATAAGTGCCGCCGCCAACGCGTTATCGTGAGCGCAATAAATAAGAATGTGGGGCAAAAATGAGCAAAGTCAGACTCGCTGTCATCGGCAACGGTATGGTCGGGCATCGCTTCATCGAAGAACTGATGGAGAAGGCACAACCGGGCCAATTCGAGATCACCGTGTTTTGTGAGGAACCACGCCTCGCTTACGACCGGGTGCATCTCTCCTCTTACTTTTCACACCATACGGCGGAAGAACTGTCACTGGTGCGCGAAGGCTTCTACGAGAAGCACAATATTCAGGTGCTGGTGGGCGAGCGCGCCATCACCATCAACCGCCAGGAGAAGGTGATCCACTCCACCAGCGGCCGAACCGTCTGGTATGACAAACTGGTGATGGCCACCGGCTCCTACCCGTGGATCCCGGCGATCCAGGGCGCCGACACCCAGGATTGCTTCGTCTACCGCACCATTGAGGATCTCAACGCCATCGAAGCCTGCGCCCGGCGCAGCAAGCGCGGCGCGGTGGTGGGCGGCGGCCTGCTGGGGCTGGAAGCGGCCGGGGCGCTGAAAAACCTCGGCGTTGAGACGCACGTGGTGGAGTTCGCGCCGGTGCTGATGGCAGAACAGCTCGACCGCATGGGCGGCGAACAGCTGCGCCAGAAGATCGAACGGATGGGCGTGCAGGTGCATACCGGCAAAAACACCCAGCTGATCACCGATCAGGGCCGGGAGGCGCGTAAAATCATGCAGTTCGCTGACGGCAGCGCGCTGGAGGTGGACTTTATCGTCTTCTCCACCGGCATCCGCCCGCAGGACAAACTGGCGCGCCAGTGCGGCCTCGCCATTGGCGCACGCGGCGGCATCGCCATCAATGACAGCTGCCAGAGTTCAGACCCGGACGTCTACGCCATCGGCGAGTGCGCCGCCTGGCAAGATCGGGTTTTTGGCCTGGTGGCACCGGGCTACAAAATGGCCCAGGTGGCGGCGGACAGCCTGCTGGGGCGTGAGAACGCCTTTAGCGGCGCAGACATGAGCGCCAAACTGAAGCTGCTGGGCGTGGACGTCGGCGGCATCGGCGACGCGCATGGCCGCACGCCGGGCGCACGCAGTTATGTCTATCTCGACGAAAGCAAAGAAGTCTACAAACGGCTGGTGGTGAGTGCAGATAACAGCACGCTGCTCGGCGCAGTGCTGGTGGGCGACACCAGTGATTACGGCAACCTGCTGCAACTGGCGCTCAACCAGATCACCCTGCCGGAACACCCGGACGCGCTGATCCTGCCGGCCCATGCCGGCAGCGGCAAACCGGCGCTGGGGGTCGATTCCCTGCCGGAAACGGCGCAGATCTGCTCCTGTTTCGACGTCTCAAAAGGCGACATCATCCGCGCGGTACAGGGCGGCTGCCACACTGTGGCCGCGATCAAAGCGGAAACCAAAGCCGGGACCGGCTGCGGCGGCTGTATCCCGCTGGTAACGCAGGTGCTGAACGCCGAGCTGAGCAAACAGGGGATCGAGGTCAACCATCACCTGTGTGAACACTTTGCCTATTCGCGCCAGGAGCTTTACCACCTGATCCGCGTGGAGGGCATCACCTCCTTTGACGCCCTGCGGGAGAAATACGGCAAGGGCTACGGCTGTGAAATCTGTAAGCCGACCGTGGGTTCGCTGCTGGCCTCCAGCTGGAATGAGTACGTGCTGGCACCGCAACACACGCCGTTGCAGGACAGCAACGACATCTTCCTCGGCAATATCCAGAAAGACGGCACCTACTCGGTGATCCCGCGCTCGCCGGGGGGTGAAATCACCCCGGAAGGGCTGCTGGCGATTGGCGAGGTGGCGCGCAAATACCACCTCTACACCAAAATTACCGGCTCCCAGCGCATCGCCCTGTTTGGCGCGCAGAAAGATGACCTGCCCGCCATCTGGCAGACATTGATCGACGCCGGGTTCGAAACCGGCCACGCCTACGCCAAAGCGCTGCGCATGGCGAAAACCTGCGTCGGCAGCACCTGGTGCCGCTTTGGCGTCGGCGACAGCGTGGGCTTCGGCGTTGAGCTGGAGAACCGTTATAAAGGCATCCGCACCCCGCACAAAATGAAGTTCGGCGTCTCGGGCTGTACCCGTGAATGCGCTGAAGCGCAGGGCAAAGACGTGGGCATCATCGCCACGGAAAAAGGCTGGAACCTGTATGTCTGCGGCAACGGCGGCATGAAACCGCGCCATGCGGATCTGCTGGCGGCGGATCTCGACCGTGAGACGCTGGTCCGTTACCTCGACCGTTTCATGATGTTCTACATCCGCACCGCCGACAAACTGCAGCGCACCTCCTTGTGGCTTGAAAGCCTGGAGGGCGGCATCGCCTACCTGCGCAGCGTCATCATCGATGACAAACTCGGCCTGAATGCACAGCTGGAGGCGGAAATCGCCCAGTTGCAGGCACGCGTGGTGTGCGAATGGCAGGAAACCCTGGCCCACCCGGAACAGCTCTCCCGCTTCGCCCACTTTATCAACAGCCCGCAGCGTGACCCGAACGTGCAGGTCGTGCCGGAACGTGATCAGCACCGCCCGGCGCGGCCGGAAGAGCGCATCCCGGTGCGGCTGGTGGCCGCGCCGGAACAGGAAATGGAGGTGAACTCATGAGCCAGTGGACAACCGTCTGCCCGTTAGAGGCCATTTTGCCCGCTACCGGCGTCTGTGCGCTGGTGGGCGGCCAACAGATCGCCCTGTTCCGCCCTTACGCCGACGACCGGCTGTTTGCCCTGAGCAATATTGACCCGTTTGCCCAGGCGAGCGTGCTGTCACGCGGCATTATCGCGGAGCATCAGGGCGAATTGTGGGTCGCCAGCCCACTGAAAAAACAGCGTTTCCGCCTGCGTGACGGGCTGTGCATGGAAGATGAGGCGCACTCGGTGCCCGCCTGGCCGGTCAGAGTCCAGGACGGCAACGTGCAGGTTAACGCCTGATTGTTGGGGGCCGCGCGGCCCCCTTTTTTTAGCTTTCTATTACCTCTGGGATACCCCCCTATGTTTACCGACACCCTGAATAAATGTGCCGCCAATGCCGCACGCATTGCGCGGCTGGCCAAAGAGACGCCGCTGAGCTTCTGGGTCAGTTCCGCGATGGCCGGGGCCTACGTGGGCCTGGCGATTATTTTGATTTTCACCCTCGGCAACCTGCTGGACGCGGCCGTGCGGCCGCTGGTGATGGGCGCAACTTTCGGCATCGCGCTGACGCTGGTGATCATCGCCGGGTCTGAACTGTTTACCGGCCATACCATGTTCCTGACGCTGGGCGTGAAAGCCGGCACCATCCGCCCCGCTGAGATGTGGGCGATCCTGCCGCAAACCTGGCTCGGGAACCTGCTCGGCTCCGTCTTTGTCGCCCTGCTCTACCACTGGGGCGGCGGCAGCCTGCTGCCGACAGAATCGAGTTTGCTGCACACCGCGGCGCTGGCGAAAACCACCGCCCCGGCGATGGTGCTGTTCTTCAAAGGCGCGCTCTGCAACTGGCTGGTGTGCCTGGCAATCTGGATGGCATTGCGCACCGAGGGCGCAGCGAAGTTCATCGCCATCTGGTGGTGTTTGCTGGCCTTTATCGCCTCCGGTTACGAGCACTCCGTCGCAAACATGACGCTGTTCGCCCTCTCCTGGTTCGGCCACCACAGCGAGGCTTACACGCTGGCGGGTATCGGCCACAACCTGCTGTGGGTGACGCTCGGCAATACGCTCTCCGGCGCAGTATTTATGGGGCTGGGGTACTGGTATGCCACCCCACGCACCCAGCGCCCGCAACCGGCCACCGCCGTTAACCACCGGATAGCCTGAGGGTTACGCTATGGATTACCTGCCGATTTTCTGCCAGTTACGTCAGCGTGCCTGCCTGCTGGTAGGCGGGGGCGACATCGCCGAACGCAAGGCGCGCCTGCTGATGGACGCCGGGGCAGAGCTGACCGTGTGCGCCCTGTCGTTCACCCCGCAATTTCACCTGTGGGCAGAACAACAGGCGCTGACGCTGGTGTGTCAGCCGTTTGACGCCGCGCTGCTGGCGGAGACATGGCTGGTGATTGCCGCCACCGATGACATGGCCGTCAACCGGCAGGTCAGTGACGCGGCCGAGGCGCAGCGCATTTTCTGCAATGTGGTGGATGCGCCTGAGCAGGCGAGCTTTATCATGCCGTCGATCATCGACCGCTCGCCGCTGATGGTGGCGGTCTCTTCCGGCGGGCGTGCGCCGGTGCTGGCGCGGCTGCTGCGCGAGAAGCTGGAAGCGCTGTTGCCGCAGCACCTGGGTGAACTGGCTGCGCTGGCGGGCAGCCTGCGCCAACGGGTTAAACAGCGCTGGCACTCCCAGGGCGAACGGCGGCACTTCTGGGAAAAACTGTTTGACCACCAGCCGCTGGCGCACGCCGTGGCCGCAAAGGAGAGCGCCCGCAGCACGCAACTTGTTGAAACCCTGTTCAGCGAGCCGCTGGACCACCACGGCGAAGTGGTGTTGGTCGGGGCCGGGCCGGGCGACGCCGGGCTGCTGACGCTGAAGGGGTTGCAGCAGATCCAGCGCGCGGACATCGTGGTGTATGACCGGCTGGTGTCGGATGAGGTGATGAACCTGGTACGGCGCGACGCGGAGCGCATTTTCGTCGGCAAGCGCGCCGGTTACCACTGCGTGCCGCAGGAGGAGATCAACCAGATCCTGCTGGCGCAGGCGCGGCGCGGCAAGCGCGTGGTGCGGCTGAAAGGGGGCGATCCCTTTATCTTCGGGCGCGGCGGCGAGGAGCTGGAAACCCTGTGCGACACCGGCATTCCTTTCTCGGTGGTGCCCGGCATTACGGCGGCGTCCGGCTGCGCGGCTTACAGCGGCATCCCGCTCACCCACCGCGACTATGCGCAGAGCGTGCGGCTGGTGACCGGCCACCTGAAAAAAGAGGGCGAGCTGGACTGGGCCACGCTGGCCGCCGGGCAGCAGACGCTGGTGTTTTACATGGGGCTTTCGCAGGCCCCGGCGATCCAGCAGCAGTTGATGGCGCACGGCATGAGCGGCACGATGCCGGTGGCGCTGGTGGAGAACGGCACCTCGGTGAAGCAGCGGGTGGTCAGCGGTGAGTTACGCCAACTTGCCGGCCTGGCGCAGGAGGTCAGCAGCCCGAGCCTGATCATCGTCGGCCGGGTGGTGGCGCTGCGTGAGCGGCTGAACTGGTTCCTCTCCTGAGCGGGAAACATGCCCATAAAAAAAGCGCCGGAAGGCGCTTTTTTTACCGCGGCAGGGCTTATTCCCACCAGATGTCGAACAGCTCGCTGACCACCACGTCGGTCATGTTGTGCTGCTCAAGCCAGCTTTTCACCAACTGGCGATGCTCATCGGTGCATTTGCCAATCTTCTGCAGGCACACCAGCCCTTCCCACTCCAGGTAACCGCCGCCGTCAAACGCCAGGCCGTTCGGCTCAATCACTTCATTGATGAAGGTGTCGAGCGTCGCGTCGATCACATCAACCGCGGTGTTCTCCGGGAAGGTCCATTTCACCGAGAAGCCCAGCTCCTGGAACTCGTCGATGTGTAACTTTTTGCGCAAACGGCGGCTGCGTTGTGTGGCCATTACTTTGTCCTCTCAAACATAAGGTCCCATACGCCATGGCCAAGACGATGGCCACGCGCTTCAAATTTGGTCAGCGGGCGTGATTCCGGCCGTGGGACATAGTCGCCGCTTTCGGAGACGTTTTTGTACCCGGCAATCTGGTTCATCACTTCCAGCATGTGCTCTGCGTAGGCTTCCCAGTCGGTTGCCATATGGAACACGCCGCCCAGCTTCAGTTTACGCAGCACCAGCTCGGCAAACGGCACCTGCACGATGCGGCGTTTGTTGTGGCGTGCTTTGTGCCACGGATCGGGGAAGAACAGCTGCACCATGGTAAGCGAGTTATCCGGGATCATATTTTCCAGCACTTCCACCGCATCATGGCACATCACACGCAGGTTGCTGACGCCCGCCTCGTGGGCGGTGCCGAGGCAGGCCCCGACACCCGGCGAGTGCACTTCAATGCCCAGGAAGTTCTGGTGCGGGTTGCTCTCTGCCATGGTCACCAGCGAGGCCCCCATGCCGAAACCAATCTCCAGCACCGTGGGCGCTTCGCGGCCAAACAGTGTCTCCAGGCTGACCGGCGACGTCTGGTACTCCACGCCCATTACCGGCCAGAAGTTATCCAGCGCGTGTTGCTGCCCTTTGGTCAGGCGGCCCTGACGGCGGACAAAGCTGCGGATACGGCGCAGCGGGCGGCCGTTTTCATCGAATTCCGGCGAGATGACGTCATTAATCATAGTGCGTTTCGTCTGTTTGGCTGTGAATAAAGGAAAGGCGCATTATCCAAAGATACCCTGCTTTAGCAAGCGCCGCGTTTTATCGGGCGGTGTAGCCGGAAAGTTCCGGTTTACTCCGGCGGGGGTCTGTGCTGGAATCGCAGGCTACTCTTTTTCTGAGAAACCGACCCCGCCTATGATGGAAGCGCAACCGTTCGCGCGCCTGGTGCTTGACTGGTACCAACGCTGCGGCCGTAAAACCCTGCCGTGGCAGCTTGAAAAAACGCCCTATAAAGTATGGCTCTCTGAGGTGATGTTGCAACAAACCCAGGTCGCCACCGTGATCCCCTATTTTGAACGCTTTATGGCCCGCTTCCCGGATGTACAGGCGCTGGCCGCCGCCCCGCTGGATGAGGTGCTGCACCTCTGGACGGGGCTGGGTTACTACGCCCGTGCGCGCAACCTGCACAAGGCGGCGCAGCAGGTGGTGGCGCTGCATGGCGGCGAATTCCCGACCACTTTTGACGCGGTGGCGGCCCTGCCCGGCGTCGGCCGCTCCACCGCCGGGGCGGTGCTGTCGCTGTCGCTCGGCCAGCACTTCCCGATCCTCGACGGCAACGTCAAACGGGTGCTGGCGCGCTGTTATGCGGTCGCCGGCTGGCCGGGGGAGAAAAAAGTCGAGAACCGCCTGTGGCAACTCAGCGAACAGGTGACCCCGGCCGACGGCGTGCAGCAGTTCAACCAGGCGATGATGGATCTGGGTGCGATGATCTGCACCCGTTCAAAACCCAAATGCGAACTCTGCCCGCTGAACCGCGGCTGTGAGGCGTATGCCCACCACAGCTGGGCAGAGTACCCCGGCAAGAAGCCGAAGAAAGTGCTGCCGGTGCGCACCGGCTGGATGGCGCTGATTGAGCACCAGGGCAGCATCTGGCTGGAGAAGCGCCCGCCGTCCGGGTTATGGGGCGGCCTGTACGGCTTCCCGCAACATGAGAGCGAAGCCGCGCTGGAAGCCTGGCTGGGCGCACACGGGCTACAGGCCGCGCCGCGTGAGCAGCTTATCGCCTTTCGCCACACATTCAGCCACTTCCACCTGGATATCGTACCGGTGCACATAAGCAGCGCATCCGCACCGGGCGGCATGGATGCCGGCGACGGTCTCTGGTATAACTTAGCGCGGCCGCCTTCGGTCGGGCTGGCCGCCCCGGTTGAGCGCCTGCTGGCCGAGCTGGCCCGGCACTCCCCCACACAGCAATCATTATTCGGCCATCGCGCCGCAGATGAGGAATAAGCATGAGCAGAACCATCTATTGCACCTTTTTACAACGCGATGCCGAAGGGCAGGATTTCCAGCTCTACCCCGGTGAACTGGGCAAGCGCATCTATAACGAAATCTCCAAAGAGGCGTGGGCGCAGTGGCAGACCAAGCAGACCATGCTGATTAACGAGAAAAAACTCAGCATGATGAACGTGGCCGACCGCAAGCTGCTGGAGCAGGAGATGGTGAAGTTCCTGTTTGAAGGGCATGACGTTCATATTGAAGGTTATACGCCGCCGAGCGAGTAAGCCGGAACGCCTATTTTCAGGGCTGGATTGGCCCTGCTTCTTTCATCACGACACGGCATTTAAGATGAAGAAAATTTTAGCGCTGATGATAATTGCGCCTTTGCTGGTCTCTTGCTCCAGCGACAAGAAAAGCGATGCGTTCAGTGAAGCCTTTGTAAAAGATACCAACGGATTCGATATTCTGATGGGGCAGTTTGCCAATAACATCGAGAATATCTGGGGCATGAACGAAGTCCTGATTGCCGGGCCGAAGGACTACGTCAAATACTCGGATCAGTACCAGACCCGCAGCCACATCAACTTTGACAGCGGGACCATCACCATCGAGACCATCGCCGGCACCGATCCGGCGGCGCATTTACGCCAGGCGATCATCACCACCCTGCTGATCGGGGAAGATCCGGACGGCGTGGATCTCTACTCCGACGCCAACGATATCCAGATCAGCAAAGAGCCGCTGCTCTACGGCCAGGTGCTGGACAACAACGGCGAGCCGATCCGCTGGGAGTGGCGCGCGGCGCACTTTGCCGACTACCTGTTGCAGAACCGCCTGCAAAAACGCGAATCCGGCCTGCATGTGATCTACTCGGTCACGATCCAGCTGGTGCCGAACCACCTCGACAAACGTGCGCATAAATACCTGCCGATGGTGCGTAAAGCCGCCGCCAAGTATGGCGTCGACTCGTCGCTGATCCTGGCGATTATGCAGACCGAATCGAGCTTCAACCCCTATGCCGTGAGCAACTCTGACGCGCTGGGGCTGATGCAGGTGGTGCAGCACTCCGCCGGGGTGGACGTGTTCAAGATGCAGGGCAAGTGGGGCAAACCGAGCCGTAACTACCTGTTTGACCCGGAAAACAACATCGACACCGGCACCGCCTACCTGTCGATTTTGCAAAACAGCTACCTGGGCGGCATCAGCAACCCGACCTCACGCCGCTACGCGGTGATCACCGCCTACAACGGCGGCGCGGGCAGCGTGTTGCGCGTCTTCTCCAGCGACAAGGCGCGGGCGTTCAACATCATCAACAGCATGGCGCCGGGCGACGTCTATACGACGCTGACCACCAAGCACCCGTCGGGCGAATCGCGCCGTTACCTCTACAAGGTCAATACCGCGCAGAAGAGTTACCGCCGCGGCGGCTGAGCCGCTGTTTTCTGATAACCATCGCCCCCTATAAAAAAACCCGCCAAGG
This sequence comes from Nissabacter archeti, assembly GCF_018257325.1. Classification (NCBI taxonomy): domain Bacteria; kingdom Pseudomonadati; phylum Pseudomonadota; class Gammaproteobacteria; order Enterobacterales; family Yersiniaceae; genus Nissabacter; species Nissabacter archeti. The sequence goes on from NZ_JAERKB010000021.1 coordinate 30,724, forward strand.
CGGGTTTTTTATTGTCAGGCCTGCGGTGGCTGCGTCAGCACGTAGCCCATAATGCGTTTCCAGCCCTCCGGCCTCTTCTCCACATACACGCCCTGCAACTCCGGCGAGAAGCCCGGCAACCGGTTAATGCCCTCTTCCAGCGCCATAAAGTAGCGTTGCACCGCCCCGCCCCACACTTCACCCGGCACCACGCAGAGCACGCCCGGCGGGTAAGGCAACGCCCCTTCCACCGCCACCCGGCCTTCCGCCTCGCCGATCGGAATCAGCTCTGCATTGTCGCGGATGAATTCGTTGTGCGCGTCCTGGGTGTTCATCCTCACCTGTGGGAAATGCGCCTGGCGGAACATCTCTTTCTGCAACTGTTTCACATCAAAGCTGACGTAAAGATCGTGCATCTCCTGGCAGAGCCGGCGCAGGGTGTAGCCCCGGTAACGCGCCTCATTTTTGCGATAGACGGTCGGCAACACCTCTTCCAGCGGCGCATCCTCCTGCACGTAACGCTCGAAGCGGGCGATCTCCTCCACCAGCTGCACCATCTTGGCGTCACTCTCCGCCGGGGTGAGCAGGAACAGGATCGAGTTGAGATCGCACTTCTCCGGCACGATCCCATTCTCACGCAGGTAATTGGCAAGGATCGTGGCCGGAATGCCGAATTCGGTGTAGTTGCCGGTCGCAGCGTCAATACCCGGCGTGGTCAGCAACAGTTTGCACGGATCCACAAAATACTGGTGCTCGGCGTAGCCTTCAAACGCGTGCCACTTGTCACCCGGCACAAAGTCAAAGAAGCGCACATCGTTCGCCATCAGGTCAGTGTCATGATCCTGCCAGGGTTTGCCGTCCACCACCGGCGGCACGAAGGGCTGGATCATCGTGCAGCGGTTGAGCAGCATTTTACGCGCCTCAATGCCGGTTTTAACGCACGCCAGCCACATATGGTGGCCGCTGCCGTTGGCGTGCATCCGCGCGTTGACGTCCAGCGCCGCAAACAGCGGGTAGAACGGGCTGGTGGAGGCGTGCAGCATAAACGCATTATTGAGCTTTTTATGGCTGACGTGGCGCTTTTGGCCCTTGATGTGGTTATCTTTTTTATGGATCTGTGAGGTCTGCGAGAAGCCGGCCTGCTGTTTGTGCACCGACTGGGTAACGATGATGCCCGGATCGTTTTCGCCCAGTTCCAGCAGCAGCGGCGAGCACTGCTGCATCATCGGGATAAACTGCTCATAGCCGACCCACGCCGAGTCAAACAGGATGTAGTCACACAGGTGGCCGATCTTCTCCACCACCTGGCGGGCGTTGTAGATGGTGCCGTCATAGGTGCCGAGCTGGATAATCGCCAGCCGGAACGGGCGCGCCTGGTCAGCACGCTGCGGGGCAACGCGGGCGATTTCCCGGCGCAGGTAGGCTTCATCAAAGCAGTGCGCATCAATCCCGCCGATAAAGCCGAACGGGTTACGCGCCGTCTCCAGGTACACCGGCGTCGCCCCGGCCTGGATCAGCGCGCCGTGGTGGTTGGACTTATGGTTGTTGCGGTCAAACAGCACCAGATCGCCGCGCGTCAGCAGGGCGTTACACACCACTTTGTTGGCGGCCGAGGTGCCGTTCAGCACGAAATAGGTTTTGTCGGCGCTGAAGACTTTCGCCGCGTGCTTCTGCGCATCTTTGGCACTGCCCTCGTGGATCAGCAGATCGCCCAGTTTCACATCCGCGTTGCACATGTCGGAACGGAACACATTCTCCCCGAAGAACTCATAGAACTGGCGGCCGGCCGGATGGCGGCGGAAGAACTCACCGCCCTGGTGGCCGGGGCAGGCAAAGGTGGAGTTCTGCATCTCGACATACTTTTTCAGCGTGTCAAAAAACGGCGGGAACAGCGCAGCCTCATAGGCAGCGGCGGCGGCTTCCAGTTGTGCGCCGTAGAAGGCCCGGTTGGCATCCGACAGGGAGATAACCCCCTTCAGCTGCGGCAGGTAATCCGGCGACACGGTTTCATCGCCCGTTATCGCCACAAACGCCGGGATGGCAAAACCAGTCTGCTGCACGGCCTCCAGCCGGCCGGCGTGCAGATCCTGCGCCGAGACCACGATGGCGGCCACCTCGGTATAGTCGGCGGACGCCAGCCCGATGACGTCACGCGGGGTGTCCAGATGTGAGGCCACGTCGGCGCTTGCTGCTATTTTCAATGATTTCATCTGCAACTCTCAAACGGTTAAGGATGAGGGGGTGCCACACTGGCACGGCAAGGGACAAGGCAACGCAGCGCCCTCTCCCACAACGTGATATCCCTATCGGCGACAACGGTTTATGCGGCCCCGTCGCAACACGCCGGGCACAGGCAATAAACTGGGATCAGCACCGTCGATAGACATCAGTAAAACCAGAGGCGCACTCTGTTTTTAATCATGCCCAACAGCCGGTACAGGGGGTAACTTCACCGCATGGTGACGTCAGACTGGGAATGAACACAGGAAAGGATCGAACAGGGAGAACGCGCCGGGCGCAGCCGGGCTGGCATTAACGGGGCGGCGGTGAGCGCCGTGCGGCAGCACCGGAAGGTGCGATGGGATAAGCCTGTCATGCCGCAACCCTCATAAGCTGTCGCGTAAAACGGAAGACAAAATTTGCGCAATCATGGCATTTTTTCTGAGGGGCATCAAGCCACAATTCCGGCAGCCAACCCGCTCCCGGCGCGGTTTTTGATGTAAAAATGGACGCTTGAACCATAAACCGGGAAAAAGCCGTTGACGCTTCCCAGCCAATACGGTTTAATGCGCCCCGTTGCCCGGATAGCTCAGTCGGTAGAGCAGGGGATTGAAAATCCCCGTGTCCTTGGTTCGATTCCGAGTCCGGGCACCACTAATTTTGCATCAAAGCACGCTGGTTAAGAGATGAGAACCTTAACGGGCGGTTAATACAGGGGCCGGTCATTACGGAATGTCCTCCGGTGTAGGCGTATCTGCACTGGTTAACGTTTCTGAATCAGTCCCTCAAGTCAGGGAGCCTGTGTCCGCAGGCTCCCTGTTCTCGATCACTGGCAATAATCCCAGTCAATCAGTTTTGTGTCAATAGTTGTAATTCCCTTTCTACACAGAGATCTGTGTGCAGCGACAATTCTTCTTCCAGTGTTTTTCCCACAATGTCCATATTGAGTTCCACATATTCCATTGTTGTGCTTACGCTACGATGACCCAGTAAATCTTTAACCAACTGAAGATTCCTTTCCGGTGCTTTCATCAGTTCTGTAGCCAGGGTATGTCTGAAACGGTGCGGCGAAACGGCAAAACCACATTCCTTTGACAGACGGCGAAAAAAGGAGCGGATCTTTTGATGCATCACTGTCACATCATTCCTATCAAATTTTGCCTTTTTCCCGGCAATGTAAAAACTGACATCGAAGAGGTTATCTTTTGGCCCGGCTCCAGCCTCCGTTGCCCGTGTAAGAAGAAGCTGTAGCCGCAAACGCAGCTGCTTAACAACGGGAACGCGCCATTCCCTGTGCGTTTTACTCCCCTCAAGGCGCAGATCTATATAACCTTCTGTCAGATTGACGTCCCTGAGCTGAATATGCAGCAGTTGATTTTGCCTCATTCCCGTATATCTGAGCGTATCCAGGACGGTTATCCAGAACCAGGCCGGGTAAAGCGCACTCCGACCGCCACGTGCGAAAATTTTCCGGTTGGATTCAATTTCAGCCTGCTGCATTATCAGATAAAGGCGGGTTAGCTGAGAGCGGTTTAAAGTCCGCTTTTTCTTTCTGTCCCGCTGTACAGTGCAATTGTTAAAAGGGTTTTTGCCCGCAGGCAATAAACCACTTTCCATAGCATAGTTATAGAGGGCCCTGAGATGTGCAATTTTATTGTTCCAGGTCTGCGCCGATTGTTGCTTTTCTCTGAGTACATGTCGCCGCCATCTGAGTACTTCATGATGTGTAACCATTGATGGGGTTATGTCTGCCCCCGTAAATTTCAGGAATCCCTTTACAACCTTTGCGTAGCTCCATTCTGTTGCAGCTCGCAGGTTTCGGGCGAAGAAGTACTCCTCAAGCAATTCTTCCCATGTCGTATAATGGTTTTTGTCAGACATACAGCATTTCCTTTTTCTAAATCAAGCTGCCCTTAAGGGCCCTCATGGACTGCCCCTCCTTCACAGGAAAGACAGAAGCCCGCTGTCTTCAGGGGAAGACGCCCCTCTGAAAAGGTGTGTAGTCTTGACAAGATATCCACTTACAGGTTTAAACGTGCCTTCTTTGCCAGGCGAGTGGTACAGTTTTGCTTTAATAAAACGCTCTCCCCTGCGCACCCTGTGAATATGCAGCTTCTCAAATTCAATTTGTATGGAATCCCTGCTTAGCTCTGCTCCGCTTTCTCTGATGTAAAGATAAAATATGTCCGGAACCCTGAGAAAGATGAACCCTGCAACTGCATGCGCCCTCGAATCAGGCTGATTAATATCAATTCGCTTGCTCTTAAGTCCTTCAGAAAGCCACCTGACAAATTCAGTGCCAGTCTGTTTTTTTATCACTGTTTTTTGTGCGTCAATGTTAATGCTGTGTAAAGGGATGTTATCCTCTACAGCGCGTTCAGGGAAAGAGTCTTCTGCTACTGTCTGATTTATCTCAGGCTTATCAGCTTCGGGACTTAGTTCATTAAGGGGGGAAAATTCTGGCACACTTTCTGCTCTCGTACTGATTGAAGGCTCTTCATCACATGCTTCAGTCCCGGTCATATCAGGCTCTGCAATTGCACTGAACAGACTTAGCAGCATCTCTGTATCAGCCTTCTCTGTTTCGTTTGGATCACATTCCGTAATCTCGCCTGCCTTTTCATTGCTGACGAGATTGCTGTCATCAGCCATCGGCACCGGTGCAATAGAAGATGCGAGTTGAATACCCTGCAAATCTGGAACTTCTGGCGATGCAGTTTTAAGTTTTGCTTCTACTGACGGTTCTGATTCAATCTCTTGATCAGACGGCGTTTGCGTAACTGAAAGGGCCGGCTCTATGAGGGTGTTAACTTTCTCATTTGCCCCGGATACCTCCAGCGAAGGCGATTCCACCTTTTCAGCAGCTTGCTTCATTAAGCTTCTAATAAGTGGCATCGCCGGATGCTGGTTCCATAAGGCCCCGGTAAGATTGCCCAGAGCTTCGGGATTTTCTGCCAGCCATCCTGTCGCCTCTGCTGGCACAAGTTGTCCTGCTGCCAGCGCTGCAAAAGCTGAGGAGTTGTCAGCTTCCCGGAAGCGAAATCGATAAGGTGAGTCCGGAACGGTTATTCCCGGAAGCCAGCTTTTACCATCAAGCAGCTCACCCTCCAGAGACGCCAGGAGCGGCAAATGCCAGAACAGTGCAGACCAGAAAATGACTGCATTCCACATCACGTTTTGCTCTGCCTGCTCTTCTGGCGCAGCTCCGGGTGGAAACATGTATCCTTTGGCCAGTCTGACCGCACAGGTTGTGAACTGCAGCGTAAGGTCCCCGAAGCCGTCTGACTGCGACCACCTTCCCTGCTGTGTTGCCGGCACATTCTGTACCCTGGCCAGTAAGCCATGCAGTGGCGTTATATAAAACCGGTGATAAACATCCGCCGGAAGTGAGCTGTTTTCCCATATTTGTTGCAGGCAGGTTTTTCTCAACGGACTACAGCACAGCGTATCGACCGTACGCGGAGTGTGGTAGCCGGCAGGTGTGACAGCGGATACATGATGTGCTGGTTCCGGTTCACCTTTTGAAAACAGAAACCTAAGGGTCCTGATTCTGTCGCGCATGATTTTCTCCTGGTATAGGGCTGCCCAGTGTTGTGACACTCCCCGCGCTTCACCATAAAAAACCAGTTACTCACTCTCAGAAGTTTTTCCCGTTTCTTCGTGCCTGTCGGCGCTCTCTCCATTTCCGGACGGTACGGTTTCGTGCGTCGTCTCGCGGTTTTTCCCGCCTTCATCGCTCAGCCAGCGCATCAGTTCGTTAAGCACAAGCGTTCTTCTGGCCCGGGTGACAGCCACGTACAGCAGGTTAGTCTCATCCTGCCGCTCATCCTGCGAAAGAAGCGGGTCGGTAATGTCAGTAAAATCCTCACTCAGCATTACCACCGGCCATTCCAGCCCTTTGCTGCGGTGTGCGGTTGAAACCGTGACCTGAGCGTCTTTCTCATGGGTTACCACCTGACGGCGCATGATGGCCAGCTTTTGCGGTAGTGGGAAAAAGTCATCGAGAAGACGAATGGCCTGGTTCATCTCCACGTCCTGTGTGGCTTTTGCTATTGAGCAGTATTCATCAAAATCCCGGTAGTCCCGGCTGAGGCGCGGGGACTGCATCTTTTCAGGCATATCGGCGGAGAACCAGTACAGGTTTTCCAGCTCCTCTGTTTTGTAGCCTTCAATCCCCCCGACCCAGAAGACATTTTTCTCCATAAGGCTCGCCGTCAGGGCACTGCCGATCACGCCGGATACCGTCCGGCTCAGTACAGCAATATGCTCAGCCCCTGCCGGAAGGCTGCTGACGACAGCATCCTGCCCCCCGTTACCTGTCACGCGCTTTTCCTCTCCGGCACGTTCAAGCAGGATGTTGGCCATCCGCGCGACCTCAGGGCCAAACCGAAAACTCGCTGTCAGCCACAACCGGTCTGCCTGCACCAGCTGCGGGGCTCTCAGTGCATTATCTGCCCCCCGAAACCGGTATATCTGCTGGTAACGGTCGCCGACCAGAATGACCCGGCAGGGCTGATTCAGTACAAATGCACTGGTCACCGGATTGGCGTCCTGTGCCTCGTCGAAGAGGATGGTGTCCCAGCGTTTTGACAGGTCAGGATGAGAGAGCTGGAACAGTTTAAGGTAGGTGTCGTGCGTGACGGGAAAGACTGAATCAGTACGGCTCATTTCATACCAGAGGATTTGTATTGCCCCCAGAATTTTACCGGCATCGAGACCGTGGCGATCATCCTCAGACGGCAGATGTATCAGCCCCGGCTCGGGGTCAGCACTGCAGAGGAACATGTTCAGCCCGCTGAGCGCCAGCCGCGCCAGCGCCCAGTGGCGGGTATTGAGCTTTCTGGCCACATCCGTAATGCGCAGACTGGCTGTCAGCCGGTCACGGAAATGTTTGCCGAAACGGGCCCATGCAAGCTGATGCGACGTTTTACACTCTACGTTATAGGGGAATTTGCGTTCAGCCTCATCCCGCACAGCGCGATTATAGGCGAGGTAAAGCATTTTACTTTCCGGGTTGGCTTCAGCGTAACTCACTAAAGTGGAGGTTTTACCTGTACCGGCAAAGGCATTCACCACGAGATGATTGCCCTTCCACTCGATGATGGCGTTTTGTTCGGCTGTTGTTTTCCAGGTCACTGTGTTCTCCCGCAGCAGCAGATGTAAAAAAACAGCCTGACAGCGGGAAGCGTGCACTTCGAGAAAAAACCAGATCCCTTTTTTCAAAGATAAAAAACGCCCCCGAGCGGGAGCGTAAAAATGATGATCTTATTTTTTTATACTACGTATACATGACAAGTTAGCAACATCCACAAACTTTCGCTGACGTTAACAATAATCGCTATCAATTATCTTAATTGGTCTTTCATTCACTCTCTCCGCTATTCACGCACTATTTTTATCTATAGAATTCTTCAGGAGATATTTAATGTAAAACTTTACAATCCCCCTAAGCACTTAAAACGTTCATTAAGTAGCGACCTTGACCTTCTGTGTTAACACGTTGCTCCATAAGAGTTACCATCTTTAAAAGAGAATGTTGGAAACAATTATTACTTATATACTCTTCCCCAGGAGAAATGGTAGCGCATAATAAAAATGGCATAGCTGGCCTATCCGAATAAATATCAAATGATGAATTATGGAAATCTCTAATGAGTAGTTTCTCATCAGGATTTAAAATAATCAAACCAATGATGGAACTATTTGCATCTGAAATAGAATGAAGTCCATGAAGATATTTAAGCGTTAACTCAGGTAAATAATGTAAAAAGGCTTTATCAGTAGAAGTATACTTCGCATCAAGAATGAGATACTTGTCAATACCATTCCCATTGCTAATATGTATTACAAAGTCGGGAGATCGATTAGAAAATCTCCCTGAGGAAGAACGATGAGTCACCATACCATTGTAAGTTGTCCATCCTTCACTGTTAACCAAACCTCTTAGGTCTGCCATGGGATGGGTGGCCATCCAATATTTTGGCTCATATAGTAATTTTAGAGTAGCCCCTTTTCTAAGATTAAAAACAAATGATATTGATTCATTAACTGGTTCGGGCGCGGATTTAGAGCCTATATGCTGTCCTAATATCTCTCTTATATAGAAAAGAGAATAGTATTCAAACAATTTTGGAATGCTTTGTATGGATAATAACTCTTCTTGAACACTCCAATCAGGTTTCCCAAATCGGTACCAGTCAACGATCTTTTTGAAAACAGAAAGGTATAAAGGATCCTTTTTGGCTTTCATTGTAAACGTGGGCACTCCGATTATATGTTTTTTTGCAGGCATCACCTCTGCCATTATCCTTTTAAGAGAATGTAAATCTGATAATATTGATTTGCATTTTAAAATTTTTCGCCCATTAATACTCTTCTGAAATTTTTGTATTTGAGAGAAAAAACTAACATACCCTAAAGGGCTTCCATTTATTCTATTTGGATACTTATCAGGGTTTTTGAAGCCTGAAAGAAGAGAAGAAGTGGTTTGAATTAAAGTCATAACAAAACCATGCAAAACTTGATTTTCATAAACGTCAGAATCTTCTACTGCCTGGTGCTCAATAAGCTTTCTCGCCCCATAAAGCTCATCGTTAAACTCCAAAATTGCACTTTCATATGAATCTGTTTCAAATAGCTCATCAGTGTTGCTACATAGCCATGACAGCGTCAAATCATCAATATTTGTGTTGTCACTCGGATAAACATATTTCTCCCGACTTGTTAATTTAGAAATAGGTCTTTGTATTATTTTTCTTATCAGGGTTGTCGTTATTTCGACAATGCTTTCAATTTGTTCTAGTAAAATTTCAGCAGGAGTATCCCCATTTTTGAAACCTGCTTTCCGCCGAGTTACTCTGAAAAAAGCACAAAGAGCATTACTATCGATTTTTGCTATATAGTTCAGCATCTTATCAACTCGCTCTGCATTTAACTTTTTTGCCAGAACTTCTATCGATTGAAAACTAAAAAGTTCAGTCCTTTCACCGTATTGAGCTTCAAGTACTAATTCGGCTATTCCATAGTAATTATGGAAAAAACATTCATATGAAAAACGCCCTAGCCTTTTGGGAAGCCATCTGTAAGTCCAAAGCTCGCCTACACGTTCGATTAAAGTAGGTTCCACTTCATTTTCGTATAATAACAAAGAAATCTTTTCGTAATAGTTTTCACTCGTAAAGGCTATTTCTATAGCTTCATCTTCAAGAATGAATAATGATGAGTTGATTTTTTCATCGATTAACTTCAGTTCAAAAGCATCTCCCTGACGCTTCCCCCCTAAAATTGAAACCTTAATTTTCATAATCAACAATCCTAAAAATAAGAGTAAGATTCGCTATAAATATCACCATTATTTATTATATTTCTAAGTGTTGCTTTAGAAATATGAAGATCAAACTCCACAAGCTTTTGCTCAAGATTGTGCAATCTTTCTTTGAAACCTGCACCGTACCCCTCAATCAATGGCAAAACGTGCTGATTTATTGCAAAATCTAGAGGCTGAACTTGTAACCCTTCGATTTCATTAGCAATATAGCAATACCTCTTCATTGCATTATATTTTCTTTGACTGACTCTAACAGAAGTAGTTCTGGTAAGAGGAGCTTTTAATATTTCTATTATTTCATCAAGTAAGTTCTCCTCTTCCGTCGTAAAAGAAGACTCATATAAGCTCACATCAAAACAACTTTCCAACCATTCGTTTTTCACAGCGCCTTCAAATGCTAAAGATCTTATAACGTTCGATTTAAATTCTGCGTTGTGATTTAAACCTATTACGGGTACCCGGTCGATTAACCTTGGCGATAAACGTTCAGTTGACGCATCATTGTTAATAGTTGCTATAAAACGCACACCATCAGCCACGGTAATATATCTTTCGTCTTCAGATGGAATGCCAGAATCAATTTTTCTATTTCTTCCTTCGGGATCACACATACCTAGAAAGTCTGACCAATAGTGTTCGACGCTAGACAGGTTGGCCTCATCAAGTAGAATTATTTTCAAATAATCTGGATTATGATCACTCTTCAAAAACTCATAAAGACCTGTACGGGCTGGCTGGTAAACGTCTTTTAAGGAATTATAAAATCCTAAGATGTCTCGGCTTGATACCCAAGCTCTTCCGACTGGAATATTAATAAAGTTACTAGTATTGTATGTATTCTCACCATTAGTCAAGCCCATATTTTGAGCTAATCTAATAGCCGTGGAGGTTTTTCCTGTTCCCGGAGGGCCTGATAAAATTGTCATGAATGATTGATTCAAGCATATAATTAAATTCGCCATTTCATCAAATGAAAAATTCCTTCCATTATCGTTGCTAAATGAATCAACTAAGTAATTAATGTATTCTTTTCTGTTTTCTTTATTCAGTTCGATAGTTGATGGATTTATCTTTGTTTTATATATTTTCGGCGTGCTTTCTCTTGCCCTGCCACCATTCAAGAGAGTTTTGAGGTTTTGTATTGTTTGTATCTCTACAGTTTTTTCCAGAAGCTGTGGAGAGTTCAAAGTTGCTTTTTTAAGTTTAAGTGCTTTCTCAGCTGATTCTTTGTCTTTTTCAATATCCTCTTTAAGCCTTTTCAGATAATTTATTTCTTCATTCAGAGAATTATAATCATTTACCCTAGACTCCATTGAGTAGAATTGTTCAAGCTTAATGCTTGCATTTTTAATGTTTTCTTCTAACTCAGCATTTTTTTCCGTCAAAGCCTGCTGTTTTTGAAGGAGAAGGTCATGAGCATCTTCAGCAGACTGTTTTTTTATTCTCTCAAGTTCTTCTCTAGCCCTGACCTTTTCATATTCAACATTTTTTAATTCAGAATCTAATTCTGCTTTTTTATTTGTTATTAGCCTTTCTAAATCACTTATCTCTTTATTTAATTTACTCTTCTGTACTCGAGTAACTTCCTCTAGTTCTTTAGACTTTTGCTTAACCAGCAGGTCTTTATTTTTGCTGAAATAATCATCTAAATAAAGCCTGCCATCCCTACTTTCTGCTAAAAACTCTTGAACAATCTCTTGGCCGAATGGACTTGAATCTAAAAATTCTCCAAGTAGCTCCTTAAGTCTTTTAAGACGCTCGCTATTCTCTAATACTTTATTCTTCTTAACATACTCATCAATCCCTTGCGACAACTTTTGCGCTTCACTTTTTCCTAAAGGAGATTTATTTTTCGAAAATCCATTTCCAAATCCATTTTTGGTGAAGTAAGAAACAAGCCTTGTATCTGAAATGTAATCTTTTTGCTCAAACAATAAACTGGAGAGGTCTTTCAAATTTTTAATATATTTTCTAACTTCACCTTTAATAATTAACTCATAAGAAAAATCATTAGCTATAATTTCCTTTAAATCAAACCTTGCTATATGGTCTTGTTTAAGCTGTAAGGGTGACGGTGTAGATAAAGGAGATAATTGCCAATTGTTATCTTGTTTGGAGGCTTTAAACGGTCCATATACATAGCCCTCATTCTCAATAAAGAATTGAGCGCTAGGGGCGTCAATATCATGACCAAGGAAACCTGTTTTTATATCGGGGAGAGCAGATTTTATAATTGGAATAAAGTAGCTTTTATCGAGCCTTTCTACTTTACTTCCAAGTCCAAAATGCTTTTGATGTCTTGTATTAATTTTCCAGTCATCATCATTGCTTTCGTAATATTCATTAAGAATAAATAATTCATCATATCCAAACTGCTGGCTTATATTCAAAAATCCTTTGGAAATAAATATTCCTCCATTAGGAAAATCGCTAGGATCAATTTTTTCATAATTTCCATTTTCATCAAGATAAGCAACAGGAATCACAAGCCCCATATCAGGGTTAACTGTATGATTTTCTTCCTTTATAACCAATAACCTGTTCATAGAACCTCATTCGAAACCATAAGAAACGTTAATATTAATATGCTACTATTAACATGTTGAAATCATTATTAAGAATTAGCTTAATTATGAGCATTCCTTATAGAACGACTTGAAACATTTAGCAATGGATGGTAGTTGAAAACTTCTTGTTTTTGGTAAGTGGCAGGTATTGATTTGAACTCCTTAGCTCGCCAAAAAGAATTATCATTAAATTCAAATGGTTAATTATTCCGTTTGAAGCCACAATAAAAAGGAATGCATATCCTGGTCAACTGGCCGTCGGCTGAGAAAAAAATGCCACGGCAGAGCCGTGGCTGAGTCAACGGAGGAACAGGCTTTTACCCCCGGACCTCACGATATGATGCAGGTTCCTGAGCCGGTGAAGCGGGCTCATCGCTGACGAGATAAAGCACCTGTCCGGGTTGAGGCGCGCCGGACGCGCCTTTGTGTCCGTCAACATGCTCACCGCCGTCATAGCAGTCGTAACCGCTGAGCCCGCTCACGGGCTCGCTGTAGCTGTGACGCACCTCGCAGTCAAACACCGCTGAGATTTCCCCGACAACCTCACCTGACGGCGGGAGCCAGGGCATATCCATCTGCAGCGTAAGACTGTTAGGCGTATGGCGCTGCCAGTTGACGTTGTGCCCGGCCGGCCACTCCATGCCGTACTGCCGGCAGTAGAGGCTGGTTGTGGTCGACACACCGGACATCAGCCCCCCGGAGCCGTTCAGCTCTGCTGCCAGCCGCGTAGGTATGACGGCCAGCATATCGCAGGGCTGGGAGCGTTCAGGATACTGGCTGAGCCGCTCCCAGGCAGTTGCAGCATGAGACTCATCGCCGGCGCTGACCAGACCAAACCAGTCGGTATACTGTCTGGCAATCAGCTCCGCCATAACCTCACGTGCCGGGTCGGGAATATTCTCCCATTTCAGCGCGCCCAGACCTGACTGGTGATAAAGCCGGTCCACGGCTCTGATGGTTTCCGCATCGAGGATGGCATCCTTCAGCAGGAGCGCCAGCCAGCTTTCAAACGCCTGATTGGCCGCAGTGGAAAGCCCGGTGCCTGCACGGACCAGCCCCTGACAGGGCGGATACGACGTGGTCCGCACCGGCTTGAGTATCCCCGCCGCGCCAGCCAGAAACAGCTGTATGCTCTGCTGCACTGCGTGGCGGTGACGCGGTACGTCAGTGCCGTTTATCCACTGCAGCATGACATCGATGCAGACTGATTTACCGGTGATTTCCAGGCGGTTATGACACCATTCGGACATAGTGAATACTCCTCTTTCATAAAAAAAAGAGGACACAGCCCCGTGAGGAGCGGCGTCCTCACGGGACGGCGACAGTTACGGAATAACCGTCACCGGATAAGTTAATTACGCCGCCACAGCCTGACTTTCAGGCAGTGCCAGCAGATATTCCGACGCTTCCCGGGCATGCCGGCAGGCGCGGAACAGGGCCTTTTTGTCAGATTTCAGCACCTTCAGCCAGTGGTCCACATAGCTGTCGTGCTGAACCTCACCGAACACGCCGAGCTGAGCACACAAAAACGCGCTGCCCATTTCGGCGATGAGCTCCTCAAAGGCATACACCGGGTCCCCGAACTGCCGGGATGAGGAGGTTATCCCCTCCCGGTTAAGTCGCTTCGCATGACCGGTACTGTGTACAAGCTCATGCAACAGCGTGGACCAGCAGTCCGCTTCCGTAAAAAACTGCTCAGCCATCGGCATCACAATTTCATCCGTCAGCGGGCGGTAATATGCCCGGTTCTGAGGCAGCATCCGGTTTTTAACCCCAGTGGCGTTAAACATCCGGATCACCCTGTTCATCACGTCCGGACAGAGTATGCCGTCCTCATCCACCGTCGGTGGTTGCTCAGGTGAAGCCGCAACCTCTGCCGGCAACCCCTCACACTGCTCAGCGTTGAACAGCTGCAGGGGTTTGAGCATCGGCACGGTTTCCATCAGCGGTTTACCGTCACTGTCATAAAGGCGGTTGCCTTCGCGATCCTCTGCCTGCTTCGTCCAGTCCTTATAAACCACCGCCAGGGTGGCTTTCTCACCCTTACGCACCTGCCCGCCAGCCTGCTGCGCCTGCCGGTAAGTCATCCAGCGGTTATTGCGAAAACCCTGCTCTTCCGCTGACATCCAGAGAAGCAGGACATTCACGCCGCTGTAGTGACGTCCGGTTGTGGCATTCAGGGGCAGACCGGCCAGACCGCTGCCGGCAGCCGCGCGCCACGGCTTACGCCAGGGCGCTACGCCGTTTTCCAGCGCGACAACAATGCGGTCGGTGATCTGGCGATAAAGGTCAGTCGGTTTTGCCGGACGGCGAGCCGCCTTGCGTGAAGTCGTTTTTTTCATGAGATATACCTTTAATCAGAGGCATACCCCTGCGCCGGCGAGCGCAGAGATACGCCCGTCGACGGGAAATTCAGAGGTCAGTTACCATGCGGCATAAAACCACAGGTATTCATGTTCAAAGTCAAAATCACTGAGCAGGCTTTCCAGCCTGTCACGCAGGGTGAAAACGTACTGCAGCCGGCGCTGAAGAAGCGGATTATCCTCATTCCCCTCTGTAAATGTCGCAATCGCACAGTCCAGCCTCTCTTTCAGTTGCTGAATATGCTCGCGTGACAGTTCCAGACAGGTCGCGTTTTCCACCTCACCGACGTGCTTATCCAGCCAGGTAATCAGTGAAAAATCGCGGCTCAGTTCACACACCGGATGATACGGTGCCGGTACTGCGACGATCTGCCGGTGCTGGCTGTAGAGAAAAATATCCAGTCCCATACGGGCCTCCTTCGGTTCAGAAAGAGGCAGGAATCTTTCCGGCAGGAAAAGTCCCTGCCGGGGTGAATTAACGTCCGGTTATTCGCAGCGCCCCCTGCGGGGTCACCTGCGATAACCTGGCCTGCAGCCTGCCACAGGCGTTCAGAAAAGTTTGATGATCTTCAGGCTTCGCCCGCTTACAGCTGATGAAGGCCGCCTGCGTCAGCAGACGCACGGCGTTTTCACGCCAGCGGCAGAGTTCATCAGGCCCGACACAGGCACTGAAGTGACAGACTGCACTCGCCAAAAGCTGATCGGCCTTCTGGCGATACTGCGCCACTTTCACCCGGTCAGTCGCAGCGGTGAGCACCTGTATCTGTGTGTCGGTAATCAGGAGCCTCAGGTCCGTCCTGCCGGACAGTACAGAGGTGGCTACCGCGTCGCTTATCGACAGTGATTCAATGAAATCATCGCCGCCGGCAAGCAGGCGTGCCGTGTCGTACCAGTCCTCATTTTTCTGAGGGTGACACCCTGCGGCATACGCAATACGCGGCACCGGATCGTTGCCCTGCCAGGCACCGGTGGCCGGCATAAGATAAACACCCTCATCCTTTGCCAGGTGAAGCTGGCCTCCCTGCATACGGGCGGTTAGCAGGACGTTAGTCAGGTCTTTATTGTCGAAAAAAAGCATGGGGCTCTCCTGTAAAAACGGGAGAGCCGCTCCGTCCGGAGTCATCTCTCCCGACGGGGTTAAAGTCAGTACTGTTTAAAACGAGTCAGATTTTTCCGCGACCCGCTTCAGTTCGTACAGATGGAATTCCGCCAGCACGAAGGCATTCCAGTCCTCATTGCTCAGCACCCGCTCACCACCGGAGAGCAGCTGCAGCAGCAGGGAATCAAACGCGCCCTCGCCTACCGGTGTTTTCAGTACCGACTGAGGCGCGGTCAGCGTCGGCTGCTCAGGCAGACCGAGATGTTGTTCAATCCAGCGTAACGGTAACGCCCAGCTGCGACCCTCGTCTGAAGAATGTATCCGGAAGCTGTCCGGACACAGGTTATGCAGCAGGACCATCACAATACGTGCAAAGAAATCGCAGGGCTGATGCTGAAAATCCAGCTCCTGGATACTCAGCGTATTGCGGTTGCGCTCCCGCTCTATAGTCATGTTGACCGGCCAGACACTGCCGCCTGTGTCGCCACGAAACGCCATGACATCAGCAACCGGAAACAGGTCAGCCGCGCGATTAAGCGACGGCAGATACGTATTCCCCGGACGCAGACGCACCGGCAGTTGCCAGAAAGTTTCTGTGACGACCAGAACGAAAGCATGCCAGTGTCGCAACGGAACCGTGCTGACATGCTCGATGGTGTAGACAACCGACATGGAAGCCGGCGAAGAAAACTGGTTTTTCATCGATAAATCCTCCGCGAATAAAAAAGGGGGGATTTATCCCCCGGACGGGAGTAAATCCCCGTCAGGGTGTGTTCTGTCTGCTGATTACATCCGTTCGAGAGCCGCTATAGCCCGATCACACCGGGCATCCTGGATACCTTCATCCACGGCCTTCTCCCAGAAGGGCCGGTTAATTTCTTTTCCCAGCTCGTCCAGCGTGAAGAGCAGATTTTTAGACGTATCAGGCAAAGGCGGAATATCGCCTTCCCCGAGTAAAAAGACAAACCAGCCATAAGCTGTGCCGGTCCCAATGATGGAATCTTCCAGAAACGTCAGTTCATTCGTTTCATCCCGGTCCGTATGAAGATCGAGACGCTGAAATGCCCTGATGCTCAGGAGTTCACTCTCAAGCAGGCAAAGCCAGCTGAGCGTGTCCAGTGGAGTTTTAAGCGTATAAACGTCTGTGTGCATGGGTATATCCTCAGGTAAATAACGGGATATCCCCGTCAGGGTCCACAACATTTCACGGTCACGGCCTTCATCAGCCGATCAGTGCAGTGCATATGAATCAGATTGCTCCTGATACACATATTCAGGATTAAAGCGGAGGCGTTGCAGCACAGCTAACGACAGTGGATCAGCGAAATTTATGCCAGAAACGGCCACACCATCCAGTATGTCGCCGGCCTTAACCCGGGAAGAATATCCGTAATACTGACACCAGACGCAAAGTTCGGGGTCAGCCGGATCACAATCACCGAGCGGTGCGACAAAAACCTGTTCGCCACAGGAGACGTTATCTCTGAGGATTTCGCCCCTGATGAAAACGCCACTTACGGGGCCATACTGAGCGGGACATACATCCCGTCGCGTCTCAGACATCGACAGAATACGAAAAGTGACGTCGTGCAGTGCTTCAGTCATGAGAATGCCCTCCGGAAAGAAAACGGTAGCGCAGGTGTGCCAGATGCTGTGCCTGACGGCAGGCATGGCGGTATGCGTTTCGACGACCTGTTATTCCCTCAGGAAAGGAAACCGGCAGGCGGTGAAAAACATACTCGGCGCGGTGGCAGCCTGTACGAACGGTAAGAAAGACGTTAACGCCCTGGTCTTTGACAGAAGAGATATGAGCACGGACGGCATAATTGCCCGAGCCGTTGACATACCAGTTGCTGTTGCGATGCAGATAAATGAAAGATTTCAATTTCCGGACAGCTGCGTCAGCAGACTGCTGAAGCTGAGTAAGGATATGTTCAGGGAAAATCGCAGAAGAGATGACAGACATTGTGTTTCTCCATAAAAAAAGGAAACACCTGCCCGAGCGGGAAGTGTTTCCCGTCGGGGAGTCAGAAAAAACAACATTCTGACTGTCTGGTTAGTACAGAAGGAACCTTTATCGTCGCGTCATAGTGCGCTTAAATTGACGATATCTGCTCTCAAAGGTGTGCAGATTTACCAATTTTTTGCCCCTTTTCAGGTTACAGGAGCTTTTGTTGTAGCCACCCGAAGGCGATTCTCACAGGCTACTGAATCATTGGTGGTTGCAAAAGCAACGTATAAGCCTGTTCATTTTCAAAACAAAACGCAGATCTGTCAAGCCGCAGATAACCTTGTGTACTGAATCATACAACAAGTATTGGATGAGACTTATACTGAACCATCCCCCCAACCATCTCAGGAAGATGATCATGGAACTCATTACCCGCCTTGTTTATATCGATACATCTGCCTATGAACGAAAGCATTTTCAGTTTGGCTTATACATTCTTGAAAAACTGGAGAATTTTGCATCACATGATAAAGTGCGTATCCTTGTTACTGACATCACACGCAGAGAAATTGAATTACATATTCGTAAAAACGCTGAGGAAGCCTTAAAAGAACTTAATAAATTTCAGAAAACGTATGCCCCGATACTGAGAACTACTCCGGCGCATGTACCAACAGAGATATTCGTAAAACCAGGTAATGCTGCCAACTTACTGATTTAGTGTATGATGGTGATTTTAAGGTGCTTGCGTGGCTTCCATTTCCATCAGATGTCCTTCCTGCTCCGTTACTGAAGGCGTGGTGC
>NZ_JAERKB010000022.1:0-39627 GCF_018257325.1 Nissabacter archeti
TTCTCTTGTTTTCTCTCTTCCCGGCCGCTTGTGAAGTGAATCACTTGCGCCGTGTCGATGGAGGCGCATTATAGGGATCTCGTTTTATTGCACAACCCCTTTTTTGATCATTCTTATCTGACTGCGCATTTTTCACCCCCTTCGTGTTGATCTTGTACGATCCCATCAATTATACGCCCGATCGCCCCGCTTCATCGTTTATAATTTAGGCTATTTCACTCTTTATAGGATAAGAAAGATGAATTCAGGCTCACTCCGACCTTTTAAAGATCAGTACCCACGCCTTGGCACAGGCGTCATGGTTGATCCTTCCAGTGTTGTGATTGGTGATGTCACCCTGGCAGATGATGTCAGTATCTGGCCGTTAGTGGCCATCCGGGGTGATGTGAACCGTGTAGTTATTGGTGCCCGTACGAACGTTCAGGATGGTTGTGTGCTGCATGTTACCCATAAATCCAGCTATAACCCGGACGGCTATCCTTTAGTCGTTGGAGAAGATGTCACGGTGGGTCACAAAGCGATGCTTCATGGCTGTACGATTGGCAACCGGGTACTGGTAGGGATGGGATCCATTTTGCTGGATGGGGCAATAATTGAAGATGATGTCATGATTGGTGCCGGTAGCCTGGTTCCCCCAGGGAAGCGGCTGGTCAGTGGCTATCTTTATCTGGGGAGCCCGGTAAAACAGATCCGCCCTCTTACACCTGAAGAATATGAAGGACTGCTTTACTCTGCCAACAATTATGTTAACTGGAAAAACGGTTATCTTGATCAGGACAGAGAACCTTCGTCATTGTGATCGTTCGTTTCCCGTTGATTAATTGCCTGCCTATATACCCGTCATTTACGTCATTACGCCTGAACAGCATCAGACACTGTTCAGGCGATCTATGTTTTCTGAAGTGATCAACTCGCCTGCTGTGCCATCTCTTGCTTTAACTGCATGAGTACCGGGGTAATCTCCGGCATAACGCCGTGCCATAACATAAAAGCATGTGCCGCCTGTCCCACCAGCATTCCTAACCCATCTGCCCATTGCGTGGCGCCTTGTTGGCTGCCCCAGGTCAAGAAAGGTGTAAGGCCTTGCTGATAGAACATGTCATAAAGACGGGTATCCGATGTAATCACTGACGAGGAAAGAGCAGGGATATCGCCCTGGATCCCAGAAGCAGTCGCATTGATGATCAAATCGAAAACGGGTTCATCTAATGCAGCAAAGGTTTTAGCTTCAATATTCCCCATAGGGCGAAATAGCTGCGCCAGCTCCTCTGCTTTCGCAAACGTGCGATTGGCAATGACAATGCCACACCCATAAGAGAGTAACGGCAGGATAACCCCTCGTGCAGCCCCGCCCGCGCCCAGCAACAGGATCCGGTCGCCTGGCTTGATCATTCCAAGACGTTCAAGATCGCTGAGCAGGCCGATACCATCGGTATTATCTCCCAACAGCGCACCGTCTTCGCATTTTTTCAGGGTATTGACCGCCCCACTTAATGCGGCCCTTTCACTCAGACGATCGGCTCTGGCACAGGCTTGTTCTTTGAAGGGCACCGTCACATTTGCCCCCTGCCCGCCCGCGTCAAAAAACGCATTCAGCGTATGTTCGAAGGCATCCAATGGTGCCAGCGTTTTTCCATAAGGATGCTCAATGCCGGTTTGTTCGGCAAACAGGGCATGGATACGTGGCGACTTGCTATGACCAATAGGGTTACCAACTACAGTATAGAGCTCCATCATTTTACCCTGTCAGGCCAGTCGCACATAATCACCGGTTAAGGCGTCACGGATTTCTGTTGGGTTTTTACGCCCTCCGACGTCACCGGCAACAACAGGAAAATCATGACCAAACTGTGCAGTGACTTCTGCGGCCAGCCGGCAAGGTGGAAGACCGGTTAAATTGGCACTGGTAGAAACCAATGGCTTGCCAAACTGACGACAGAGTTGGCGCACTACCGGGTGATCGGAGACCCGCACAGCCAATGAGGAGAAACGGCCTGTTAGCCAGTCGGGGGTGGTTTTACGCGCCGGTATAACCCAGGTTACCGGCCCCGGCCAGGTAGCAAAAATCTGTTCCTGCTGTTGTTGCGTCAGACGTGAATCATCAATATAAGGAACCAGTTGTGAATAATCGGCAGCAATCAGGATCAACCCCTTCTCTTTTGGACGCTGTTTTAGCGTTAAAAGGGCATTGACGGCTTGTTCACTGTCAGGATCACAACCCAGCCCAAATACTGCTTCAGTCGGGTAAGCAATCACCTGTTGGTCATGCAGGGCTTTAAGGATAGATTCAGAAACGGGCATTACGTCAGG
Source organism: Nissabacter archeti (assembly GCF_018257325.1). Classification (NCBI taxonomy): domain Bacteria; kingdom Pseudomonadati; phylum Pseudomonadota; class Gammaproteobacteria; order Enterobacterales; family Yersiniaceae; genus Nissabacter; species Nissabacter archeti. Next base: position 2,311 of record NZ_JAERKB010000022.1, read on the forward strand.
CATCATTTTCTACTTCTGTCGGAACCGGTTTACCGCACAGCTTACTGGCACAATATTGTTTTGGCCCGCCCGCTGTACGCTTCTCAATTAATAATGGGTAGTGGCAATATCTGCATTCGCCCGCTACCGGTTTATGGTTAACGGCATACTGGCATTCAGGATAACGATCGCAGGCATAAAACACTTTGCCGTATCGTGATTTACGCTGCAGCAGTTTGCCTTGCTGACACTGCGGACAAGATAGGGTGGTTTCATCCGGTTTATCCAGGGCTTCAATATGCGAACACTGAGGATAATCACTGCACCCAATGAACATACCGTAGCGCCCCTGCCGCAATACCAATACTGACTGACATACCGGGCAGTGCTGGTCTTCAAGCACTTTGACAATATGGCCGTCAGCCTGTGTTTTTAACGGGCGGATATACTCACATTCAGGATAGTGGGAACAGCCGAGAAAGGGGCCGTGGCGTCCGCTACGGATCACCAGCTCGGCCCCACATTTCGGACAAGGTTCATTTTGCCTGGCGGCAAAAATCGCAGCTTTTGACATCTGTATTTACTGTTATCGCTTAGTGCAGATAACCCTCATTAACTTCAAACAGCAACTCTTCCATTTGCTGATAGGCACTTTCATAGCCAGGAATATTGAATAATACCATCAGGATGACCCATTTCAGGTCTTCCAGATCGAACTCATCCGTTTCCAGCGCCATCACACGATCAATGACCATTTCCCGGGTTTCGAGATTCAACACTTGTATCTGTTCCAGGAACAGGAGAAAACCCCGGCATCCGGCATCAAGACGTGTTGCCTCTTCATCGGTATAGATGCGCAATGCAAAAGGATCGGCATCTAACATGAAGGGTGCAGCTTCGCCTTCCTGTAAGTCTGCGAGCTTCTCTAACCAGCCCAAGGCACTGTAGATATCTTCCCGATGGAACCCAGCCCGGGCAAGGTCATCTGTCAGCTTATCCTGGTCGACGTGCATCTCCGCTTCGTTGTGTATGTAAGTTTCAAATAAGTACATTAGTACGTCGAACATGGCCTGCCCTCCTCGTTCGGACATAGCCGCCGGATACAGCTGCGATCCATCCTGCTAACTCCAGATCGAGTAGTTTGACTACCACTTCTGGCACAGGTTGGCCGGCACGTTCGGCGACGACGTCAACAGGTGTCACCTCATATCCTACGTTAGCCAACACCTCAGCAAATGGCAATTCAACTTCACCATCTTGTGCACAAATATTCAATTCTTGATGAATTTCGTTAACAATTTTGGGCGAATGCCCCTCGTTTATCGCGTTTGCTGTCGGCAACCATTGTAAGCCGCTGCCGATCACTTCAGCGATATCTTTGGGTTCAGTGACCAGATAGGCGCCCTGCTGAATAAGCCAATGGGTACCTGCACTGAAATCAGTCCCTAAAGAACCCGGCAAAGCGAAAACCTCTCTCCCTTGCTCTAAAGCACAACGGGCAGTAATCAGGGAGCCGCTGCGTAAAGAAGCCTCGACCACCAGCGTACCTCTGCTTAAGCCGCTGATAATCCGGTTACGCCGGGGGAAATGAACCGGCATCGCCGGCTCTGACGGCAGCAACTCAGACACCACAGCCCCGCCGCTTTCGATGATTTGTGTTCTTAAACGCTGATGCCGCCTGGGATGAGTATGCAACAGGCCACATCCTAATACGGCAATGGTCTGCCCTTCTGTCTCCAGCGCTGCCTGATGGGCAAGACCGTCAATACCCAGCGCCAGCCCGCTGGTAATGGTGTAACCACAGTGAACCAGCCCGCCGGCGAAATATTTTCCCCAGAACTCGCCATAATCACTGCATTGACGGCTTCCCACGATAGAAACCTGTGGCGTCGCCAATACTGAGATCTTTCCTGAGATAAACAGGATTGGCGGTGGATCAGCTATCTGTGCCAACTGAAAAGGATAAGCCGGATCATGTATGGTCAGCATCTGGTTTCCGGCTTGCGCCAGCCAGGAAAGCGCCGTGTTCAGTATCTGAGGGGATGTGTGCAGGAAACTGTGTGTCTGCTCCTTTGACAATCCGCACTGTTGCAACACAGAGGCCGACACACGGCAATCAGGGGATAATCTGCTGGCGACGGCAACCCTGTTTTTATTACGCAAGCCCCGTACGGCGGCCAATCTTAACCAGATCTCTTCCTGAGTCATACACCCTCCTGACAGGGGACAATTACGTACTGATGCTGTCAATCAGGCAGGGAAATGTCTAGAATAAAGATTAATTGTCATTCATCACTCGCATAAAGATCGAAATATTTATGTCCGTATTACACGTATTACATTATCCCGATGAACGACTGCGCAAAGTTGCGCAGCCGGTAAAAGAAGTCAATGCCGAGATCCAGCGTATCGTGGATGATATGTTCGATACCATGTATGCCGAAGAAGGCATTGGCCTGGCTGCCACGCAGGTTGACATCCACCAGCAGATTATCGTTATCGATGTTTCTGAAAATCGTGATGAGCGTCTGGTGTTGATTAACCCGGAATTGCTTGAAAAAAGCGGCGAGACGGGCATTGAAGAGGGTTGCCTTTCTATTCCGGAACAGCGTGCTTTTGTGCCGCGCGCCGAGAAAGTGAAAATTCGCGCACTGGATCGTGATGGTAAGCCGTTTGAGCTGGAAGCTGACGACTTGCTGGCTATCTGTATTCAGCATGAAATGGATCATCTGATCGGCAAGTTGTTTGTCGACTATCTGTCTCCCCTGAAACGCCAGCGTATCCGTCAGAAGGTTGAAAAACTGGCCAAGCTTAATACGCGTGCTCACTGAGTCTGACGACTGCAGGAACTGATTGTGTCTGATGCATTACGGATAATTTTTGCCGGTACGCCGGACTTTGCAGCGCGTCATCTTGACGCGCTTTTAACTTCCCACCATGACGTTGTGGGCGTTTTCACACAACCTGACCGCCCGGCAGGGCGTGGAAATAAGCTGACCGCCAGCCCGGTGAAAATGTTGGCTGAATCACATCAAATTCCGGTATTTCAGCCTAAATCATTGCGCCCGGCAGAAAGCCAGGAATTAGTTCGGACCCTGAATGCCGACATCATGGTTGTGGTGGCGTATGGTTTGATCTTGCCGCAAGCTGTGCTGGATATGCCTAAGCTTGGGTGCATTAATGTGCATGGTTCTCTGTTACCTCGCTGGCGCGGCGCGGCCCCTATTCAACGGGCGCTCTGGGCAGGTGATAAGCAGACGGGCATCACTATCATGCAGATGGATGCAGGGTTGGATACGGGCGACATGCTTACCAAGCTGAGCTGTGATATTCAGCCGGATGATACCAGTGCTACATTATATGACAAACTGGCAGCGCTGGGGCCACGAGGGATGCTGAATACCTTAGCGGATCTGGAAGACGGATTGGCTGAACCTGAAAAGCAGGATGATGCCCTGGTCACTTACGCAGATAAACTCAGTAAAGAAGAAGCTCTGCTGAATTGGCATCTCTCTGCTGAACAACTCGAGCGCTGTATCCGTGCATTTAATCCGTGGCCTGTCAGCTATTTTATGGTTGAAGGTCAGCCGGTCAAAGTATGGCAGGCGGATGTCTTGCCTGGTAAGGGTGATGAGCCTGGTACCATTGTCGCTGCAGATAAGCAGGGCATTCAGGTTGCTGCAGCTGAAGGCATACTAAACATCACTCAACTCCAGCCGGCAGGTAAAAAAGCCATGTCTGCCCAAGATTTGCTGAATTCACGTCGTGACTGGTTTATCGTCGGCAAGAAACTCAGCTAAATCCTTCCTATACTCAGCCCGGATATTCCGGGCCTCTTTCCTTACTGATGCTGGCGTGGCCAGCTTTGTAGCTATGAAAAACGTATATAATTTACGCAGCCTCGCTGCAACTGCCATTGGTCAGGTATTGGATCAGGGGCAATCGCTCTCTACTGTGCTTCCTGCACTGCAAAAAAATATCGCTGATAAAGATAAGGCCCTGTTGCAGGAGCTTTGCTTTGGAACATTGCGTGTGCTGCCTCAGCTGGAATGGTGCATTAAGCAGCTGATGGCCCGCCCAATGACCGGAAAACAGCGCCCATTGCATTATCTGATCATGGTGGGCCTCTATCAGTTAATTCATACCCGGATTCCGGCGCATGCTGCCCTGGCTGAAACAGTCGAGGGCGCAGTCGCATTAAAACGGCCTCAGCTGAAAGGCCTGGTAAATGGTGTACTGCGACAATTCCAGCGTCAGCAGGAAAGTTTGCTGGCACAGGCTGATGCGCAGGAGAGCCGGTATCTTCATCCTTCGTGGCTATTGGGTCGCATCAAGAAGGCCTATCCTGATCGTTGGCAATCTATTACTGATGCCAACAACCAGCGTCCTCCTATGTGGTTACGCGTTAACCGGATACACCACAGTCGTGATGCATATCTCGCCTTGCTGCAACAGGCAGGTATTGCTGCTGAAATACACAGTGACTATCCAGATGCCCTGCGGCTGGCAGCCCCCTGCTCCGTTACCGCGTTACCAGGTTTCGCAGAGGGTTGGGTCACCGTACAGGATGCATCCGCGCAAGGGTGTATTCCTTTACTGGATCCACAAGACGATGAGCATATTCTGGATTTATGCGCTGCCCCGGGCGGAAAAACCACGCACATTCTGGAAGCAGCCCCGAAAGCCCACGTTTTAGCCGTAGACATAGACGAGCAACGTCTGAAGCGTGTTCAGGAAAACCTTGAGCGTTTACAGTTGCAGGCAGAGGTAAAAAGCGGTGATGGCAGAGCGCCTGATACATGGGCCGGCGATCGCACATTTGACCGTATTTTGCTTGATGCGCCCTGTTCTGCGACCGGTGTGATTCGCCGTCACCCTGATATTAAATGGCTCCGGCGTAATAGTGACATTGATGAACTGGTTGAAGTACAAAAAGCCATTCTGGAAGCTGTATGGCCACGTTTGAAATCAGGTGGGGTACTTCTTTATGCTACCTGTTCTATTTTACCGGAAGAGAACCATGAGCAAATTGCCAAATTCCTGGCCGGCCATGCTGATGCGGCTTTAGTGGAAACCGGTGATCTTACTCATCCCGGCATACAGAATTTACCCAGCGCAGAGGCGGGTGATGGCTTCTACTACGCTAAAATGATCAAACGTTGAGAGTAGGATCCAGAAAGATAATAACAACGGGGGTTTTTTACATGCAGGATCGGGAAAAGCTATGAAGATCATTATTCTTGGCGCTGGGCAGGTCGGTGGAACCCTGGCAGAAAATCTGGTCGGTGAAAATAACGATATTACCGTTGTTGATACCAATGCAGCGCACTTGCGCCAGCTTCAGGATAAATTTGATTTACGGGTTGTTCAGGGTCATGGCTCCCATCCACGGGTGTTGCGTGAAGCGGGCGCCGGCGATGCAGATATGTTAGTGGCGGTCACCAATTCCGATGAAACTAACATGATTGCGTGCCAGATTGCTTACTCTTTGTTTAATACCCCAAACAGAATCGCCCGTATACGCTCAGCTGACTATATCCGTGAATCTGAGAAGTTATTCAATGCAGAAGCGGTCCCTATTGATCATCTGATTTCACCGGAACAGCTGGTGATTGAGTATATTTATAAGCTGATCGAATATCCGGGTGCGTTGCAAGTGGTTAACTTTGCTGAAGGAAAAGTCAGCATCGCTGCTGTTAAGGCATACTATGGCGGCCCGCTGGTAGGCAATGCGCTCTCTTCTATGCGGGAGCATATGCCGCATATTGATACCCGCGTCGCGGCTATTTTCCGACAAGATCATCCTATCCGCCCGCAAGGCTCAACCATTATTGAAGCCGGCGATGAAGTTTTTTTTGTGGCCGCCACACAGCATATCCGGGCAGTCATGAGCGAACTTCAGCGCCTGGAAAAGCCTTATAAACGGATCATGATCGTCGGTGGGGGTAACGTTGGCGCAGGGCTGGCCCGCCGGTTGGAAAAGAATTACAGCGTTAAGTTAATTGAACGTGATCAACAGCGCGCAGCCGAACTGGCGGAATTACTTCAGGATACGATCGTTTTCTATGGTGATGCTTCTGATCAGGAATTGCTTGCTGAAGAACACGTTGAGCAAGTGGATGTTTTCATCGCCATCACGAATGATGATGAAGCAAATATCATGTCCGCAATGCTGGCAAAGCGCATGGGTGCCAAAAAAGCCATGGTACTAATTCAGCGTCGCGCGTACGTAGACCTGGTACAAGGCAGCGTAATTGATATCGCAATTTCTCCTCAGCAAGCCACCATCTCAGCTTTGTTAGGGCATGTGCGTAAAGCTGACATCGTCAGTGTTTCTTCTTTACGCCGCGGGGTCGCTGAAGCGATTGAAGCGATTGCGCATGGTGACGAAAGCACATCTAAAGTGGTGGGGCGTAAAGTAGAAGAGATTAAACTTCCGCCTGGCACCACTATCGGCGCTATCGTTCGGGGAGATGACGTTATCATCGCAAACCGCCAATCCAGGATTGAGCAAGGCGATCATGTCGTTATGTTTATTACCGATAAAAAATTCGTTCCTGACGTGGAGCGGCTGTTCCAGCCAAGTCCATTCTTCTTATAAGAAGATAAACGATTGCTGCAGAAAACATCAAACCCGACTAAAACGCTCAACTTATAGAGCAAAAGCACTCGAAATAGGCTTTACTTATAGGGGCTTGAGTTATTTTGGCAAGGAGTAAATATGAGTTTTATGAAAGAGTTTCGTGAGTTCGCCATGCGCGGCAACGTTGTCGACCTGGCGGTGGGGGTAATCATTGGGGCAGCGTTTGGTAAAATAGTCTCCTCATTGGTTTCTGACATCATCATGCCCCCGCTGGGATTACTGATTGGCGGTATAGATTTCAAGCAATTCGAGCTTGTGTTGAGAGAAGCCCAGGGGGCAGCCCCCGCTGTCGTGATGAAATATGGTGTATTTTTACAGAACGTTTTCGATTTTATCATCATTGCATTAGCAATATTTATCGCTGTAAAACTGATGAATCGCTTACGCCGTAAAGAAGAAGAGAAGCCAGCCCCAGCACCCAAGCAATCGGCTGAAGAAAAATTGTTGGTTGAGATACGTGATTTGCTTAAACAGCAAGCACCAAAATAATAACCTACTGTTCCAGCCTCTCTCTGGAAGGTCAGTGGTAAAAGTTTAGCGAAAACGCTTACCACTGACCTCCGCTTCCCTCCCTTTCCCATGCTTGGCTTTACGTTGATAACTTCCTTTCCCTTTCTTGTTTTTTTCAACCCGCTGCCGGAACAGAGAATCATGTAGTAGGGCATGCAAAGCATTGTCTTGAATAACACCTTTGTTGTGCTTATGTTGGCTCATAGCCGCCTCATGTCATGTATAGAAAACAGGTAAAACTCAAACCGGCTAATCATAGTCCAATACAAAAAAAACGCCAGCTTTTCCCTTACTTTTAATACGGTAACTTCTTACTTAAGCTTTTTGCTAATCTGCTGTTTATAATGGCCTTTAAGAAATTCTGTAGACATCCCTGCTTGCTGTAGCCTTAATTCAAGCACTTTTAACCGCTGGCTGATAGCAACGTAATCAGGGTTATCCTTCTCTACTTCATGCATCAGCTCAGTAAGCTGAAGTGCCTCTTTTCTGTCCTGCAGCTCAGGCGGTAAATAACCTGAATTTTTCAACAGCCGGTAAGCCACACGTAATTCAGCAGGAACAGCGCTGTCATCTTCGAGCATCAAAGGTTTTCCGGCACCAGGCAGGTTATCAAATTCACCTTTCTCTTCGGCTTCACGGATATGACGCTCTACCATTTCATCAATAAGCCACATGGCCTGATTCCTCTGAGATTATGGGAAAATCCGTTATAGCATAGGATGTGACAACGAAAATGTCATCGACGATGATGGTGATGAGGGCAGTAGAGGATATGGGGACAGAAATAAAATACGCCAGATAATAGACATAAAAAAACCGGGACAAGCCCGGCTTTTTTACGCTTTTACAGATTACTCTGCAACAGCTTCTGCTTTCGATTCTGCACGATCAACGAGCTCGATGTATGCCATCGGCGCATTGTCGCCTGCACGGAAACCACACTTCAGAATACGAGTGTAACCACCTGCACGGCTCGCGAAACGCGGGCCCAGTTCATTAAACAGTTTTGCCACGATCTCGTTATCACGAGTACGGGCGAATGCCAGACGACGGTTAGCAACGCTGTCGGTCTTGGCAAGAGTAATCAGCGGCTCAACAACGCGACGCAGCTCTTTCGCTTTCGGCAGGGTCGTCTTGATGATCTCATGACGAACCAAAGAGCCGGCCATGTTACGGAACATAGCCTGGCGATGGCTGCTGTTACGGTTCAGTTGACGACCACTCTTACGATGGCGCATGACCTTATCCTTCTCAGTAAAACCTTAACCTGTGATCCGGTTACTCGTCAGCAATGCTTGCCGGCGGCCAATTTTCCAGGCGCATGCCCAGAGAAAGACCACGGGAGGCCAGCACGTCTTTAATCTCAGTAAGAGATTTTTTACCAAGGTTAGGCGTTTTCAGCAACTCAACCTCGGTACGCTGTACCAGATCACCGATGTAGTGGATAGCTTCTGCTTTAAGGCAGTTAGCAGAGCGGACAGTCAATTCCAGATCGTCAACAGGGCGCAGCAAGATCGGATCGAACTCAGGCTTCTCTTCTTTCACTTCTGGTTGACGTACATCACGCAGGTCAACAAAAGCTTCAAGTTGTTCAGCCAGAATGGTCGCCGCACGACGGATCGCCTCTTCAGGATCGATCGTACCATTGGTTTCCATTTCGATGACCAGCTTGTCCAAATCGGTACGTTGCTCTACACGAGCTGCTTCAACATTATAGGCGATACGCTCTACAGGGCTGTAGCAGGCGTCAACAAGCAGACGGCCAATTGGGCGCTCATCTTCTTCCGAATGAATTCGGGCAGACGCCGGTACATATCCACGGCCACGCTGAATTTTGATACGCATGCTGATAGCAGCGTTCTCATCGGTCAGATGGCAGATAACATGTTGCGGCTTGACGATTTCGACATCACCATCATGGGTAATGTCGGCTGCAGTCACAGGGCCAATGCCAGATTTATTCAGGGTAAGAATAACTTCATCTTTGCCTTGAACTCTCACCGCCAGCCCTTTCAGGTTGAGCAGGATCTCCAGGATATCTTCCTGTACGCCTTCTTTGGTGCTGTACTCATGCAGTACACCATCAATCTCAACCTCGGTCACCGCGCAACCCGGCATGGATGAAAGCAGAATACGGCGCAGTGCGTTGCCGAGAGTATGGCCAAAGCCACGCTCTAACGGCTCAAGGGTCACCTTGGCGTGCGTCGAACTGACTTGCTCGATATCTACCAGGCGCGGTTTTAGAAACTCTGTCACAGAACCCTGCATTGTGTCCTCTCTTTGGTACTAAGCTTTACTTGGAGTAAAGCTCGACGATCAGGTGTTCGTTAATGTCCGCAGACAGATCGGCACGTTCAGGATTACGCTTGAACACACCTTCCATCTTAGCAGCATCAACTTCCAGCCAAGTCGGCTTTTCACGCTGTTCAGCCAGCTCCAAAGCGGCCTTAACGCGAGATTGCTTTTTAGCTTTCTCACGGATGCTGACTACGTCATTCGGAGATACCTGATAAGAAGCGATGTTAACAACGCGACCGTTTACCATGATAGCTTTGTGGCTAACCAGCTGACGTGCTTCTGCACGCGTAGCGCCGAAGCCCATACGGTAAACAACGTTGTCCAGACGACCTTCCAGCAGTTGCAACAGGTTTTCACCGGTGTTGCCTTTCAGACGGGCTGCTTCTTTATAATAGTTACGGAACTGACGCTCCAGCACGCCATACATACGGCGAACTTTTTGCTTTTCACGCAACTGTACACCATAGTCAGACAGACGCGGTTTACGCGCACCATGCTGACCAGGAGCTTGTTCAATCTTACACTTGGTATCGATCGCGCGAACGCCAGACTTAAGGAACAGGTCTGTGCCCTCACGACGGCTCAGCTTGAGCTTAGGACCCAAATATCTTGCCATTTTCTTTCTCCAACAATCCTAAAAGCAGCGTTATACGCGACGCTTTTTCGGCGGACGACAACCGTTATGAGGGATCGGAGTCACATCAGTAATATTAGTGATGCGGAAACCAGCCGCGTTCAGAGCGCGGATAGTAGACTCACGGCCCGGACCAGGTCCTTTAACCATAACTTCCAGGTTCTTAATACCGTATTCTTTCACTGCGTCAGCGCAGCGCTCTGCTGCAACCTGAGCTGCGAACGGAGTGGATTTACGAGAACCACGGAAACCGGAACCACCAGCTGTTGCCCAACCCAAAGCATTACCCTGACGATCAGTAATGGTAACAATGGTGTTGTTGAAAGAAGCATGGATATGAGCCACGCCGTCAGAGACTTGTTTTCTTACACGCTTACGTGTACGAACAGGTGCCTTTGCCATTATTCAATCACCCCGATTATTTCTTGATCGGTTTGCGCGGACCCTTACGGGTACGGGCGTTGGTCTTGGTACGCTGGCCGCGAACCGGAAGACCACGACGATGACGCAAACCACGATAGGTACCAAGGTCCATAAGACGCTTGATGCTCAGGGTCACTTCACGACGCAGATCACCTTCTACAACAAATTTGGCAACTTCGTCACGCAGCTTATCGATTTGCTCTTCAGACAGCTCACTGATCTTAACATTTTCAGCAATACCCGCTGCTGCACAGATAGCCTGTGAGCGAGTTTTACCGATACCATAGATCGAGGTTAACGCGATCACGGTATGTTTTTGATCAGGAATGTTAATGCCTGCTATACGGGCCACTATGCACTCCTACATTTTTATACGGCAACACCATTCTGAAAAGCCCGTTTTCAGGATACTCAAATAGTATTGCAGCGACATACAAAAGATTGGCTGGCTAATCTAGCCAGCTCAACCCAACTTTGCAAGAAAAATATGCGAGATAATCAGCCTTGACGCTGTTTATGCTTCGGCTCGCTGCTGCAAATCACACGAACGACACCGTTACGCTTAACGATTTTGCAGTTACGACATAATTTCTTGACGGAAGCACGAACTTTCATTTTTACTCTCCGTAACTTCTCAAACGCACCTAATTAGCGGTTATAGCCTTTCAGGTTTGCTTTCTTCAATGCAGACTCGTACTGACTGGACATCATCAGAGTTTGCACTTGAGCCATAAAGTCCATGATGACAACAACAACGATTAACAGTGAAGTACCACCAAAGTAGAAAGGTACTTTCATTGCGTCACGCATGAACTCCGGGATAAGGCAGATAAAAGTAATATACAATGCACCAATTAAGGTTAAGCGCGTCATCACTTTATCAATGTATTTCGCCGTTTGCTCTCCCGGACGAATTCCTGGCACGAATGCACCGGACTTCTTCAGGTTATCTGCTGTTTCACGCGGGTTGAAAACCAGAGCCGTATAGAAGAAACAGAAGAAGATGATCGCAGTCGCATAGAGTAACACATAAAGCGGTTGTCCAGGCTGCAGATACAGCGAAATCGTTGTCAGCCAGTTCCAACCGGTACCGCCCCCAAACCAGGATGCAATCGTGGCCGGGAACAGAATAATGCTAGAGGCGAAAATTGCTGGGATAACCCCTGCCATGTTCACTTTCAGCGGTAAGTGCGTACTCTGTGCTGCATAAACGCGACGGCCTTGTTGACGTTTAGCGTAGTTGACAACAATACGTCGTTGGCCACGCTCGACGAACACTACAAAGAAAGTCACCGCAAACACTAAAACTGCAACCAACAGCAACAGAAGGAAGTGCAGGTCGCCTTGTCGAGCTTGCTCAATGGTATGTGCAACTGCCGGAGGCAGACCAGCAACGATACCAGCAAAGATTATGATCGAGATACCGTTACCAATACCACGTTCAGTAATCTGTTCGCCAAGCCACATAAGGAACATCGTCCCGGTAACCAGGCTAACTACAGCGGTAAAGTAGAATGCAAAGCCTGGATTTAAGACCAGACCTTGCATACCAGGCATATTCGGAAGACCGGTAGCAATACCGATAGACTGAAATATTGCCAATACCAGCGTGCCATAACGGGTGTACTGGCTTATCTTGCGACGGCCAGCCTCCCCTTCTTTCTTAATTTCTGCTAACGCGGGATGAACCACGGTTAACAGTTGGATAATAATCGATGCCGAAATATACGGCATGATACCCAAAGCAAAGATAGAAGCACGACTAAGGGCACCACCAGAGAACATGTTGAACATTTCAATGATGGTACCACGCTGTTGCTCGAGCAATTTCGCAAGCACAGTGGCATCGATACCAGGAATCGGAATAAAAGAGCCGATACGGAAAACTATGAGCGCCCCGATAACAAACAAAAGTCTGCGCTTCAGTTCGCCAAGTCCACCTTTAGCACTTTGAAAATCTAATCCTGGTTGCTTAGCCATCTGCTACTTATTCCTCAATTTTACCGCCAGCAGCTTCGATAGCAGCACGAGCGCCTTTGGTGACACGCAGACCACGTACGGTTACTGCACGATTGATTTCGCCAGACAGCATAACTTTAGCGAATTCAATCTGAGTACCAACTACGTTAGCGGCTTTCAGCGTGTTCAGGTCGATAACATCGCCTTCTACTTGAGCCAGTTCAGACAGACGAACTTCTGCCGTGATCATAGCTTTGCGAGAAGTGAAGCCGAATTTCGGCAAACGACGGTACAGCGGCATCTGACCACCTTCGAACCCGCGACGTACGCCACCGCCAGAACGAGAGTTCTGACCTTTGTGACCACGGCCGCCGGTTTTACCCAGGCCAGAACCAATACCACGACCTACACGCTTCGGCGCATGCTTGGCACCTTCAGCCGGAGACAGAGTATTTAAACGCATCTGTTACTCCTCAACCTTAACCATGTAGGAAACCAGGTTGATCATACCACGTACAGCGGGAGTATCTTCACGCTCAACAGTATGACCAATACGACGCAGACCAAGACCAACCAGAGTTGCCTTGTGTTTCGGCAAACGGCCAATAGAGCTGCGAATTTGAGTTACTTTAATAGTCTTTGCCATGGTTATTACCCCAGAATTTCTTCAACGGATTTACCACGCTTGGCAGCGACCATTTCTGGGGACTTCATATTCGCCAGAGCGTCAATAGTTGCACGAACCACGTTAATCGGGTTGGTGGAACCATAGGCTTTTGCCAATACGTTGTGAACCCCTGCGACTTCCAGGACGGCGCGCATTGCACCACCGGCAATAATACCGGTACCTTCGGAAGCCGGCTGCATGAACACACGGGAACCCGTATGCGCACCTTTAACAGGGTGCTGCAGGGTGCCGCTGTTCAGCGCGACATTCATCATGTTGCGACGGGCTTTTTCCATCGCTTTCTGGATCGCTGCCGGAACTTCGCGTGCTTTGCCGTAGCCAAAACCTACGCGACCGTTACCATCACCAACTACAGTCAGTGCGGTAAAGCTGAAAATACGGCCACCTTTTACGGTTTTAGATACGCGGTTTACCGCGATCAGCTTTTCCTGCAGTTCGCCAGCTTGTTTTTCGATGTGTGACATCTTACACCTCTACCTTAGAACTGAAGGCCAGCTTCACGGGCAGCATCTGCCAGTGCCTGGACTCGACCATGATATTGGAAACCGGAACGGTCAAAGGATACATCTTTAATCCCTTTTTCCAATGCGCGCTCAGCAATAGCTTTACCTACAGCTGCAGCAGCATCTTTGTTACCGGTATACTTCAATTGCTCAGTGATAGCTTTTTCTACAGTAGAAGCGGCTACCAATACTTCAGAACCGTTCGGAGCGATGACCTGTGCGTAGATATGACGCGGGGTACGATGTACCACCAGGCGAGTCGCGCCCAATTCTTTGAGCTTGCGGCGTGCGCGGGTCGCACGACGGATACGAGCAGATTTCTTATCCATAGTGTTACCTTACTTCTTCTTAGCCTCTTTGGTACGCACGACTTCGTCGGCGTAACGGACACCCTTGCCTTTGTAAGGCTCAGGACGACGGTAGGCACGCAGGTCCGCTGCAACCTGACCAATCAACTGCTTATCTGCGCCTTTCAGCACGATTTCAGTTTGGGTCGGGCATTCAGCAGTAATACCTGCCGGCAGTGCATGTTCAACAGGATGAGAGAAGCCCAGGGCTAAACTCACCGCGTTGCCTTTAACTGCGGCACGGTAACCAACACCTACCAGCTGAAGCTTCTTGGTGAAGCCTTCGGTAACACCAACTACCATTGCGTTCAACAGAGCACGAGTGGTACCCGCTTGGGCCCAACCGTCAACAGCACCTTCGCGTGGACCGAAAGTCAGTGCGTTTTCTTCCTGTTTAACTTCAACGGCGCTGTGGATAGTACGAGTCAGCTCGCCGTTCTTACCCTTAATCGAAATAACCTGACCGTTGAGTTTTACCTCTACGCCGGCAGGAATGACGACGGGTGCTTTTGCAACACGAGACATTCTTTCCTCCCGAATTAAGCTACGTAGCAGATAATCTCGCCACCAAGACCAGCCTGGCGAGCTGCACGATCGGTCATAACACCTTTAGAGGTAGAAATGACAGCAATACCCAGGCCGGCCATAACTTTTGGCAGCTCATCTTTTTTCTTATAGATGCGCAGACCTGGGCGGCTGATACGCTGAATGCTTTCTACCACTGCCTTGCCCTGGAAGTACTTCAGTACCAGTTCCAGAACCGGCTTGGTGTCGCCTTCGATTTTGAAATCTTCAATATAACCTTCTTCCTTCAGCACGTTGGCAATTGCCAATTTCAGCTTGGAGGAAGGCATGGTGACCGCAACTTTGTTCGCGGCCTGACCGTTACGGATACGGGTCAGCATATCCGCGATCGGATCTTGCATGCTCATCTGTCTTTACTCCCGTGATTCAATTGGTGACAATTACCAGCTAGCCTTTTTCAAGCCCGGGATTTCACCGCGCATAGCGGCTTCACGGACTTTAATACGGCTCAACCCGAACTTCCGCAGGAAAGCGTGCGGACGACCAGTTTGACGGCAGCGGTTACGCTGACGTGACGGGCTGGAATCACGCGGCAGAGTCTGCAGCTTGAGAACGGCATCCCAACGATCTTCGTCGGAAGCGTTCACATCAGAGATGATAGCTTTCAGTTCTGTGCGTTTAGCAAAGAATTTGTCTGCTAATTTCACGCGCTTGACTTCGCGTGCTTTCATGGATTGCTTAGCCATTAGTAACCCTACCTTACTTGCGGAACGGGAAGTTAAAGGCAGCCAGCAGTGCGCGGCCTTCATCATCGGATTTCGCAGTGGTGGTAATGGTAATATCCAAACCACGAACGCGATCGACTTTGTCGTAGTCGATTTCCGGGAAGATGATCTGTTCACGCACGCCCATGCTGTAGTTACCACGGCCATCGAATGACTTAGCGGACAGGCCACGGAAGTCACGGATACGCGGTACAGCAATGGAAATCAGACGCTCAAAGAACTCCCACATGCGTTCGCCGCGCAGAGTTACTTTACAGCCGATCGGATAGCCCTGGCGGATTTTGAAGCCTGCAACAGATTTGCGTGCTTTGGTGATCAACGGCTTTTGGCCGGAGATTGCTGTCAAGTCAGCTGCTGCATTGTCCAGCAGTTTCTTGTCGGCAATAGCTTCACCAACACCCATGTTCAGGGTGATCTTCTCGACCCGAGGGACTTGCATGACAGAGTTGTAGCCAAACTGAGACATCAGTTGTTTGACTACCTCGTCTTTGTAGTAATCATGCAGTTTCGCCATCGTATTACTCCAAATTACTTGATAGTTTCGCTGTTAGACTTGAAGAAACGGACTTTTTTGCCGTCTTCGAATCTAAAGCCTACACGGTCAGCCTTGCCGGTCGCAGCATTGTAGAGAGCGATGTTGGAAACCTGAATAGCAGCTTCTTTTTCAACAATGCCACCTGGTTGGTTCAGAGCCGGAACCGGCTTCTGGTGTTTCTTAACCAGGTTGATACCTTCTACAATGACCTTGCCAGCAGACAGGACATTTTTTACTTTACCGCGTTTACCTTTGTCTTTCCCGGTAAGCACGATAACTTCGTCATCACGACGGATTTTCGCTGCCATGGTTCGCTCCTTAGAGTACTTCTGGTGCCAGAGAGATAATTTTCATGAACTTTTCGTTACGCAGTTCACGAGTTACCGGCCCAAAAATACGCGTACCGATTGGTTGCTCGCTGTTATTGTTCAAAATAACGCATGCATTACCATCGAAGCGAATGACAGAACCGTCCGGGCGACGTACACCCTTCTTGGTGCGCACCACTACCGCCTTCAGCACATCGCCTTTCTTCACCTTACCGCGAGGAATTGCTTCCTTGATGGTAATTTTGATGATGTCGCCGACGCCTGCGTAGCGACGGTGCGAGCCACCTAGAACCTTGATACACATTACGCGACGTGCACCGGAGTTGTCGGCGACGGTCAGCATAGTCTGTTCTTGGATCATTTTAGTGCTCCGCTAATGTCAACTACTACTTTAAAGACCTAAGTTAATTTTCAGGCCGTTGAAAAGCCCCATAACCAAGGGCGCAGCATTATAACACCGCTTCCTACGTATGGGTAGAAAAAACAAACGGCTCGTTTTCTGAGCCGTTTGTTAAGTGAGAGGCCGCTACTCTATTACAGAATCGCTTTCTCTACAACGCGAACCAACGTCCAAGATTTAGTCTTAGACAGTGGACGGCATTCGCGGATTTCTACCACGTCACCGATACCACATTCGTTGTTCTCGTCGTGTACGTGCAGCTTGGTCGTACGTTTGATGAATTTCCCGTAGATCGGGTGCTTCACCGTACGTTCGATAGCAACAACAATGGATTTTTCCATTTTGTCACTAACAACGCGACCTTGCAGAGTACGGATAGTGTCAGTCATTTACGCACCCGCCTTTTCAGTCAGTAAAGTCTTAACGCGTGCGACGTTACGACGCACTTGTTTCAACAGGTGAGTTTGTTGCAGCTGGCCACTCGCCGCTTGCATGCGCAAGTTGAATTGCTCACGCAGCAGGTTGAGCAGCTCGGTGTTCAGCTCTTCAACGCTTTTTTCACGCAGCTCTTGTGCTTTCATTACATCACCGTCTTAGTTACAAAGGTGGTTTTGATCGGCAGTTTAGCTGCTGCCAGCTTGAACGCCTCACGGGCCAGCTCTTCCGGCACGCCGTCCATTTCGTACAGGACTTTACCAGGCTGGATCAGGGCAACCCAATACTCCACGTTACCCTTACCTTTACCCATACGCACTTCAAGCGGCTTCTCGGTAATCGGTTTGTCCGGGAATACACGGATCCAGATTTTACCTTGACGCTTAACTGCACGAGTCATTGCACGACGAGCTGCTTCGATTTGACGAGCAGTCAGACGGCCACGGCCAACAGCTTTCAGACCGAAAGTGCCGAAGCTAACATCCGTACCTTGCGCCAGACCACGGTTGCGGCCCTTGTGCACCTTACGGAATTTTGTACGCTTTGGTTGTAACATCAGCGACTCTCCTTACTTGCGGCCTTTACGCTGCTGCTTTTTAGGTTGAGCAGCCGGTTTTTCCGGTTGTTCAACGGCAGCCATACCACCCAGGATCTCACCTTTGAAGATCCATACCTTAACGCCGATTACACCATAAGTGGTGTGCGCTTCAGATGTGTTGTAATCGATGTCCGCACGCAGAGTGTGCAACGGAACACGACCTTCACGGTACCATTCGGTACGCGCGATTTCAGCACCGCCAAGACGGCCGCTTACTTCAACTTTGATACCTTTAGCGCCAAGACGCATTGCGTTCTGTACTGCACGCTTCATAGCACGACGGAACATAACGCGACGTTCCAGCTGTGAAGTGATGCTGTCAGCAACCAATTTTGCGTCCAGTTCCGGTTTACGGACTTCGGCGATGTTAATCTGTGCAGGAACGCCAGCGATATCCGCTACGACCTTACGCAGTTTTTCGACATCTTCACCTTTCTTGCCGATAACGATGCCAGGACGAGCAGTGTGAATGGTCACACGGATGCTCTTCGCAGGACGCTCGATAACGATGCGAGAAACGGAAGCTTTCGACAATTCCTTAGTCAGGAATTGACGAACTTTAAAGTCGCTGTCCAGGTTGTCAGCGAATTCTTTGGTATTCGCATACCAAGTAGAGTTCCAAGGTTTGACAATACCCAGGCGAATACCATTAGGATGTACTTTCTGACCCATTGCTAGTCTCCAGAGTCTCAGCGATCGGACACAACCACAGTAATGTGGCTGGTGCGCTTCAGGATGCGATCTGCACGACCTTTTGCACGCGGCATAATGCGCTTCATGCTTGGGCCTTCGTCGACGAAGATTTTCGTGACTTTCAGATCATCGATGTCAGCGCCATCGTTGTGTTCTGCGTTAGCAATGGCAGACTCCAGCACTTTCTTAACCAGACCAGCAGCTTTTTTGTTGGTGTAGGTCAGAGTTTCCAGAGCTTGCGACACTTTCTTACCGCGGATCAGGTCAGCAACAAGGCGAACCTTCTGAGCAGAAGAACGAGCGTGGCGATGTTTAGCGATAGTTTCCATCTCTTCCTCCTACCTTAGCGCTTTTTAGCTTTTTTATCAGCCGCATGGCCGCGATAAGTACGGGTCGGCGCGAATTCACCCAGTTTGTGACCGACCATTTCATCGGAAACGAACACTGGTACGTGCTGACGACCATTATGGACAGCGATGGTCAAACCGATCATGTTAGGAAAGATCGTTGAACGACGGGACCAAGTGCGCAAAGGCTTCTTGTCACCGCTTTCCACCGCTTTCTCTACCTTCTTCAGCAAGTGCAGGTCAATAAAAGGACCTTTCTTGAGAGAACGTGGCATGGCTTATCCTCTAATTATTTTTTACTACGGCGACGTACGATGAACTTGTCAGTACGCTTGTTGCTACGGGTCTTCTTACCTTTGGTCTGAACGCCCCACGGAGTTACCGGGTGCTTACCAAAGTTACGACCTTCACCACCACCGTGCGGGTGATCGACTGGGTTCATCGCCGTACCGCGAACGGTAGGACGAACACCACGCCAACGTGCAGCACCTGCTTTACCCAGAACGCGCAGCATGTGTTCTGCATTGCCAACTTCGCCCAGGGTAGCGCGGCAGTCAGCCAGAACTTTACGCATTTCGCCGGAGCGCAGACGCAGAGTTACGTAGGAACCATCACGTGCAACGATCTGAACGTAGGCACCGGCAGAACGAGCCAGCTGGCCGCCTTTACCTGGTTTCATTTCTACGTTATGAACCGTTGAACCAACTGGGATGTTGCGCATCGGCAGGGTGTTACCCGTTTTGATTGCCGCATCAACGCCAGATTGAATCTGGTCACCTGCTTTCAGGCCTTTCGGCGCCAGGATGTAACGGCGTTCGCCGTCTTTGTACAGAACCAGCGCGATGTTCGCGGAACGGTTCGGATCGTACTCCAGACGCTCAACCACTGCAGCGATACCGTCTTTGTTGCGCTTGAAGTCAACCAGACGATAATGTTGCTTGTGGCCACCACCGATATGACGGGTGGTGATACGGCCATTGTTGTTACGACCACCGCTTTTGCTCAGTTTTTCCAGCAGCGGGGCATAAGGTTTACCCTTGTGCAGCTCAGGGTTAACCACTTTAACAACGTGGCGACGACCCGGAGATGTAGGTTTACATTTAACAATTGCCATTGTTCTTACTCCTCCGACTTACTCTGCGCCGCTGATGAAGTCCAGATTCTGGCCTTCTTTCAGGGTGACGTAAGCTTTTTTCCAGTCGCTACGACGACCAACACGCTGTCCATGACGCTTCACTTTGCCTTTTACCAGCAAGGTGTTTACGTCTTCGACTTCGACTTCAAACAGTTTCTGCACAGCAGCTTTGATTTCTGCTTTAGTCGCGTCTTTAGCAACTTTGAGAACGATGGTGTTGTTCTTTTCCATCGCAGCAGACGCTTTTTCAGAAACGTGCGGCGCGCGCAGTACTTTCAGCAGACGTTCTTCACGAATCATGCCAGCATCTCCTCAACTTGCTTCACAGCATCAGCAGTCATAACTACTTTGTCGAAGGCGATCAGGCTAACTGGATCGATACCTGCTACATCACGCACGTCAACCTTGTACAGGTTACGGGCAGCCAGGAACAGATTCTCATCCAGTTCACCGGTGATGATCAGCACGTCTTCCAGCGCCATGTCTTTCAGTTTCTGTGCCAGCAGCTTGGTTTTCGGTGCTTCAACAGAGAACTTCTCGACAACGATCAGACGTTCTTGACGTACCAGCTCGGACAGGATGCTTTTCAGCGCGCCGCGGTACATCTTTTTGTTTACTTTCTGACTGTGGTCCTGAGGCTTAGCAGCAAAGGTCACACCACCGGAACGCCAGATCGGGCTCTTTACAGAACCAGAACGCGCACGGCCGGTACCTTTCTGACGCCATGGCTTTTTGCCAGAACCAGTCACTTCAGCGCGAGTTTTCTGCGCGCGAGTACCCTGGCGGGCGCCTGCTGCGTAAGCAACAACAACCTGGTGAACCAGCGCTTCGTTAAAATCACGACCGAAGGTGGTTTCGGAAACAGTCAGCGCGCTCTGCGCGTCTTTCAATACTAATTCCATTACCTGGCTCCTCACGCTTTAACAGCTGGTTTAACGATCAGGTTGCTACCGGTAGCTCCCGGAACAGCACCCTTAACCAGCAGCAGGTTGCGCTCAGCGTCAACGCGTACTACGTCCAGGCTCTGAACGGTTACGCGCTCATTACCCAGCTGCCCTGCCATTTTCTTGCCTTTGAACACTTTGCCCGGAGTCTGGTTCTGACCGATAGAACCCGGAACGCGGTGAGACAAGGAGTTACCGTGGGTAGCGTCTTGGGTACGGAAGTTCCAGCGCTTAACAGTGCCAGCAAAACCTTTACCTTTAGAAGTACCGGTAACGTCTACTTTTTTAACGTCTGCGAAAATTTCAACGCTAATGTTCTGACCTACAGTGAACTCTTCGCCTTCAGACAGACGGAATTCACGCAGGAGACGGCCGGCTTCAACGCCAGCTTTAGCGAAGTGACCCGCTTCCGGTTTGGTTACACGGTTTGCTTTTTTAGCACCGGTGGTAACCTGGATAGCGCGATAACCATCGTTGGCCAGGTCTTTGACCTGAGTAACGCGGTTAGCTTCAATTTCGATAACGGTTACAGGGATAGATACGCCTTCTTCAGTGAAGATGCGGGTCATACCCACTTTTTTACCGACTAAACCAATCATTGTTTCAACCTCTCAATCGCTCAATGACCTGATTAACCCAGGCTGATCTGCACGTCTACACCGGCAGCCAGATCCAGACGCATCAGAGCATCAACGGTTTTCTCGGTTGGCTCAACGATGTCAACCAGACGCTTGTGAGTGCGGATTTCATACTGATCACGCGCGTCTTTGTTGACGTGCGGAGAGATCAGAATGGTAAAGCGCTCTTTGCGGGTCGGCAGCGGGATCGGACCACGGACTTGCGCACCAGTGCGCTTAGCAGTCTCGACGATTTCCGCGGTTGATTGATCGATCAGACGATGATCAAACGCTTTCAGGCGGATACGGATTCTTTGGTTCTGCATGAGACCAGAGCTCCAATTATTTATAAACGTAAATAATTACTCCTCACACCCATTTCGATTGATGGGGGAGTGTAATCGTTCAGCATATAACCCCCATATCGGGAGTATTGTTAACCAGTCGTTATTGATGACATGGTTACTGATCCGCAACGGATCAGACCTACCAAGATTAGGTAAGCCCGCGCATTATACGCATTCCTGCTTAGGAAGCAACCATAACCTGCAGGAAAAACGTATTAGCGCGCCTTTTATTTTACCTGTTGTTACTACGCCGGGTCATCTTCTTCCAGTTCTGCCAAGGCCTGTTGAACACGGGCTTTTAAGGCAGGATCGACGGTGTCATCTTTACTTATTGTTGTATCAGCCTCTTCTTCAACCAGCGCCACATCTTCCTCTTCATTAATGTCTTCTGCTTCGGCCTGGTCGTCCATCGGCTCCGCGATATTCTCGACAGGTTCCGTTTCCGCTTCCGGTTCGTTCGCGGCAGGGAGTGGCCGGGTCTTGAACAGATAATGCATAGGAGAGAGGGTATACTCTCTATCTTGCGAGGGCCCCTGCAGAACAGGCGGCTCCGGATGACGGGATGTCCAGGCTATGTGCAGATATGCGCCCTGAACGGCAAAGAGCCCCATCCAACATCCCCATAAAAGCAGGCCACCGGCTTTGATGCATGTTCTTTTAAAAGGTGCCCGGAGTTTTGCCGGTGCCCCACCCTGCAGGCGCAAATTCATTGCCTGATGTAGACGGAAGCTCATTGCCCTTCTCCTTTTTCTGCGCTTTCATTTTCTGGCACTAAGAGGGCGCTTTGTTCAACGCTGAGCCAAAGCTGGATCAAGGTTGCTTTGCCGGGCGCGCCGTCAGGGTGCAGCCCTCTGCTTTGCTGGAATTTTTTGATTTTTTCTACGAGTAAGGCATTCCACCGCACGTCCTCAGGTAAAGGAAGATGCAGGGCACGGCTGAGCATTGTATTCAGCCATAGGATGTCTTCATCAGAACTTGCTGCCGACACAGATGTTTTTCCAGACGGTGCAGGTTTCCAGAACAGGATATATTCCCCTTTCCATGCAGCCAGGAACCAGGATTTCTTCACCGTCCAGGTCTGCTGGCCTAAAAGCAGATCGAGGTCATCTTTGCCCATCCGGATGACCACGGCATAACGGGTCTTATTACTGAGATGGAACTGCGCTATCCAGGGCAAGCCTTGTTTCTGTAGTGCGTCATAGTCTGCTTTTGCCGTCTCACACTGTAAGCCTGCCTGTGCGGTTTGATCACACCAGGCATCCTCCTCAGCCACGTCATAGCCCCAGGCCCGGAAAAGTTGCTGCATGGCCTGGCGCTCAGTCGCGGGCTGGTCATCAATGGCCGGCGGCGGAGCAGGGATCATCGCTGCCACCGGTTCCGGCCTTAACCATTCAGGGACGGGCAGGTACGGTGACACCATGCCGGTACAGTGCCAACCAAGAAGCGCCGCAAAACCGGCGTAGCCGATTAACAATAAGAGCATTGTCTTCCTGGCACGCCGGCTTTTCCCTGATTCACGCACCGCGAGTTTGATATGCCGCCAATGCAGAGAAGAGGTTGTCCCCTGCTCTATCCAGGCAATCTGGCGGGCCATATTCACAAGGCGCGAGATGCTCTCGGGATTCCCTTTCGCTGCGTACTGGATGTACTTGATATAAGGAAGCGTAAACGTAGCGGCATGATCTTCCCCTTCTCTCTCCATGATGGTTTGGTTAACCACTGACAAACAGGCTTTCTCATCATAAAGTGGCAAGCGCAGTGCGCCCGGATGATAATTTGATAAGCTTTTGTTTTTCAAAAGTGAATTTTCGCCAACGATCAGCAGAGAAAGAGGCTGCCTGGCATGTTTCCTAAACTCACTAAATAAGTAAACCAGCGTAGTTAATTGTTGGTTAATATAATGAGCATTATCCAGAACAATTAATACCGGCGTATTTATTTTCTGAGTTTCATAAAGAAATTTTTCCCATAGATTCAAAGAAAAAGAGGGGCGAAGATTAATTTTATTTACGGTATCCCATGAAGAATCTATTAATAGCAATTCATCATTCTCTTTGCGGGCAGTAAGCAGCAGAAACGCCCCCTGATTAATGCGCAAAATATCTTTTGCCAGTGCCGTCTTCCCACATCCTGCCTCGCCAACTATCAGTCCAATCCCGGACAGTAACAATTCATCGCTCAAATAATCTTTTGCGGTTCTATATGTATCAAAAATGAATTCATAGTTAAACCAGGATTCATCGACTTGGAATTTCATGAATGTTTTACTCTTAAAATTGATTTCTCAAAGACTTGCAAAATATTTTTATGTCGGATAAAACTCCATTTGAATAAAATGGCTATTAACTATATCATGCAATTATTCTAGTGCAAACTAACACACAATAATTGATATTGAAGCGGGCGCATTGTGTTACAGAAAACCAAAAAGTTATTTTTTTGTAACTTACAAAATATAATTATCCCTGTTGCTTTATTGTTAGGAATTATGGTGTCGGGCTTTTATGTTAAAAATATATCTCTTTTATATATATTAAAAGAACCGGCCGGCCCGTCTTATCCGGGTGATGAACATGTCATTAATGCTGATGAATTCCAAAGCAGACTGGCAAAATTTCAGCCGGATAACGTCGTCGCAGAGACCCAACAGGAAGACGTGGCGCCCTCACGGAATATCACGCTTACCGGCATTATCGCCAGTAATCAGCCGGGGCGTTCACTGGCTATTGTGATGGAGAACGGGGCGCAGCATACCTACCGTGAAGGCGATAAGCTCTCTACCCCACCAGAGGGATTCATCAACAAAATCGGCGATAATACGATTGAAATCAAAGAGAATGGGAAAGTTTTTAGCCTGATCTTAGTAGAACGCACTGCAATGCCTTCAGAGAACCAGGTCAATAATACGCCCCCTGAGAATGCAGAAGAAAAAGGGCGGGATTGGGATGATTACATCATTACAAGCCCTGTTTATCAAAAAAATGCATTAGTTGGGTTACGAATCCTGCCGGGAAAACAGAAAGAGATGTTCGCCCATTTTGGGTTACACCCTGGTGATATTGTAGTAAAGATTGATGAATATGATTTAACTGTTCCCTCTAATATTGACCAAGCCAGAGCGGCCTGGCAGCAATCACTTACCGTGCAACTGGTTATTATGCGAAACAACCAGAAATCACTGTTCAATTTAAGTTTAAACGATATCAATGAAAAGTTAATTAATAACCATGCGCAAGAATAACTCCTTTATTTTAACGCTGATGATGCTGGCCACTCTGACTACTCCCAAAAGCTACGCAGAACAATTCTCAGCAAACTTTAAGAATGCCGACATTAAGGAATTTGTTGATGTTGTCAGTAAAAACATGAACAAAACCATCCTGGTTGACCCATCCGTCAACGGCACCATTTCTGTTCGCAGCTATAACAGTTTCGATAATGAAGAGTATTATCAGTTCTTCCTGAGCGTGCTGGACTTATATGGGTTTTCCGTTGTTACGCTGGATAATGGCCTGTTAAAAGTTGTGCGCTCTGCCACCTTAAAAACGTCACCCGGACATTTAGTGGATGATATCCGTCCTGGCAAAGGGGATGAAGTCATTACCCGGGTTATTGCGCTGCAACATGTGCCGGCACGTGAGCTTGCTCCCCTGCTCCGGCAGATGAGCGACAGCAATGGCGTAGGCAACGTAGTCAATTATGATCCGTCTAATGTGCTGATGCTGACCGGCAAGGCCTCTCTGATCAACCGGCTGGTAGAAGTTATCAAACGGGTCGATGTCATTGGCCAGCAACATCAGCAATTGATCAAGCTGAAATATGCTTCAGCTACGGAACTGGCAGAAGTGCTTAACTCCCTGACCCGCGAAGAATCAAAAGGGCAGTCCAGCAACATGCTGATGCCGAAAATCGTGGCAGATAAACGCACCAACACCTTGTTAGTCAGCGGTTCAGACAAAGTGCGCCAGCGCATTACTTCATTGGTGGCGAAATTGGATCAGGACAGCGCCGAACAGGGCAATACACGCGTGTTTTACCTGAATTATGCCAAAGCCGACAAACTGGTTGAGGTGCTGACAGGTATCAGTGAAAAAATTGCCAAAGAAAAAGAGACGGAAGGGTCGTCAGATCCGTCCTCCACCGGCAATACCTCCTTGTCGATTACCGCGGATGAACAGACTAACTCCCTGGTCATTACTGCCCAGCCTGATGTGATGCAGCCATTAGCCGATGTCATCGCCAAGCTGGACATCCGCCGTGCTCAGGTGCTGGTAGAGGCGATTATCGTTGAAGTACAGGACGGCAATGGGCTGAACCTTGGCGTGCAATGGGCAAACAGCAAGGTGGGTGGTACGCAGTTTACAAATACCGGCGTGCCGATTTTCTCTCTGGCTAACGCACAAAACAGTGGCATCAATTCTGATGAACTGCCTGCTGCTCTCGCAAATTATAACGGGTTTGTCGCCGGCTTTTTTGAAGGGGACTGGAGCGCGTTGCTGACCGCCCTCTCCACGAACAATAAGAATGACATTCTGGCGACCCCCAGCATTGTCACCCTGGATAATAAAGAGGCGTCGGTGAATGTGGGGCAGGATGTTCCTGTGCTTTCCGGTTCACAGACCACTTCGGGCGACAACGTCTTTAATACCGTAGAGCGTAAAACGATTGGTACCAAGCTGAAAGTTACGCCACAAATCAACGAAGGTGATGCTGTTCTGCTGGAAATTGAGCAGGAAGTCTCGAGTGTAGACAGCGCCGGCGGCCAGTCATCCTCACTCGGCCCAACATTCAATACCCGTACCATTCAAAATGCTGTGTTAGTGCGCACCGGTGAAACCGTCGTGCTGGGTGGCCTTCTGGATGACACCAGCAAAGAAACGCATTCCAAAGTGCCGCTTTTGGGCGACATCCCTTTGATTGGCAATCTGTTCCGTTACACCTCCACCGAAACAGCGAAACGTAATCTGATGGTATTTATCCGGCCGACCATTCTCCGGGATGACGACGTCTATCACTCCGTCTCGAAGAAAAAGTACACCCATTTCCAGAATATCCAGAAAGAGCGCCGCCAAGAGGATGAGAACACGCTGGTGGCCCCCAACAGCCGGCCACAGTTAGCGGAATTGCCGCCTGAACCACTGCCCGCTGCGCCGGCTGCCCCTGCTCCGGTTAACGGCCCCCGTAATCCTTTCCACGGTTAATGGACGCAGCCATGAAAGAGACTCTTCCGTTGATCCATCAGCCTGGGCCGGCAGCCCGGATTTCATACTCACTGGCACGTCAGGCCGGTGTGGCCGTTGCGCAGGATACGCTGCTTTACCGTCAGGGCATCTCATTAGACATGCTGCTTGAGGCGCGCCGGGTTGCCGGTACCTGTGTAACGCTGCGCCCTCTGGAAGCCGCGGCGTTTGATGAACAGCTTTCAGCTCTCTATCAGCATAATGCGGTTGAATCACAGCAAATTGCCCAGGATTTGGATCAGGACATTGATCTCTTTGCACTGACGGAAGAGTTGCCGGACAACGAAGACTTGCTGGCAGACGATAACAGTGCGCCGGTCATCCGCTTAATCAATGCGATTTTAAGCGAGGCGGTTAAAGAGGGTGCGTCTGACATCCACATTGAAACCTTTGAGCGCAGCCTGAGCATCCGTTTCCGTATTGATGGCGTATTGCGGCAGATTTTGCAGCCGAGTAAAAAACTCGCGCCGCTGCTGCTTTCACGCATCAAAGTCATGGCGAAACTCGATATTGCAGAAAAACGCCTGCCCCAGGATGGGCGTATCTCTCTGCGTTTGGGATCGCGGGCTGTGGATGTACGCGTTTCTACCTTGCCGTCGCAATATGGTGAGCGGGCGGTGCTGCGCTTGTTAGACAAAAACAACCTGTTGCTTACCCTGGATAAACTCGGGCTATCCACCGGTGATTACGAAAACTTACAGCATCTGATTAAACAGCCTCACGGCATTCTGCTGGTCACCGGCCCTACCGGCTCTGGGAAAAGTACCACGCTGTATGCGGTGCTTTCCGCGTTGAACAGTCAGGAGCGCAATATCCTGACGGTTGAAGATCCTATCGAATATGAGCTGGAAGGCATTGGCCAGACACAAGTCAATGCCCGGCTGGATATGACCTTTGCCCGTGGCCTGCGTGCCATTTTGCGTCAGGATCCCGACATCGTGATGGTGGGCGAAGTCCGTGACAGCGAAACGGCACAGATTGCAGTTCAGGCCTCACTGACCGGCCACCTGGTGATGTCAACCCTGCATACCAACAGCGCAACCGGTGCGATAACCCGTCTGCGTGATATGGGGATTGAGTCTTTCCTGCTTTCCTCATCCC
Organism: Nissabacter archeti; assembly: GCF_018257325.1. Lineage (NCBI taxonomy): Bacteria > Pseudomonadati > Pseudomonadota > Gammaproteobacteria > Enterobacterales > Yersiniaceae > Nissabacter > Nissabacter archeti. The sequence continues at coordinate 30,326 of NZ_JAERKB010000022.1, forward strand.
TGATTGGCGTGCTGGCGCAGCGGCTGGTGCGCCGGTTATGCCCTGAGTGCCGCCAACCGCGGGCAATAGAGCCGCATCAACGGGCACTGCTGACCTCGTTATCACCCATTCCCAACACGTTATGGCATGCGCCTGGCTGCCCGGCCTGCCGGTTTACCGGCTACAAAGGCCGGTTGGCAATTCATGAGGTGATGGTGGTTGATGAAGCCATTCGTGCCGCTATTCATGGCAATGAAAATGAGCAGGTAATTAAGGGATTGTTCCTCCGCCAAAGTAAAAGTCTGCTGGAAAACGGCTTGCTGAAAGCAGTGTCGGGTGAGACCTCCCTGGAAGAAGTGATGCGCGTCACCAGCCAGGAACAAGATGCACAAGAGGAACACATCGAATGAAGTTTTCCTGGCGAGCTCACACCGCGAGCGGAAAAATCCAGCGCGGCATGGTAGAGGCTGATGACGCCCGTCAGGCCCGGCAGAAACTGCGTGCTCAAGGTTTACAACCGATTTCCATGAAAGCAGCAGGCTCACCTTTCAAACTGCTGGCAGGAAACGGAACCCGCCGTGTGCGATTACCGGCGGCTGAGGTCGCCCTGTTTACCCGGCAGCTCGCGACACTGGCCAACGCGGCTCTCCCCCTGGAAGAGGCCATTGGGGTCATCGCGCGGCAAAGCCAGAATGAAAAGCTGCGGCACGTATTAACAGAAATTCGTTCACGGGTAACGGAAGGCCACCCCTTAGCGGAAACCCTGGCAGCCTGGCCACGGATTTTTGATCCGGTCTATCGCACGTTGGTTATGGCAGGTGAGAAAAGCGGCACGCTCGGCCCGGTGCTGGAAAAACTGGCAGATTACAACGAAATCCGTCAGCGGCTAAAAAGCAAAATGACCCAGGCGTTGATCTACCCAATGGTGCTCACTTCGGTTGCCATCATCGTGATTACTATTTTGCTTTCCACAGTCGTGCCCAAAGTGGTCGAGCAGTTTATCCATATGAAACATCAACTGCCTCTCAGCACCCGGATTTTGCTCGCCGTGAGTGACGCCATAAGGGATTACGGGTTGCTGGTGCTGGCATTGATCGGTATCGCGCTGTTCAGCCTCAATGTCTGGCTGAGGCGGCCGGAAAACCGCTTCCGTTTTCATGCCTTGCTGATGCGCTTACCTATCTGGCGCAGGCTGGTGCTCGAGACGAACAGCGCCCGCTATTTACGGACCCTGAGTATTTTGCAATCCAGTGGCGTTCCATTGCTGGAGGGGATGCACACCGCGCTGGAAGGGATTTCAAACCTGGCCATCCGTGATCGCCTCCGGCGTGCCGGCGAGCATGTCCGTCAGGGCAGCGCCCTGCATACCGCCCTGACTGAAAGTGAACTCTTCTCTCCCATGATGCTGTACATGCTGGCTTCAGGGGAGAAAAGCGGCCATCTGAGCAACATGATGGAACGCGCCGCCACGGCGCAAGAGCAAGCACTACAAAACCGTATGTCGCTGGTATTGGCTCTGTTCGAACCTGGGCTGGTGATCAGCATGGCAGTCATTGTGCTGTTTATTGTGGTGTCGATACTGCAACCCATTTTACAACTTAATAATTTAGCCGGTTAACAGGATGAAATTTATGAATAAAGTCTCTACACAACGTCAGCGGGGTTTCACCCTGCTGGAAATCATGGTGGTCATCGTGATTATGGGCATTTTGGCCAGCCTGGTGGTGCCTAACCTGATGGGTAATAAAGAGCGCGCCGACCGTCAAAAAGCGGTCAGTGATATCGTGGCGCTGGAAAATGCGCTGGACATGTACAAGCTGGACAATCACCGCTACCCGACCAGCGAACAGGGCCTGGAAGCGTTGGTCAAAGCACCGGAGTTTGAACCGCTGCCGCAAAATTACCGTAAAGACGGCTACATCAAACGTCTGCCAACCGATCCGTGGGGTGCTGCCTATCTGCTGGTTACGCCGGGTGAACACGGTGAGTACGATCTATTCTCTGCCGGTCAGGATGGTGAGGCCGGTACAGAGGATGATGTTGCCAACTGGACACTGGATGCGCCGAAAAAGTGAAACAGGTCAGGCAGGCCGGCTTTACCCTGCTCGAAATCATGCTGGTACTGATGATCATGGCGGGCGGAGCCGTCATGGTGATGGGCACAACCGGCAGCGTTGAAGAGCGCCAGCAACTCAGTGAAACCGGGAAACTGGTTTCACTGATGGAGTACGCATCCGATTATGCGGCGATGACCGGCTCCCCGGTAGGCTTACAGATAACAGATTCAGGCTATCTGTTTATGACGCCACAACAACGCAAAGCGACGCCGGTCACCTGGCGATGGGTATCTTTCTCTAAAGGTCCGCTGCCTGCCCACATGCACTCTTTTTCACCTGCCTGGCAAGCTGGCGTGTTTATTCATGGCGAAATCATGGAAGCACGCGACACGCCACAGATCATTTTTTCTCCCGACGGGGAGATTACGGCTTTCCAATTGCGGATCACTGACCGAGATACTGACCGGCCATTATTTACGTTTACCTGTAATGGCCAGTGGCCGGTCACTGTCCGGAATGAGGCAGCAGCATCATGAGGCGCGTATCGCAACAGCACGGCATGATGCTGCTGGAAGTGATTGTTGCACTTGCTGTGTTTGCTGGAGCCGCACTGGCATTGATGAACAGCATGAGCGGTCAGATGAGTGCCACGTCGCGCCTGACAGACCATCTGTTTGCAGACTGGGTGTCTGCTAACTGGCTGGCAGAACAGACGTTAACCGGAGCGGCGGCAGAACGCGGTAAATCCTCTCAAAGCGGCTTCGTCGACATGGGCGGCCAGAGCTGGGCATGGGCACTGCAAAAAACCGCCTCTCCTGAGGCGGCGTACCGTACGCAGGTATTAACGATAAGCCGTGATGGCTCGCCGGTGCGCTCGACGCTTCGCCTGTTACCCCCGGTTCAGGACACGACGCCATGAACCGGCAAAAAGGTTTCACCTTATTAGAAACGATGCTGGCCCTGTTCATCTTCTCAATGCTGAGCATGTTGGCGTATCAAATCTTATCGGGCGCCCTGAAAACCAATGAGCGTACCCAGAGTGCCCTGCAACGGATAAATGCGCTGCACAGGACCATGAACCGGCTGGAACGGGACATCGTGCAAAGCCTGCCCAGAGTGCCGCGCGGCGCAGAACAGAGCTGGCATCAGGATGACAACAGTTTTGCCTTGACGACCCAAAGCCGCCCTAACACCTGGGGCCAGTGCTGCTCACCCGACATCCTTCGGGTAACCTGGCAACTAAAAGCGGGCACCCTGCACCGCCTGGTACAACGTACCGTGGATGCCCCAGACGACAGCACGCCCCTGGATGCCCCTTTGCTGGATAACGTCGACAACATGTCACTGCGTTTTTATCAGCAAGGCTGGAAAACAGAGGTTGATGCCGGGCAGGCTCCCCCTACCGGCATTGAGGTAACACTGACACTCAAAGATTTTGGTGTGATCAACCGTGTGTTTGTTTTGCCGGCAAGCTGGCCTGGTTATCAGGACACCGAATCAGGCGATGAGGCGTCAGAGGGCGAGCAGCAAAGTGAGTCAGAGAACAGTCAGGAGGGTGAGTCATCTGGCGGGCAGGAAGAACCCATGGCCGATGAACAGCCTCTCTCCCCACCGGCTGAGGACACACCTTCTGGCGGGAGTCACGAATGAAATCGCAAAAAGGCGTCGCTCTGATTGTGGTCATGCTGCTGCTGGCTGTTATGGCTGCGTTAGCGGGGGAAATGGGCGTCCGCTTAACGACCAGTGTAAAGCGGGCTTCCTATCAGCAAGATAATCTCCAGCTGATGACGATGATTTATTCTGCAGAACAGTTTGCGACTGAAAACCTGCTTCAGGATTTGAAAGACAACCCTAAGTTTCAGTCCACCGATCACTACTGGGCGCAGCCACAGAAAATGTCTCCGGGCAGCGGCCTGACGATCGAATGGCAGGTCAGGGATGATCAGGCCTGTTTTAACCTGAATACACTGGGTAATGCTCCTACCGATACCCAGGATGAGGCACCTTATAACCAGCGGGTGTTTGAAGCGCTGCTGCTGATGAATGGTGTCACGAAAGCGCAGGCTGGGATAATTATCGACTCGATCGCGGATTATATCGACAGCGATACCCTTGTCCGTTCTGCCGGGGCGGAAGATGAATATTATCTGCGGGCCAAACCGCCACGTCTTGCGGCGAATCAGCCCTTTTACAGCGTGTCGGAACTTAGCCAAATCAACGGCGTTACCCCCAAATTGTATCAGGCGCTTCAGGGGCAACTTTGTGCCCTGCCCTCAACGCAGCAGCGAATTAATATTAACTCGCTGGCAGAGCAGCAGGCCCCCCTATTATCTGCGCTGACACTCGAGCAAATCAGTACAGAAGAGGCGGTAAGGCTTTTAGCGAAGCGGCCTAAGATGGGCTGGGCCGCGCTTACTCTCTTTTATACGCAGTTGGATAACCAATTCCCGGCAACAGATAAAAACTGGGCACCCCTGAATAGCATACTGGCTGTTACCAGCCGCTATTTTTCTATTACGTCTACGGCCAGTGATAACGATCAGCAGTTAACGTTATCCAGCCGGGTTTATTACGACGAGAAAAGCGGTGAGATCCGCCTTTTCTCCCGCCACATTGATTGATTAAGACAATAAGCAGGCTGAAATACCCATGCAGGAAAAGCTAATCATACGATACCTTCACAATGGCATGCTTGATGTGTCTGAAGCCGATCACACGGATGAAAAGCCTTTGTTGCTCTTATCCGGTGTGGATTGCCTGGAAGAGGTGATCTCGGGCACTGACAAACGCGATGTGATTTTACTGATTTCACCGGCCAGCTTAATTTTCCGTGCGATCCCCTTACCGGAAAAAAACGGCAAACTCACCTCGGAACGCTTGTCATGGCTGGCTGAAGAGACACTGCTCGGTGAAAGTGACGCGCTCCACTGGACTGTTTTACATCGTGAGCAGGCATTGGTACACGCTGCTGCGATCGACAGCGGTTGGTTGCGTTCCTTGCTGTCGGCATTTAACGAAGCCGGGCTGAATGTCGTTTATGCCGGCCCGGATGGCCTGTACCTCCCTGCTGTTGATAATAGCTGGACAGCCATCCGCTTGCAGGATGACTGGTTGCTGCGCCTGGGACCCTACCAACTCACATCATTGGATGAGAACTGGTTCCGCCATCTACGGGAACAGTGGGCACCGCAGAAGATTGTCAGCTACAGCCCGCTGGAACACGAGGGTCTGCTTGTTGAGTCTTTGCCCTGGCAATCACCGCAACAGCTTCTTCACACCTCTGGCCTGGCTCTGCCGACCCTGCTGCATGGCGATTTTCGCCCTCGTCAGCCCACTAAGCCGGTTAACAAAGTTGTGCGGTATGCCGCCTTTGCGTCTTGTGTGATGGCCGTTTTTTTGATGCTGTTGAGCAAAGGGCTGGGGATCTGGCACCTGCATCAGGAGTCTGCGGCCTTAAACCAGGAGACAAAAGCGCTTTATCAGCAGCACTTCCCGCAGGATAAGCGAAACAGCAATTACCGGTTCTTTTTCAATCAGAAAATTTCCGCTGTATCCCCCGATGTATTGACGCGCCTGACGCAGCTGCAACGCCATCTGGAGGCCTACCCCAGCCTGCAGATCCAGCGTATCCATTATCAACAGGAGCAGGATCTGTTTGATGTGCAATTGCTGGCAGGCAATGCCGAACATTTACAGCAATTTATTCAAGAGAGTGAACAGGACTTTCACTTCACAATGGATAAAACACCGGCGGATGGCGATTCAGTCACAGTAAAGAGTGTATTTGAAAAATGAAAACCTGGTTTATGGCTCATACTCGCCGCGAACAACATATTTTGCTTTTTATCGGTGCACTTATTATCGGCGCTCTCATCTGGTTTGCTTTATTAACACCGTTAAATAATTTAGCAGAGAAATTACAGCGAAATAATAAACAGGCCCAGCAGACGTTAACCTGGATGAAAGAAGAAAGCATAAAACGTGGCATTATCCCTGGAATAAAAAAGACTCAGCCACTCGAAGCCGTCATTAAATCCTCGGCAGAAAAGCATCGGGTTGTTATTGATAACACGTCAACCGAGAATAAATCCGTTCACGTGACGGTCAAAGAGATGTTGTTAAGCGATTTTATTCACTGGTTAATTGATCTTAAAAAAACCTCGGGCGTAACGGCAAGCCAAGTTGAATTTAGCAGTGCTGAGCAAGAGGGTTACATTAACATCACCGCGTTAACCTTTGTCAGGAAATAAGCATGAACGCCATTAACGCGTTGCTCATCCCGGCTTTCTATTTTGTAGCAGGCTTGATCATGGGGAAAATGATCAATCATCTCAGTCAATACTTACCGCATCTGATCACAGAAAATGGCCACGAGGCACCGCCGGGAGCCTCAGTGCAACACTCTGTGCTGAAGCTGGAATATTGTGCCTGTCATCCGCCTGTGCACTGGTGCGATTATTTGCCTGTCGTCAGCTGGTTGATGCTCAAAGGCCGCTGCCGTGCATGTCAGGCACCCATTGTGGCCGGCTATTTATGGGTTGAACTGGTGTGCGGAATGCTGCTGGTGTGTCTCGCTTTACTGTTTCCACTCAACATTACGCCGGCCCTGGCGGTGTACAGTGGCTTCTTGCTGACGTTAAGCCTCATTGATGCGCGTACTTACCTTTTGCCCGATACGCTGACACTGCCCCTGCTGTGGCTGGGCCTGTTGTTTAACAGCGTCAGCGGAAATGTGAGCCTTGCAGATGCCGTGTACGGTGCCGTGGCCGGTTATATGATTTTATGGAGTCTGTATTGGTTTTTCCGGCTCGCCAGTGGGCGTGAAGGGTTGGGATATGGTGATTTTAAATTGTTGGCTGCGTTGGGTGCCTGGAACGGCTGGCAGATGCTGCCGCAAATTACCTTGCTGGCGGCGGCCTCAGGCCTGCTATGGGCGGGGCTGGTGAGATGGAAGAAAGGAGAATGGGTTTCTGTATTGCCATTTGGCCCGCCACTGGCGGCCGCGGGGTGGCTGACGCTGCTGGTTCAGTGGTACGTTGTTCGTTAATGGCAGGGAAGCCAAAGCTTCCCCGAATAGCAAAATTACTCTTCTTCACGGATTTGCGCCTGAAGATAGTTTTGTATCCCCATTTTCTGGATAAGATCCAGCTCCGTTTCCAGCCAGTCGATATGCTGCTCTTCATCAGCCAGAATTTCGATCATCATATCGCGGCTGACATAGTCATGGATGGTGTCCGCATAGGCTATCGCCTCACGAAGATCGCGTGCACCGTCCAGTTCCAGCGTCAAATCTGAACGCAGCATTTCTTCAACATCTTCACCAATATTTAACTTACCCAGGTCCTGCAGGTTCGGGAGTCCCTCCAGGAAGAGAATACGTTCAATATAGCGATCCGCATGTTTCATTTCATCAATGGACTCGTGGTACTCCACGTCATTAAGGCGTTTGAGTCCCCAGTTTTTGAACATTCTCGCATGCAGAAAATATTGGTTAATAGCAACTAACTCATTGCCCAACAACTTATTGAGATAATTTAATACCTTAACATCACCTTTCATTTTTGTTCCCTCCGCTTCCACTCTTTGAAGCGTAGATGCGGTTTGGAGTAAGTCAAAAAAAGATGTGTTTCAGGCTATCTCTTTGAACTCTGGAATTTGGGCCAGCTCATCTTGCATAATTTCACGAGCCGCACGCACGCATTTCCCGCATTGATTACCAACCGGCACAAACTTGCGCAATTGTTGAAAAGATTGCGGCTGATGTTTGCGAACAGCCTGTCGGATTGTTTTGTCGCTAATACCATTGCACAGGCAAATATACATAGGGGCACTCCACGTTATCTGCCGTCATCTTAAATCAAAATGATTCTCATTTAAAGTAAGTTGTCGTGCTTTCTGACAGCGTAAAATAGCCGGCTGATCGCTGCCAGCAATCTCCTGTAATACCCTGTCGTTATTCTGCTAAAGCGTGAACCTGGTCGTATTTTTATAAAGTTTATAATCAATGAGATAAAAGGATTATTGCGGTAGGGTCACAAAAAAACAGAGGGCTTATTAGCGCTTTATAACGCCATACTTTGCATGGCTAAAGCAAAAAGCGAAGGATACAAAAAACAGGCATAAAAAAAGGGATGCCGAAGCATCCCTTTTTGCAAAAGTCAGACGCGATTAAGCGATAACTTTAGCAACAACGCCCGCACCAACAGTACGGCCGCCTTCACGGATTGCGAAACGCAGACCGTCGTCCATCGCGATCGGGTGGATCAGGGTAACAACCATTTTGATGTTGTCGCCCGGCATAACCATCTCAACACCTTCCGGCAGTTCGATGGTGCCAGTCACGTCAGTTGTACGGAAGTAGAACTGCGGACGGTAGCCTTTGAAGAACGGAGTATGACGGCCGCCTTCTTCTTTGGACAGGATGTACACTTCAGATTCGAACTTGGTGTGCGGCTTGATGGAGCCCGGCTTAGCCAGTACCTGACCACGTTCGATTTCTTCACGTTTGATACCACGCAGCAGAACACCTACGTTCTCACCAGCACGGCCTTCGTCCAGCAGTTTGCGGAACATTTCAACGCCGGTACAGGTAGATTTCGCGGTGTCTTTGATACCAACGATTTCAACTTCTTCACCGACTTTAACGATACCGCGCTCTACACGACCGGTAACAACAGTACCACGGCCGGAGATGGAGAATACGTCTTCGATAGGCAGCAGGAACGGCTTGTCAATCGCACGCTCTGGCTCTGGGATGTAGCTGTCCAGTGCTTCGGCCAGTTCTACAATCTTGTCTTCCCACTCGGCTTCGCCTTCCAGCGCTTTCAGCGCGGAACCGCGGATTACCGGCGTGTCGTCGCCCGGGAAGTCGTACTGAGACAGCAGCTCACGCACTTCCATCTCAACCAGTTCCAGCAGCTCTTCGTCATCAACCATGTCACATTTGTTCAGGAACACGATGATGAACGGAACGCCTACCTGACGACCCAGCAGGATGTGCTCACGGGTCTGCGGCATCGGGCCGTCAGTCGCAGCAACAACCAGGATTGCGCCGTCCATCTGCGCAGCACCGGTGATCATGTTTTTCACGTAGTCGGCGTGCCCTGGGCAGTCAACGTGCGCGTAGTGACGAGTCGGGGTATCGTACTCAACGTGAGAGGTGTTGATGGTGATACCACGTGCTTTTTCTTCCGGTGCGTTATCGATCTGGTCGAAAGCACGCGCCTGGCCACCGAATTTCTTAGCCAGTACGTTGGTGATTGCAGC
>NZ_JAERKB010000023.1:0-57395 GCF_018257325.1 Nissabacter archeti
ATAACCTGAATCTGAGACAACATCTGGCAAGGCTGGGACGGAAGTCACTGTCGTTCTCAAAATCGGTGGAGCTGCATTGCAAGGTCATCGGGCATTATCTGAACATAAAACACTATCAGTAAGTTGGAGTCATTACCTATGGAAGCGTAGCTGAATCTAAGGCAAAGGTTGGAAGGTCCGATCTTGATTTAACAGTCATCTTTAACTACGAACCCAATCAGGCTACTACCGCAAAACTTGCTGCGCTTCAATGTGAACTGGAAAAGAGTAATCCTGTTGTCAGCAAAATTGATTTTGATTGCGGTCTGCTACAACAGGTGTTGCATCCGGATAACAAATTTAGCTGGGGGTACTGGCTTAAGCATCATTGCGTCTGCGTCTTTGGCGAAGACCTGAGTCGTCTATTTAGTGCTTTTAAACCTTCAAAAGCCATTGTGTTAGCAGTCAATGGCGACTTTTTGTCGGTATTAGAAGAGTTAACTGCTCGAATGCAGGGATCAGTTGACGCGAATAAAAAGCTGCTGTTACAGCGCGCTGCTGCACGAAAGATCATCAGATCGACGAATATCCTTCGCCGAGAAACTGACCATGACTGGCCAGACACTCTCAGTGAACATCGCCTTAAATTTAACGCACGATATCCAGCTTTAGCAGAGGATATGGATTATTTACTGGCCATGAGTAATGAGCCACAAGGGGACATAGCTGATTTCAAAAAACGGATTATGACTTTTGCTCACTGGCTTAATGAGGAATTTCAAAAACAAAACTAGTAACTTTATTGCCCCCTTTTTCGGCGGCAAATGCAACATCTGGCACAATAATTCCAGTTATTTTAGTAGTGTTTCGTATGAAACAAAATGACAACTATCCTTTGGCAAGACATTCAAAATTTCATTTCTATCACAACGCTACCGCCCTACCGTTCGCAAGAGTGGGAGGCGCTCATTTCATTATCTTTAAATCAGGGCTGGACGGAGGCGTGCAAAACTTGTTTTGCGCGCCTGCCGTCAGCAGACAAGCCATGAAACGACCGTTACTGGTGCGTCAGCTGTCCTGGCTGTAATAATGAATAATTATATGACGGCTCAGGAGGACATGTGGCTTATGGCCATTAACAAAGTCAAATCACCAACGGTTTTTATGCTCCATGGGTTTCTTGGTAGTGGGAAAACGACTTTTGCCAGACATCTGGAACACAAATATACCGCTTTACGTTTTACTCATGATGAATGGATGCAGCAGCTGTATGGCATCGATCCCCCGCAGGCTAATTTTGCTGATTACGCACAACGGGTGTTCAACGTTATGGAGCCCCTATGGACGCGATGCGTTGAGCTTAACAATAATGTCATTCTAGATTTCGGATTCTGGTCGAGAGAGGAAAGAGTCCGGGTGCGTGAAATCATCACAGCTCATAATGGTCAGGCAGTCCTTTGCCGTCTGTCCTGCCCGGATGACATTGCATGGGAACGTATTCAAAAAAGAAATAAAACGCCGACAAATAGTCTCTATATAGCGAGGGAGACATTTTATTTACTTCACGAACGATTTGAGCCTCTGACGCCTGATGAAGACTTTACCGAGGTCAGTGATAATGGCTCATGTCGATATATGCAATAACCACATACTTGCCAGGATCGTTGATGCGCCAAGAAAAATGCCTGCAGCATAGATTACTCGCAGTAACCAGAGTGGAAGGCGAAGTTCAAACGCATCGATGCCTTTCACTATAAAAAAAAGCAAGGCCAGACAGAGTGCCAGAAGTAAAAGGTCTTTTATATCCATCACCATGCTTCCGTGTGAACTATTCCGGCTACAGATTATCTTTTATCCGGATATCTACTTAACTTAAATTCACACTTCCCTCAACTAAGATTCAGCCCGCCTCCGGCAGTACAGAGCCTGTTGCCCCATTAATTTCACAAATGGCAAATAGAGTTTATCGCTGACCCGGCGTCTGCCCTTTCGCATTCTGTACGCATCCCTTAATCCTTCTGGAGGTGCGTATGAACTCAACTCGTCCGGCCATGCGGCGCAACCGTCGTGTCCCGGGCATCACTGGCCTGGTATTGCTGACCTTTCTGGTGTCAGCTGCTGCACAGGCATCCGAGAAAGACGAGCTTGCGTCTGTTCAGCGTCAGCTGGACCACGTTCAGGCGTCGCTTGAAAGGGCCCGCGTGGCGGCTGCACAGGCCGATCCGGCTGACCGTGGCCGCTTTTTCTTTGATTACCGTCAGGCCACATCCGATCTCAACACCATCCGCAGCGGCATTGACCGCTATCTGGAGCCCTCCCGCGCGCAACCGCGTGACCCGTCTTTTGTGGCCGGTAATTACCGGCGGGAGCGGCCCTGATGCCCATGACATCCGAACAAACGAACGCGTTTAAAGCCGGCTCCGGCAGTCTTGATGTGAACATCCTTCATCTGCTCTGCATCGGGGCATTGCTGGCGTTTCTTTTTTTATGGGCCGCGTGGGCGCTGTCGGATGTCTGGACCGGCTGGAGTAACACCAAAGTGCGGGACGCGGCCCTGGGACGTTTTGCCGTCCGCACCGTGCTGCTGTTGCTTGTGTGTATCTGGATGTTTGCCAGTTAACTCATTCAAAACGTTAAGTCAGGAGATGAATCCCATGCACCATTCTGAGTCTGTTGTTGCCCGCCTGCGCCGTTTCGGCAGTCGTACGCTGACCCGCGCCGGTACGCTTGCCCTCCTGGGCTGGCTCACCTGCAAACCGGCCTTTGCGGACTTGCCAAGCGTTGAAGCGCCTGAGTCCGGAGGCGGGAGCGGGTTGTCCGGACAAATCAAGGGCTACTTGCAGGACGGCATTGTTATCGGGGGGCTGGTCGTGGCGGCCGTTGCCTTTATCAACGTTGCCATTGCCGCCCTGCACACCTTCACCGAAGTCCGCAATGAGAAAGCCACCTGGACCAAATTCGGGGCCATTGTGGTGGTGGGTGTGGTGCTGCTGGTTGCCGTTATCTGGCTGCTCGGCAAGTCTGCCGACATTCTGCTGTAGGAGCCTGCGACGATGCAGACCATTCGTTTTTTACCTGACCGTCTCAACAGTGAGCCCGTGGTGTTTCGCGGATTCACCACCCATGAGATGGGGCTGGCTGCCCTTGCCGGCGCGGGTGCAGGTCTGCTCCTGTCACTGCCGTTTATCCCGCTTGCCGGCTGGGTTGTCGTTCCCACCGGCCTGCTGGTCATGCCGCTGCTGCTCGTCTGGTTCGGCGGCCGCTGGATGGCCAGACTCAAGCGCGGCAAGCCCGAGAACTGGCTCTGGCAGCGACTGGAGACCAAAAAACGCCGGCTGGGGATGGGTAATCCGAAACTGATTGTGGATGCCCGGGGCTGGTCAGTGAAACGTAACAGGAGAGTCTCATGAGCCGTTTTCGCCATGCGGTAAAAGACCGTGACCAGCATATTCAGACGCTGCGCATCGCCTGCGCCGTACTCGCCTTTTTCCTTTTATTCACCTGTGCCGGCTGGATGCTGGCACCCAGCAAGCTGACCGTGCATAACCCGCCGGATTTACGTACCGGCAGCACGCGGCCCTGGTGGGAAGTGCCGCCCCCGACGGTCTACTCCTTTGCGTTCTACATTTTTCAGCAGCTCAATGCCTGGCCGAAAAATGGCGAGGTGGACTATTCCGCCAAAATCAATGCGCTGTCGCCGTATCTGACGCCGTCCTGTCAGGATTTCCTGAAAGCGGATGCAAAGAAACGCGGTGACGCCGGGGAACTCACCGACCGCGTGCGCGTGGTGTATGAAGTGCCCGGTCGCGGTTACCAGTCACAGAGCGTGACCGTACAGGATCGCGATCACTGGATAGCCCGCCTGGACGTGGTGGCCGATGAATATTTCCATGCCGAGCCGGTCAAACGCGCCCCGGTGCGTTACCCGCTGAAGGTGGTGCGCTGGGAAGGCGATGCGGAGCGCAACCCGTTCGGTCTGGCGCTGGACTGTTATGCCGGTGTGCCCCAGCGTCTGGAGGCGGCACCGCCTGCACCTAAACCGGAGAAGTCAGGAGTGTTTCAGTGATGAGTAAAAAACCCCACTACCGCGCCGTGCTGATGGCGCTGTCCTTCGTCCTGCTGCCCCTGGCGACACTGGTATCACGTCCTGCCGGCGCAGATGAGCTGATGAAATGGGAGCGTATTCCGCTGCAGATCCCCCTGAAGGTGGGGCAGGAGCGGGTGGTCTTTGTGGACAAAAACGTCCGCGTTGGTTTTCCGCCGGCGCTTAACGGCAAACTTCGGGTGCAGAGCACCGGGGGTGCCGTCTACCTGAAAGCCGACAGCGCCTTTCCGCAGACGCGGGTGCAGCTGCAGGATGTGGAAAGCGGCGAGGTTCTGCTGTTTGATATCGCCGCCGGTGAAAAAGGGCCGACTGAGCCGGTCCGTCTGGTCTACAGCGGTGATGTCAGCACGCTGAGTCACGCCGGCGATGCGGCCGGTCAGCCAGGTGGTGCAGATCGGGCTGCTTCCGGATCAGGCTCATCGGCTCCCACCGGCAGCGATGACGGCACCCAGGCAAAGCGTAAAAAAATCCGCTACAGCGCCCCCATCCCGGTGCTGCTGACCCGCTATGCCGCTCAAAGCCTTTATGCGCCGGCACGTACGGTCGAGGCGGTCCCGGGTATTCATCCGGTCAATCCTCATCTGCCCCGACGTGTCAGCACGCTGTATCCCTCTGAACCATTAACGGTCACGCCGGTGGCTGGCTGGGGCGTGGCAAACCGCAGCGTGGTGGCACTCAGGCTCACGAACACCGGCAGCCGTAAAGTCGTTCTGGATCCGCGCGCGCTGCAGGGACAGTTTGTGTCCGCTACCTTCCAGCACCGCTGGGTCGGTCCGGCCGGCACGCCGGAAGACACCACCACGGTATATGTGGTGACCGCCGGTCGTCCGGAGAGCGCATTCATCGCTGAGCCGTCTGCACTGCGTAAAGCGGCCCGCACGGTAAAACAGGAGGCCCGCCATGCAGATTAAATCTAATGCCCTGGTGAAGTTTATCGTGCCGGCCGTGGTGATTGCCGGGCTGGCCGTGGGGCTCAAAAGCTGCAAAAACGAACCGGCAGAACAACCTCAGGCAAAACAAAGCGGCTCCCTGAAAAACCTCTCGCCGGATGAACTGAAGGCGCTGGGTGTGGAAGGCGACACGCCGGAGGACACCCTGCGCACGCTCATCGGCCGGCTGAACGATGTGCGTGACCGCCAGAAAACGCTGGATAAGCAGAACGCGGATTTGGTGAAAGAAAACGAGCGGTTGCGCCGGCGCAATCAGGACGTTTCAGGGCAGGTGAATGAGGCCGTCAATGGTCTGCGCGAGCAGTACGACAAGCGGCAGGCTCAGCTTCAGAACGAACAACTGAGCCTGACGGCGAAAATCCAGGAGCTGACTGACAAACTCAAAAAGCCTGACAGCGAGAAAAAAACGGCGGACAGCGATATCCCGCTGGGGCTGGGCCTGGACGGCATGGGCAGCAGCACCGGGGGGAGCGCTTCTCAGGGCAGCGACGGCATGATGTGGGTCGCGCCGACGGACCAGAAAGAGACGGATCCGCGGGATGCGGCCAGCGGCAAAGCCTCACCTCAGTTCCCGACCTCTTTTCTGGGGGAAAATGAGCTGACCCGCCAGAAAGCCGCTTATGAGGAGAAAGTGAAGGGACGGACGAATGAAAAAGGGGCGGAAGAGAGCGCCGAGCCGGTTTACACGCTGCCGGAAAATTCCACGCTGGTCGGCAGCCGCGCCATGACGGCACTGCTTGGCCGGGTGCCCATCAACGGCACCGTGACCGATCCTTATCCGTTCAAAGTGCTTATCGGTAAGGATAACCTGACGGCGAACGGCATCGAGCTGCCGGACGTCGAAGGGGCGATTGTTTCCGGGACGGCCAGCGGAGACTGGACGCTGTCCTGTGTGCGCGGGCAGGTTAACAGCGTCACCTTTGTCTTTTCCGACGGTACGGTACGCACCCTCCCAAGACCCGACACCAGTAACAACGCCGGCGGGCAAAATAATAACGCTCAGGCTAAACAGGATACCGGCACCAGTGGCGGTATCGGCTGGATTTCGGATGAAAACGGGATCCCGTGCATTGGCGGCGAACGTAAGTCCAATGCCTCCACTTATCTGCCCACCATTTTTGGCCTGTCGGCTGCCGGTGCGGCGGGTGAAGCGATGAGCCAGGGGCAGTACACGACGCAGAACAACGTGAATGGCATTTCCGCCACCATGACCGGCGACGCCGGACAGGCGGCGCTGGGGAAAGCCATTTCTGGCGGTATGTCTGAAACCACCGACTGGATCAAACAGCGTTACGGGATGACGTTTGATGCCATTTATGTGCCGCCCGGTGCCCGTCTTGCCGTGCATATCACCCGTCAGCTGGCCATTGATTATGAAGATAAGGGCCGTAAGGTGCGCTACGACTTCACCCTGCCGGGTGGCGTCAGTGACAACGGCGGACTGGACTGAGTACACGGCCATGGCGGGACAGATAACGTTTTTCCCTCTTTCATCCGTGTGCTGGACGTTCAGCGACGGGGCAGGCTGGCATATTGACGTGAACCCTGCGTCTTCTGCGGTTCTGTTGCTGCGACCCATAGCGCTGTTGCCTGCCGGCGCACCTTTACTGCGCTGGCGCGATGGCCAGCTTTTACTGGATATCGGCAGGTTCTCCCTGCCGCTCAGTGCCCGGGAGTGTGCCGTTTCGTGGCGCAGCCCGAAAATCCCGCGCCGGCTTTACTGCCCGCGTATGACATTACGGGAGCTGGGGCACCTGCTGAATGTCAGTGCGTTCGTTTTTATCTGCGGCGGTTACGATCCGGCCGCCTCACAAAGGAGATACCGGTAATGTACAGAACGGTTTTCATTCTGGCCCTGAGCTGTGTGATGCTCAGCGGCTGCTCAACCTCCAAAGAGGAAATGCTGCCGGCGGGCGATAACACCATGCTTGAACTGTGGAACGGGGCGGACGGTGGCGGCAGTACTTCCCGCCAGTCTGCGGCGGCCCGCGACACGCTGCGACGCCCGCTGACGGGCAGCGAAACGCAGGCGGACGCGCAGGCCGACCGCAGCTACAGCCGTACTCAGGAAAGCGAAATCACCCAGCAGTTTCCCCGGCTGCCCAACCCCGACATGGTGATGTACCTGTATCCTCACCTGGCAGACGGTAACACTCCTGTGCCGGGTTACAGCACCGTGTTCCCGTTCTACAGCCAGACGCAGTATGCCATGCCTGGCGAGCGCACGGAGGCCCTGTAATGCTTTCACTGTTTACGCGTAATAAATCCACCGACCGGCAGACGCCGGTTGATGACGGCCAGTCCTTTCAGGCAGATGAAACCCTGACCGCGGCCGTGAAGGGCCGGCAACCCCTGAAGCGCCCCGGGAAAATGACGCGCCAGGATGAGGAGAAGGTTTATCACGCCAATCCGTCCATCATTGACTTTTTGCCTTGGGCAGAATTTCTTGATGAAGAGCAGTGTCTCCTGCTTGATGACGGCGTGTCGGTGGGGGCCGTTTATGATGTGACACCGGTGGCGACCGAAGGGCGAACCGAAGAGCGCCTGGAGCAGATCCGTGACTCGGTTGAGGATGCGCTTCAGGACAGCTTTGATGAACATGACGTGAATCCCTGGGTCGTGCAGTTCTTCTGCCAGGACGAGGACGACACTGACGCGTACCTGGACAGGCTGCGCGGGTATGTCAAACCGCATGCACAGCGCACGGCGTTTACCGACGCCTGGCTGGGTGAAATGGAGCGCCATATTCGCAGTATCTCCCGGCCTGAGGGACTTTTTACTGACTCGCTGATTACCGGCCAGCCGTGGCGCGGGCAGCAGCGCCGCACCCGGATGGTTGTTTATCGCTGGCTGGGGAAAAGCCGCGATCCGATGCCGCCGGTGGCGATGCTCAATCAGGTGTGCGACCGGGTCGTGAATGCCCTGGGCGGGGCGGGGATCCGCTGCACCCGGCAGAACGGCCTGCAGGTGCATGGCTGGCTGCTGCGGCTGTTCAATCCGTCACCGGACTGGGTGGAGAAAACCACGCTCTATCGGCAGGCTGCTTACGCAGACCCGCGCGAGACACCTGAAGGCACCGTGCCGGTCAGCAATGATTTTGCCGAAACCCTGTGGTTCACGCCGCCGGTTTCAGACCCGGAAAACGGCGTGTGGTGGATTGACAACAAGCCGCACTGCGCGGTGGCGGTGGAAAAACTGCGTACACCGCCGGAGCCGGGCACCCTTACCGGCGAGAAAAGCCGGGGTGAAAAGAAAATTAATGCCCTGATGGATATGTTTCCGGAAGGGACCATGGTGTGCATGACCGTGGTGGTACAGCCCCAGGACCGGCTTGAAGAGCAGTTTAACCGGCTGTCGAAAAATGCGGTCGGTGAGAATACCGAGTCGGGCCGCGTCCGCCAGGATGTGAAGACGGTAAAAGAGTATCTGGGCAACCGGCACAAGTTGTACCGGGCGGGAATCACCTTCCTGCTGCGCGGCGATGACATGACCAGCCTGAAGCGCAAGCGGCTGGAGCTGTCCACCGTGCTGCTAGGGGCCGGTCTGCAGCCGGTACGTCCGGAGTTTGAAGAGGGTCCGCTGAACAGCTGGCTGCGGGCGCTGCCGATGTGCTTTAACCCAGACAGCGACAAAAAACACTGGTATACCCGTCTGACATGGGTTCAGCACCTGGCAGGACTTTTGCCGGTAACCGGGCGGGAAACCGGCACGGGGCACCCCGGCTTCAGCTTTTTCAACCGCGGCGGGGATACCCTGACATTCGATCCGCTCAACAAGCTCGACCGCACCCAGAACGCGCATCTGCTGTTGTTCGGCCCGACCGGGGCGGGCAAGTCGGCCACGCTGTGTGCCGCGCTCTCCCAGCTGATGGCCGTCCACCGTCCGCGGCTGTTTATTGCGGAGGCCGGGAACTCGTTCGGCCTGCTGGCCGACTTCTTTGACAGCCTCGGGCTGACGGTGAATAAAATCAGCGTCAAACCCGGGAGTGGCGTCAGTCTGCCGCCGTTTGCTGATGCTCACAAACTGGTGGAAGAAGGCCTGGCCGCCCAGGCCGTGGATGAGAGCGACCTGCCGGATATCGACACGGACGACGATAGCGAGGATGACAAGCGTGACGTTCTCGGTGAAATGGAAATCTCCGCGCGCATGATGATCACCGGCGGCGACCCGAAAGAAGAGGCCGACCTGAAGCGCGCCGACAGGGCGATGATACGTGAGGCGCTGCTGATGGCGGCGCATGCCACGTATAAAGAAGGGCGGCAGATGCTGCCGTCTGACCTGCAGCAGGCGTTATATGCCATTGCCTCTGACAACGATGAGGGCGTCATCAATGTCCGCAATGCCCAGCGAAAGGCGAAAGCGGCGGAGATGGCGGAATCCCTGGGCATGTTTACCCAGGCCGGCAGCTTTGAAGCGGAGCTGTTCAACCGCGAAGGGGAGCTGTGGCCGGAAGCGGACGTGACGCTGGTTGACCTGGGGCATCTGGCGCGTGAGGGCTACGAGGCGCAGATGGCCCTGACCATGGTCTCGATGACAAACATGATTAACAACATCGCGGAGCGTGACCAGTTTCTGGGCCGGGATATTGTCTTCACGGTGGATGAGGCGCATATCGTGACGGTCAACCCGCTGCTGTCGCCGTATATGACCAAGGTGGTCAAGATGTGGCGTAAGCTCGGTGCCTGGCTGTGGCTGGCCACCCAGAACCTTAAGGACTACCCGGATATTGCCGAAAAAATGCTGAACATGGCTGAATGGTGGATTTGTCTGACCATGCCCCCGGAAGAGGTCAAAGATATCAGCCGTTTCCGCGCGCTCACGCCGGAGCAGGAATCGGTGCTGCTTTCCGCCAGTAAACTGTCGGGTTGTTATACGGAAGGCGTGGTGCTGGCGAAACGGATCGAAGCGCTGTTTCGTGCCGTGCCGCCCAGTCTCTTCCTGGCACTGGGCATGACGGAAAAAGAAGAGAAAGCCGAACGCCGGGCGCTGATGAATGAATTTCACTGCAGCGAACTGGAGGCGGCAAAACGCGTCGCGCAGAATCTGGACCGTCTGCGCGGTCTGACGGAGAAACAACAGGAGCCTGCCACGGTATGATGACACTGAAGTACCCTGAACCCGCCATTCATGAGCACAGTGGTGGTGCGCTATTCACCCTGTCGCCTCAGGGGGAGCCCGGCGTGCTCCCGGCGACACATCAGCACCTTGTGAGGCTGCGGGCGATGCTCAGGCAGCGCCTGACCGGCCCGGTCAGAATGACCTGTCACCCGCACCGGGTGGGACTCAGCAGCAGCGTGGCCATCTATCTTGAGGGAAAGCTGAAGCAGGTGGTGAACATCCTTATCACCGTGACGGGGCAGACAAGCTGGCCGCAGGAAGAGGAGTATGCGCATCCGCGCTGGTATATCACGGTGCCGGATTCGGCTGATCTGGTGTATCTGATGCTGTGGATTAACGGGCTTGACGTATAACTACAGACTTGCCTTCACCAGGGGCATGATAATAAAAATTACTTAATGCTTTTTTGATACCGGCCGCCAGGGCCGGTTTTTTTATGAGCGTTTAACCAATTTCAATGCTAAATATATTATAACTTCCAAAGTGCTTTTTAAGAGCGAGTAGTTGCTATGGCGGGTACTTCAGAAAAAGATATCAAGTTACTGTGGGGCCGCGCAGCAGGGCGCTGTTCTTACTGCCAGTGTGACCTTACACATATCATGGATGGTTTAGGCAATTATCATGTAGGTGAAATGGCTCATGTTATCGGTAAGAAAAAAGGTGCAGCCAGGACAACTGAGGGTACAGGACCTGATACCTATGACAATTTGATCCTTTTATGCCCAACCCATCATAGGATGATCGATAAGGCTCCAGAAGGGGCCTATCCGAATGAAATGCTTTTTCAGTGGAAAGAGAAACACGAATCTTCTGTTGCAAATGCTTTTAAGAAGGCTGTTTTTGATAGTGTTGAGCAACTTAAAGAAGAAATTGCGTTAATGCTTTATGAAAATAATAAATGCTTTACTCATTATGGACCATATTCTGAAGCTGCAAAAGATATGGGTTCTAATACTCAAGAATTGTGGGAGCTAAAAAAACTAAGTGTGATGGTGCCTAATAATCGTAAAATAATAAATGTAATTGAAGGTAATATGGGTTTATTAAGCGCCAGGCAAAAACGGTTGTATATTGACTTTAGAGATCATGCCGAAGCTTGGGAATACAATCAGTATAATAGATTGGATACCTATCCTTTATTTCCTGAAGAGTTCCAGAAGGAGTTCGGTTATGAATAATAATTCATGGGGTGTCAGTTTCGCATCGATTTCATGGTTTGACGATTATTTGAAATATCATAAAAATGTCAAGGGTTTTATTCGCGAAAAGGATATAGTCTTTCGTGTTGAGAGGAAAATTCAAAATGATATGTTGACGATCATTCTTCTGAATGAATACACAATGAGTGTGACAAAAATACTCAAAGTTATCAAAGAGTTTGGTGGGGTGGATATAATCGTTGTTGGTGGTAATTGGAATAGCTACACATCTGGTGCCAAAGAGCATGCTATACAGCAAGAACTTGGGTTGTTTAATTCGGCAGAAATCGGCGCGGCTTTATTCAAAAATGATTACTGGAATTTCCATAGAAAAGATAGAAACGGCAGTCCGCAATATCATATTAGAGAGGAGCAGTAACGTAGTGGGAATATATGGGTTTGGATCTTTTTTTCGAGCTCAAACTTACAATGACATCGATATAATGATAGTGGTAGATTGCCCTTTTGAAGAGCTTCTAGGCCTTTATGAGGAGTGTGTAGAAGCTTTAAGTTTGTTAGGTACGGAAACTGGAGAAGAGTTTCACTTGCTTTTCCTTACTTATCAAGAGTTTAAAGAGAAACCATTGATTGAATCTGGTTCTTTGATCCCTATTTTTATTGGTTCATAGAAATTTCTCACGATAACCCATATGGCAGTTAAGCCGTTATTATATAAATGAGATTTTCACAAAGTTACTCTGTACTCCTAACATTCATTAAGTGGTAGAAAAACTTCTGAGTACGGGATTTTAGTTTATTACGGTTTTTCTGAGCGGCCACGGGCACGCTGTCAGGCGATTCAGTCTGACGGAGTCCCGATTCATGAAACTGACCTCTCTTGTTTTCCTGCCGGCTCTGCTGCCGGCATCCGTACTGGCCGGCACGGCCATCTTCACCGACAGTCACCATCTGCCGGCAAATCTGCCGCCGGACGTGCCGGTGGTCCTTCTTGATGGTCCTGACCGGCTGCAGGCCGACATATTCGGGGAACTGCCTGCAGATCCGCAGCAGGCCGAGGCACACGTCAGGCAGGTTATGGCGTCTCCTGCCTGGCAACAAAAACAGCTGCAGCTGAATGATTCCTATCGCCAGGTGGTCCGGGCCTGGGAACTGGGCATTAAAAAAGTGCCGGCAGTGGTGTTTGATGACCGCGATGTGGTGTACGGCACCAGGGATGTGGCCGTGGCCACATCCCTGCGTAACCGGGGAGGTGGTCAGTGAATACAAAACCTTCCCGCATCAGAACCACGGTGTGCTCGCTGGCGGTTGCCACGGTACTGGGTACGGCAACCGCGCCGGCAGCTGTTGCAGCACTTAACACTGCGCAGATTATTGCCAGCGCCGTGTCGCAAAACTGTATCAGCTGGCGTGTCAGTGGCATCTGTTACTGGCTGTTCTGCACCCCCTTTGGCTGCAAGGTGCGCACGTCGGTCAAAGTCACCCACTTCATTCCTCAGACAGTCGTTTCGACCTATGTCGCGCCGGGCGGCAACCCGTGGCAGGAAATGGCGTTTGTCAGCCAGACCGCCGGCGGGCTGGAAAGTGCTGTGACCAGCGGGCTCTCCGGTGTTTCTGCCGGAGGAGCCAATCCGGCCGACATGAAAAATCCCGGCCAGCGCAAGTCCGCCGTGCGTTTCAAGTATGCCGATGCGATTGGCCACCCGGCCACCTCCCTCATTGGCGGCAGTATTCCGGGCTATTCCTGTGACACCGCAGCCACCCCGTTAATGCCTTACTTCCTGAGTACGCTGGATTCGGCGGCCTGGCGCACAGGCGTACCGGAGTCCCTGTATCCGGAAGCTCTTGTGCCCGGCCAGCGGGAAATCGGCAGTCAGGCAGCAGCCAATATGTGGGGCAACATCTATCCCCGTTCGGGGTTTATCAGCCAGACCGATGATGACAAAGCCTCTGCCGTGGTGGCGCAGCGTGTGGCAGACATTATCACCCGCGCCGGGCAGCCCCATGTTTATCAGGTGCTCCTGGGCAGCCGTCATGACGGGTACTGGCCACCGGGCGAGGTCACGGAAAACACCGGCACGCGCAACCACAAATGGCAGCGGCTGGCTCCCCACATGACTCAGTCATGTGCCGTATTCCCGGACGGGAGCTATACCGCCGCGAGCGATAACAATGAAGCCTTTGCGCTCTGGCAGCCTTACAGTTGCTGCAAAAAGCGCGGGCAGAAATTTCTGGGCAGCACTGATATCTGATGAGGAAAACCGTGAAAAAATCACCTTCATTTTCAGCCGTTCGCTTAAGCCTGCTGCTGACCGGCTCCCTGCTGACTGTCCTCCCGGGCGCGCACGCGGCCGATGATGACAATACCATCCTGGGCATGTCCCTGCCGCAGGTGAACAACAGCGCCATCGGTTACGGCAAATCCGTCGATGGTGCGGTGTCGGACAAGCTCTTCTACACCCTCGGCGGCGGCTCGGTCATTTCCCAGCCGGCCACGCGCGGCAATATGCAGAAGCTGGGGCTGAATACCGGCTGGAGCAGTGACCTGATGTGCGGCAATTTTGATCTGAAAACCACCGTCGGCAATCAGCTCAACGGCGTCACATCCGGCTTTAAAAACCTGATGGGCGACGTGATTCAGGGGGCCACCGGCGCGGTGGCCAGTCTGCCGGCGATGGTCATTCAGCGGGCCAACCCCGGTCTGTATGACATGCTCACCAACGGCGTGCTTCAGGCCAATGTGTCATTCGACAAGGCGCAACTCAACTGCCAGAACATGGCGAAAAAAATGATGGACTTCAGCGACAGCAGTAACTGGACGCAGCAGGCCATGATGGATGAATACAAGTCTGTTGTGAACAGCGGAGATACTGATGCGGTTCGTGCAGATGAGGCGGGGCGGAAAGTCACCGGCACGTCGGGCAACAACTGGATTGGTGGTCAGAAACGTGGGGGGGCGGGGCAGCCCGCCATCCGTGTCACCCATGACCTTGTTGCTGCCGGCTACAACATGATGAACGGTTTACCTGTCACCGCTAATTCGACTGTCGGCGAAAGCAGCTGTAACGGTGGCGCATGCTCTAAATTCGGCAGCGCGGAAGAGGCGGCGGCCATGACCGTGAAGGTGCTGGGCGATCGTTCGATGCGCACCTGTGCCAACGCGAGCGAATGTACCAGCGGTGATGCGGATGACCAGCCCGGTACGACCGTTGCCGGCACCGGCTTTGCCCCACTACTGGAAGAGGCAACCAAAGCCAACGCTGAGCAGCTGGTCAGGCTCGTCAACGGTACGGAAAAGCCGACGGCCGCGAATCTGGCGAAGCTGAAAACCGGCGGACTGCCGGTGACGGCCGGCGTGATTAAAGCCCTGCAGCGTGATCCGGATAATGCTGCCCTGACCGCCCGCCTTGCCGGCGAACTGGCCATGTCTGACACGGTGGAAACGGCGCTGCTGATGCGTCGCATGATGGTTACCGGTATGTCGGAGCCGAATGCCGCTGCCCAGCCAAAGGCCATTGATACCGCCGGTCAGCGTATCGAGGCGCTGGACCGGGAAATCGCGGCGCTGAAAAACGAGATGGAGATGAAGCGCGAACTATCACGTAATTCGGTGCTGACCATTATCGACAGGGAGAACCAGCGCGTCGAAACCAACCCGCAGACCCAGTCTGATGACAATACCGACAGTCGCTTCAACCAGATGGCAGCGCCGCAGTCGGCTGAATGAGGGAATAAGGATGCGTAATAAAACGACTGTCAGGAAAGTCCTTACCCGTGCCGGCATCTTCCTCGCCTGCATGGCGCTGTTCATGGTGGTCTCACTGATGATGGCTGACACCGCCATGAAACATCCGACTGAAGCTGCTGCATTCCGGAGCTGGATGCAGTCGACGCGTTACGGCTGGCTGATGTGGCGACTGGCGCTGTATGCGCTGGTTGCCTGGGGCCTCTGGAAAATCCGGCATGCGCCGGGCTTCTGGGAGGCATACCGGCGGCCGCTGCTGCGCATCAGTGTGGTCAGTGTGCTTTTTATCGCGTTGTGTGAGTACGCGATGTTTACCGGTCCGGGAGCCTGACGATGACAACAAACAGCTATCTTGAGTATTTTCTCACGCTGCTCGGCTGGGTGATCAATAACGGCCTGTGGAATGTCCTGCTGAGCACCGGGCTTTTTGTCCTGCCGCTGGCGTTTAAGGTGGTGGGGATCTGGCTGAAGGTCCGTGAAGAAGGGGAGGATGAAGGCAACAAGGGGATGCTGTCGCTGCCCCGTATCGAGAACGCGCTGTATGCCGGTTTCCTGGTGATGATTGCCTGCTGCGTACCGCTGATTAATGTCAGCCTCAGTACGATGCAGTACGACACAACCCGGGCAAAGAGCTGTGGTGTGTGGACGCCAAAAGCGCCGGATGAAAGCGGCTATGCCGGCGTGGTCACCAGTCTCAACGACCAGACGGCTGCAGCACCGGTATGGTGGGTGCTGATTCATAAACTCTCGAAAGGGGTAACCCAGGCGGCGGTGGCGACCATTCCCTGCCGCCCTGACATGCGGCAGATCCGCTTTGAAGTGCAGCATACGCGTATCGACAACAAAGCGCTGGCGCAGGAGCTGCAGGACTTCACCAACGACTGCTATTCGGTTGCGCTGTACCTGTGGAAGCAGCAGGACCAGGGACAGACAAAAGATAAAACCACGCTGCGTGATATCGAATGGATTGGCAGCAGTACATTCCTGAGCCGGTACTATCCGTCGCTGCAGTCGAAACTGCCACGGGCGGCGTTCCCGTGGAGCGACAGCCGGGACAGCGGCCGGCCCAATACCGGAAGAGGCGGTTATCCCACCTGCAGCGAGTGGTGGAGCAGTACGGACACCGGACTGAAAGCACGGGTGAAGGACCAGGCCGACCCCGATATGTGGCTGCGTATCTCGGCCGCAATGAAAATGTCAGGCTTTAACGACAGTGACTACCAGGAAGCCGTCATCCGTCGTCTGGTCAGCCCGGAAAGCCTGACGGTCTCACAGAATGGTCACGTGTATGCCGGCTATGGCGGCAACGCCGATTTCACCCTGGATAATGCAGCAGCACGCGTGGCGGCCATTGGCGGGACATCTCTCGGCAGTCTGGCCGCGTTCCCTGCGTTCGATGCTATGCGGCAGGCGCTGCCAATGGTGCAGGCCATCCTGCTGATGGCAATATATGTCATGCTGCCGCTGATCCTGGCATTTGCGGCCTACGAATTCAAAACCGTTATTACGCTGACCTTTGTGATGTTTGCTCTTAACTTCCTGACATTCTGGTGGGAACTGGCGCGCTGGCTCGACAGCTGGTTGTTAACCGCGTTGTACAGTTCGGATACACACAGTCGGTTCAATATGGCGGGACTGCAGAACAGCTCAGATGACCTTATTATGAATCTGGTGATGGGAGCGATGTTTATTGTACTGCCTGCTGTCTGGCTGGGAGCTCTTTCGTGGGCAGGGGCCAGCGTGGGTGTCGCTGTTAGCGCTGCCTTTCAAAAGGGTACTGAAACTGCTCAGAATACAGGCGGGAAACTTGGAGAAGCTGCTGGTAATGCTATCGGCAGTAAAGCAACCAAAGGGTAGTTTTACTGGTACAGTTGATTCGGCCTAATCTTCACTCGGGGATTTGTAAGGAGCGCCATCATATTCATTATTGGTGGCGCTATTCATTACAAATTCATCATGAAAATTATTTTCACCTTTCTTTTCATTAAAACTATTTATTGAAGCATTTTCAGAGCCAGATCCGATATGTGTTATGGCAGCAATTAAAGCCCATAATAAAACTGCGCTGCAGCTTATCAGGAGACCGCCTGCTATAAGCGCAACTAACGAACAAAGGACAGCTAAAAGCAGCGGCATGTGGCCTAACCACTTCGGCAGTTTGTATAGTTTAGCCAGCATGACGCAGCGCTGATCTAAACGTGTAAAAATTTTTTTGGTACCCTTCCATATTGCAGCGAGACGAACACCACGTTCCCAGGCGCGTTTCTCTTGAGACTGATACATATCCCCCTCCGAATTAGGTGAGTTCTCAGGGACTATAGCGGATTTTTTGAGCAATTGCTAATTACTGTTTCAGCACTCTGGGCTACCTAATAAATTCTTTAAAATCATAAGGTTAATATTTTTACCAATGCGTTACGACTACGCCATCATAGAAGGGGATTCTATGCGTAATGTAGTGGTCAACTAAAACTGGCCTCTACTTTGAGTTTTTCCAGTATCGTTTTTCCGATTCGTTTGGTGGTAACGCGCCGTTATATTCGTGTGGCCTGAGTTCGCTGTAATACCCAACAATATAGTAAGTTATCGCATGGGCAGTATCGCTGAAGCTTATATAGCCAGTCGCTGGCACCCACTCATTCTTCGGCTTCTGAAGAAGAGTTCCATTGGGCTATTATCCCAGCAATTTCCACGCCGACTCATACCTTGTCTGATCCGATATCGCCACAGACATTGCCGGAACTGCCTGCTTGTAAAGTGGCAGCCTTGGACGCCCTTCTAAGAGTCAGTCTGCTATCCGGTGAGAACGACATTGCCCATCCCACTGGTTTCCTTGCGAACAGTTCGAGAACTACGGTGAGGTAAGCCCAGCGCTTGAATCACCTTGTTTATATCTGTCCCAGATAATCGCCTTCTGTTCTGGTATGTAGTTAATCCGAGTTCTTCGTTTCATGGCAACGTCCCACTTGATTAAGGTAGCGTTACATCGACCCGTTGAACTCACAGCACGAGGCGGACATGCTAACGGGGCAAGATATCTGGGGGGCACAACATAACCTACCAGACAACGAATTTCATCAACTCGTGGAAACATTGACTGCCATGATTATTCAGTCTTTGATGTAAGATTAGCCCCTACCCAGATTACCAAATTCTTCATCAGAGGATTTCTATGCGCAATTCCGAGATATATGTGTCAGTTGATATTGAAACGTCAGGTCCTGTTCCCGGAATTTACAGCCTCCTATCAATTGGGGCTTGTCTGGTGAGTGATCCTGAGAACGCACTGTACCTTGAACTTCAACCAGAGGGCGAGAAGCATGATGCTGAATCTCTTGTTGTGACTGGGCTTGATATTAACCGACTACAGAGCGAGGGACTTGCTCCAGAACAGGCTATGTTAAAGCTAAAAGACTGGCTTGCTTCTTTAATTTCTCAACATCGGAAACCCATTTTTGTCGGTCTGAATGCCCCATTTGACTGGTCATTCATCAATTACTACTTTCACAAGTATATTGGCAGCAACCCCTTTGGTTTCACAGCCATAGACATTAAAGCCTGCTACATGGGGGCTATGGGGTGCGAGTGGTCAGACACAAAATCATCACATATGTCTGCAGTCCTTGCCCCTCTAACCCAACCCACGCATAATGCGCTTGATGATGCCCGTTTTCAGGCTGAACTTTTTTCTTTATTACTCGCGCGATCAGGCCGTTAGTTGTGATTCTGCTAAAAGGGACAGTCCATTCTGACAGCTTCAAAATACCCCCCCTCTCTAAATAACCAAGCTTTAATTCCTGAAGTATCTGGAGAGGTGCCGACGATAATGGCTACAGGATGCGGAAGTACCTGAGAGTAACGTTTCGCAAAGCGGGAAAAGCTCGAAATATCTGCACTCGATATCTGCGGTATTACCTGAGGATGCGTATGCCAGTATCCTATTAATCGTAACCCAAGAGCATTTGCCTTCTGAATCTCCTTCTTACAGCGTTCAGGGTCTAACTCAAGCCATGTTCGCCCTGCGTTGTCGGCTTTGTGTGGTGCTGTTGCAAGAGACAAAATGATACCGTCTGGATGATTGGGGTCGACAAAAAGCTGACCCCCTCGCTCATGTTCCCCACTTATTTGCCGATTACAGTGAAAAATATCAGCCGCGGAGTGGGATACCAGTAAGACGTCCTCAACACCGGGCCATTTCCAACTCCAGGTAACCTCCATTATTTTCCACCCTCATGTGTAGACTCGGGCCAAGCCCGCTCCAGAACAGTTTGAATGGTTCCTGTCGGTAAGTCAGGGCCGATATACGTCCCGCCCTGCACCTGTGCATCAGCAGGGCGGTTTATGCTTGTTAACCAGAGCGATTCCTTTTTAATACCGTTCAGATACTGAATCGATGCCTGCGTTATCATTGTGGCGATGGTATTCATACCCGCTGCGTTCCCGGGAATAAAACTTTCCCCGCAGGCAGGTAGCGGAACAACCCCTCCTTCCGGCCACTCTGTATATTTGTGACTAAAGTCGCCGTTGTCACTGAATAAGTGCCTGCCATCATAGTCACCTCGAGGTGACGCTAATGCATGTCCCACAAGCGTATGAGGCTCACTCCATCCCTGAATAAATGCCCATGATTGACCTTTTGCTTTTAGTTTCCACAAACTAGCTTCAGACTCCCAGTCAGCTGTTGTGATGATGACTAAATCAGCAGTTTGAAGAAGGTCAGGCTTGTCTTCCAAGGCAAATTGCACATACGTATTAAAAGCTTTGACCTCAGAAGTTGGATGATCCTGCATGAGCCTGGTTTTAAGTGCATCGACTTTGAATTTACCTAAATCATCCATGCCAAGCACATGCCTTCCCATATTGGCGGACTCAAAAGTATCTGGGTCGATAAGAGTCAGATGCTTAAGTCCCGACCTTGCAAGTTGTGATGCAACAGCCCCACCCAGCGATCCTACCCCGATGAACACAACGTGTGCTGCTTCCAGCCCTCTGATGCTGCCGCTTAAATCTCGCGCATAGAAATCTGTACGATCAATGACGTTTAATCTGGAGGAATAAATAATTGCAGGATGTTGCCCGGTTATCGCCAGAGGTTTCCGACGTGCGGAGCGCGATCCGAAGAATGGGCTACGGCGACGAGTATCTACCTTTGCAAAAACATTCAGTGTGTATAAAGGCGCGCCGGCTTTGCCAGGTAACTCTAGAATCAGCCATCGGGAAATAAGTGAGCTACTGGTACTAAACCACGTGGAAAGTTTTGTCGCATCCGCCTCAGATACATGAGGGAGGATCCACGACAACAGCTCTGCCGGTGCTGGAAACACGAGTCCAGGAAAACTTTTGAGTTTTACAAAAAAACCGCCTGCATGTGGAGAGCGTATCGTGACTTGCCTTCCCATAATCCGGCGGGCATGGCTACCAAGAGCTTTTATATCTGATGATAACCAGACTGACTCATAGCCTGAGGGAACGATGTATCGAGAATCACTGAGTGCGAATAGTTCAGAAGCATATTCTGGCCGCCCAATGAGCAATACATTCCGTACAGACCTACCGTGCTGTCTTATCCAGTAAGACGTAATCTCATTCTGAAATTCGAGATTACGTTTATCTGCGTTTGCGCCCTGGATGGATAAAGACAATATTTTCTTCAGCCGATTAATGCTGTCGCGAACTACTGTGTCAGGTGACCCCGTAACTGGCTCTTCTTTAAACCCGTGAAGACATAGACCTGCTTTTGTTGCGTGTGGCCAAACAAGCCAAGGTGAGGGATCCACATACAGATTGAGACCAGCGGATGGGAATCCCTTGGGAAATCCTATGTGCAATGTCCTTTCTATGCCCAGATAATCTGTTGGAAGCGGGAAACGGTATGCTACGGTTTCATCTGAGCGCGCTTTGGTGTGCTGCAGTAGACCTGCGGCATTACCTGTGTTTAGGAGTGCCTCAAGTGTGGCAATTCCCTGTGCAACCGCATCATCTGGAATATTAACCAAGTCGACCTACCGGTTTCGTATCAGCCTGAGATTGATCGCTGCCAGCCACACCTCCAAACAGCGCTCCCATTGAAACAGAGTTTCGGTTCATACCTGAAGGCCGACCCGGCATTGTCCAGTTAGCGGGGATACTAGTATTTACTTCATCTACAAATGAACGCCCGATTCCGAAGCTTTCGTTTACTGCCTTGGCAAATGATTCCACGGATGAATAGCTTTCAAGTCCAAGGCTGAATGCCTTGCAGGCACTTTCATGCCATTCATAGAACGCCCTTTGGTAAGCAGAGCCTTCTCCTGGGCGATTCCATTTTTCTGCAAAGTTTTCGCCGCTATCCTCTGGATTACAGACCATGTATTCCTGTCCATTGCTTCGAATGAAGTTTGGCATAGTTCTGACGATCTCAAGAATGGCTTCAAGTGGCGTAAATGGCCTTTGCCGCGATTGCATTGCTACATTCAGCCAGGCGTGAGCGGCGAGCGTTGTGATGACAGCTGAAATTGGGCGCGATCTTTCATTTTTAGTGCGAATAGCCCATTCATCGCGATGACGTTTCAGAAGCTTGATACTGGCTCTAAGTGGATCCTCAGTCTGATATTCTTCATATTCGGGTAGTGGGGCTATGGTCGCGGAATCTGCAACAGCCCGACTTTTATTGAGAGCAACATAATTTTCAAGCATGATTTGACTCTCCGAAGCATCATGGAGCCAGTCTGCATAGGGGATAGGGCTGCTCGCTTTCCACCCAGTTTCTCTATCTGGTACTTCAAGCATGCCATGGCCGTGAGTTTCATCATTCCAGCTGCGGGGTCGTGCTGGGGTCACGTCAATATGAAAACCTGGGTTCTGATCTGCATAAACAACACGTACCCCTCTTCGCAGAGGCTTTATGTCCTCATGAACGCGACTGCCTTCCTGAAACCGTTTTTCTATCGTTTCAAGCACAGTGTCCGCTGATACTCCTCTGGAATTCGGGAGCCAGACAATTGCATCTGCATCAATTGTGCCCAGGTCTGCCGGCGCATCAGACACGGGGTTGATGGTAGTTTTAAGGCGCATAGATCCCTGCGGAAAAATATGTGCATCCTGCAGAATAGGATCATCGGAAGCTGAGAGGATTGTCTGCAGTTGTGCGTAGCGGCCATTAATTTTTTCATACTGCGGACCGGTCAGAGAAATCGCTCTTGCTGCTCGAAGAAGGAAAAATTCCCAGCTGCTGTGTTTAGTCTGTTCATTATTCATTTCTGTGACTCCTGAGGGTGGCCGATAGTCAGCATTGACCGGAACTGGTTTGAATTACTCTCTCTATCAAAAATTACATAAGGGTGCTGATGCTGCGTCGTCAGCAAAGCACCAAATTCAATTGCAAGCGCTGCAGGGATCGCAGCAAAGACGCTGATAGGTTGCTCCGATTCTGCTTCAAGTTGACTCAAATGCTTTTGAAGTTCATCCCGGAATGTGTTGATAACATTCCGGTTTGAAACCATCGCATATGAGGGCTCTGGAATAGTGAACGACGCGATTCGCACGCCCGGCAGCACTGCTTCAATATCCCGTTCAGGAATAGTCGCCGATATCGAAAGGACTAAGGCCAGTGGCCCATTACCTTGAGGTGCTGGAGAGAATATATAATCAGGAGGAGAAGCGGATTTAGATGGCCAGCGAAGACCATGTGTGCGACTTCTGGAAAATAAATACCGGTTAGAGCGGTCTCCGATGGCTTGTCCGAGCATAATCAATGCAGGGATGTCTGCGAGACCCACGAGGGCTAAAGCAGGCATATCGCCGAAGCTGCCTCCGCGTTTGGCTAATTCCCCTGAAATCTTCTGCTCGATATCGTCCTTAATTAATTGCCAGTACAAGTCATCCCTTCCGCGGGGGCCAGGCTCTCTGAAAGTGATGTTAATTGTGTGACCAAACGCAGTCAGTCCCTCGGAAGACATCGCTGTCAGCAATTCCCCTGCCGGGATATTATTGGTAGATGCAAAATGCTGACTCTGAACAATTAGCGGTATAGCCCGTCCTTCAGCAGGCTGAGAGGCTGCAAGGCGTATACGAGCAAGACAGCTTTCATGCAGGCCACTCAAATCATCTTCAGGATAACCGTCATCATCGCGATCTATTTTTTCGTGACAATTTGGGCACAACAGCATCAGATTTGAGAAGTCATTAGTAAGATTTTGAGCCTGTTCATCACTATGCTCTTCTCGCCCTCTGGGTCCTTTGGGGCTAGCCGGAAGTATATGTGCGACCTCACCCCACTGCATGGATGTGCCCACGCGAAAATCATGCGTCAGGTCTGTTCCACAAAGCTCGCAGTGTCCTGCCATCCTTACCCATACCATCTGTTTTACTTCGGATTTGGTGTTAAATCTTCCACCTTTTTTCTTGGGGGGGGCTTCTGCGTTCAAGTGATTACCTCCAGAGGAAATAAAAAAACAGTTCATCAAAGTCTAAAGTGGTGCTTAATTCATCATCTTCAATGGATGCATAAGTTAAATTAATAAAAAACGCTATAGTGTTGAGTTAAAGCAACTTTTAGATTTAAGAAAGCATAAAATTGATGATTGATGGTATAAAATGTGGTTAATTTGATAAAACTTAAAATAATCAGTTTGACGTGCCCCTGTTCATCAACATATCGCATTAGTAATGCTTTATCAGTGACCTGAGAGCACCCCCATGCAGAAATGTTCATCCGAAGAACAGATCCTCAGTATTTTCCGCGAAACCTGTGTCGAGCCACTTCTGTAGATGACGCCCGCTGTTGGCACGAAGCAGTCAGACAATCGGGAAAAGGTAGTTACCATTATGTGTTAATGATAACTACCATTTTTTGATTCTGCTATTTTAATTCGATGTAGAGACCAAGCGCGATACAAAAAGCATGCAGTAGAATTGGTAAAAGAAGCCCTCTACTTTGATATCTTGCTCCACAGAAAATTAATGAAAGTGCAAACATTTGGATTTTGGTGGGGAATGAATATTGTTTGTGTGTAACTGCAAACAAAAAAGAAACAGTCAATCCGCCGATAATATAGCCCGCCTTTTCACCAAAAGCGTTTAAGAAAGAACTCAGGATAATTCCTCTGAAAACCAGTTCCTCCAGAAGTGGGAAAATAATAATAGTGGCTGCAATTTTTACAGCTGCCATTTCGTGTGACAAACCTTTAGTAAAATCTGTATCGAAGGGTTCTTTCGGCGTAAGGTAGTATGAAGCAGCGTAAGCAATAATTATGAGCGCAAGAAAAACAAATGACTGCTTGTTAGGTTTTCCCCAAGTTAATCCTTGGTAAGGTGAGGTGTTATTTAATAAGTGGGTTATGGATAAAAAACACAAGCATTATTAGAGGCTTAATTATCTGCAAATGTAATATTGAGAAATTAAGCTTGGTCATTAAGAATATATTTAGATCAATAGAGGTTAATAATAAATAAAAGAATAAAAAGTTAGATAATCCGAAAGTAAGAATTAGAAAGCGTTGGTTGAAAATATGCATATCAACCATTTTCATCGGAGAAAACTACATATTAATCACCAAAAAAAACGATGTCTACATCCATTTGACGTCGTATTTCCCTGTTGGTACTATTAAATTGTTGTACTGTCGCACTGGCGACCACCAATGCTCTTGTAGCCTGTGATGAGCGCCTTCGGGTGGCTACAGTCGCACTTAAGCTGCGACCACCAATGTTCCGGCAGTCTGTGAGGAGCGCCTTCGGGTGACTGCACAATAAAACTCTCTAAGCCTAGAAGGGAGTACATGAAAAATGTGGCAAATCTGCTCACCTTTGAAAGCAGATATCGTCTATGAAAGCGCACTATGACGCGGCGATGAAGGTTTACTGTGTAGCAAAGCTGCCAGTTTCAATTCACTTCCGTTCTGTGAACGGCATCAGTTCAACGTCTTCTCATTTGCAGTGATACGCCCTGAGTTTCGTACGACTTTTGCGCCGACGTATAAGGCCATTTGGTACATTTGGCCGCTTACGGAGTTGCATTAGGAGCACGAAGCTGCGTGGCGTCACTTGTGAAGTGGCGAAGACACTACCAAGTGACGCGCGCAGCGCATAACGTCTCAACCCACGTAAGACGTGGTTTTCAACGTTTTACTACCATCTGACCAACATGTAGCCCGTGTCAGTGCGGTTTTAAAATCACTTTCACATCAACGTAAGCACGACGGGAGGCCGTCTGAACGTTCAACTATCAGTAAGGAGGAAATCGACTCGGTATCGATGGCGACACTACGAGCAGTAGTGTTGGAGGCAGCTTGACGTAAGTCAGCTCTGCATAAGCAGCAAACAGATCAGAGATCTGGGGTGCCTCGCAAGAACTCAACAATTCGCCGCCCCGATGCACAGATACCAGTCGAGACGCAGGAAGCGCAACAGCAACCGTGTCGTCGGGGAATGAATTGCTGGTCTACAGATCCGTCTGCTTCTTTACAAGCAGAGGGACGTGTATGCCTTTGGAGAGAGTGAAATGTCCAGATTCAGTAAACAGCTGTGCAAACAACTCGTCACGCTTGCCCGTCAGGGGCGGGGAAGTTATAAAACGGTGGCTGACCGTTCAAGAATCGCAGAACGTTTTTCTGAACGACTGTCTGAACTGAATATTCAGATCAGGGACGTAAAACATATCAAAACTTCCCATATTGAAAAGTATATTGAGAGCAGGAAGGCAGATAGTTTATCTCTCAGGACGTTACAGAATGAGATGTCTGCTATCCGTTCTGTTTTATTATCAGCAGGAAGAAATAAACTGGCCGATCCCAGTCACATTAACCTGAGTAATCAGGCGCTCGGGATTTCTGGTGCTAACCGGGATGGAACTAAACTTCCCATTACAGACGAAAAACTTAATGCTGTGGTCAGTTTTGCCCAAAGAAAAGACGAGGGCGTTGCTCTTGCTGTGCAACTTTCCCGATATCTTGGATTGAGAACAGAAGAAACCGTTCAGTCTGCAAAGTCTTTAAAGACATGGAGGCAGGCACTGATTAATAATCATGAGCGTGTCCGTGTTGTTTTCGGGACTAAAGGCGGACGTCCAAGGGAAACGACAGTTTTTAATCGCGAAAAACTTTTATCAATTCTTGACAAGGCAATTAGTTATGTCAGTGAACATAACGGAAAACTGATTGATAAACCCTCTCTGCATACCGCTATTGATCGCTACCGTAATATTGTAAGAGAGGCCGGAATGAATGGTAAAAATGCGCCGCACAGTTTACGTTACGCTTACTCCCGCGATGCTGTAAATCACCATATTAAAAATGGAATGAGTCGCGATGAATCCGAGGCATTAGTTTCAATGGACCTGGGCCATGGAGATGGTCGGGGGCGTTATATTAAACAAGTTTATTTTCGTAAGGAAAAAGAATAGATTGTATCGCTACTGAATTTTCAGGATGTACAGCCACAGCTCATGCAGGGCTGTGGCTTCTTTAAATTATCAATCAGTAAATTTACATGTTCGAATAGCTTTAATGCTTGATGCGCCAGCAAGTCTTACTGTTTCATTTATTGACTTTCCGTTTCTGAAAGGATTGATTGTCTCTTTTTTACTTGTTGGATTTATTTTTAATCTGATAATTGTTTTGACATGCAAAAAATATCGTTTCTTTATTCCGGGTGTGTGAGTCATTCGCATTTTTCTTGACAAGATATCCGCAAGTACTGCTGCCAGTGGGGAGTCTGGAGTTGCTGTACATGATGATGGGTGAGTTTTACCCGACATGTACGGGTAACTCGCAGTTCCCCACCCATGATAGTTTATAAAGTTATTAATGAATCAAAAATAAAAACCTTCAGCATGTAATATTGATATTAATATCTTTGACCGCGTCAATATCCATACCTGTAAAATCAGGGGGCAGTATTACCCCGAACTATTTATTTCGGCAGGATTTCTGCTGTGATATGTACTTTATTTCCCATGCGGGCTTCGGTAATATTATAATACCTGTCACCCTGCTTGTCAGCCTGCTGGCGAATTTTTTCTTCCGTCTGCTCCAGTGTATCGCCTGTTGCCGTCACGGTTTGAGCACAGACTGAAAAAGGCAGGATTATAGAGAGGAATAACGTCATGATATTTTTCATTGACAATCCCTTGATTAATAATTAAATGGATGACTTAAGCCAGGCTGCGATATTCTGGGTAATGCTGTCAACCTGTTGATGACTATTTTAATCTGTAGTCATTCAATCCTTGTAACATCAGGATGATCCTGGTGTCAGTGAAAATACGAAATCAACACGTTGGTATCATTACCCACCTGTGAACTGACGTCGGCATTTTGAATCTCACTTCGGCGTGCCCCCTCCGAATGGCGCAAAACATTTCGTGGTATGGCATGATAGCACCCGAAGAGAGTCAATTCAGGGTGGTAAATGTGAAACCAGTAACGCTATACGATGTCGCAGAGTATGCCGGTGTCTCTTATCAGACCGTTTCCCGCGTGATGAACCAGGCCAGCCACGTCTCTGCGAAAACGCGGGAAAAGGTGGAAGCGGCGATGGCGCAGCTGAACTACATTCCCAACCGCGTGGCACAACAACTGGCGGGCAAACAGTCGTTGCTGATTGGCGTTGCTACCTCCAGTCTGGCCCTGCACGCGCCGTCGCAAATTGTCGCGGCGATTAAATCTCGCGCCGATCAACTGGGTGCCAGCGTGGTGGTGTCGATGGTAGAACGAAGCAGCGTCGAAGCCTGTAAAGCGGCGGTACATAACCTTCTCGCGCAACGCGTCAGTGGTCTGATCATTAACTATCCGCTGGATGACGAGGATGCCATTGCTGTGGAAGCTGCCTGCGCTAATGTTCCGGCCCTATTTCTTGATGTCTCTGACCAGACTCCCATCAACAGTATTATTTTTTCCCATGAAGACGGTACGCGACTGGGCGTGGAGCATCTGATCGCATTGGGTCACCAGCAAATCGCGTTGTTAGCCGGTCCATTAAGTTCTGTCTCGGCGCGTCTGCGTCTGGCGGACTGGCATAAATATCTCACACGCAATCAAATTCATCCGATAGCGGAACGGGAAGGCGACTGGAGTGCCATGTCCGGTTTTCAACAAACTATGCAAATGCTGAATGAGGGCATCGTTCCCACTGCGATGCTGGTTGCCAACGATCAGATGGCGCTGGGCGCAATGCGCGCTATTACCGAGTCCGGGCTGCGCGTTGGTGCGGATATCTCGGTAGTGGGATACGACGATACCGAAGACAGCTCGTGTTATATCCCGCCGTTAACCACCATCAAACAGGATTTTCGCCTGCTGGGGAAAACTAGCGTGGACCGCTTGCTGAAACTCTCTCAGGGCCAGGCGGTGAAGAGCAATCAGCTGTTGCCCGTCTCACTGGTGAAAAGAAAAACCACCCTACCGCCCAATACGCAAACCACCTCTCCCCGCACGTTGGCAGATTCCTTAATGCAGCTGGCACGACAAGTTTCCCGACTTGAAAGCGGGCAGTGAGCGCAACGCAATTAATGTGAGTCAGCTCACTCATTAGGCACCCCAGGCTTTACACTCTATGTGTCCGGCTCGTATGTTATGCGAAAATGTGAGCGGATAACAATTCACACAGGATACAACTATGACAATGATTACGGATTCACTGGCCGTCGTATTACAACGTCGTGACTGGGAAAACCCTGGCGTTACCCAACTTAATCGCCTTGCGGCACATCCCCCTTTCGCCAGCTGGCGTAATAGCGAAGAGGCCCGCACCAATCTCCCTTCCCAACAGTTGCGCAGCCTGAATGGTGAGTGGCAATTTGTCTGGTTTCCGGCACCAGAAGCGGTTCCGGAAAGCTGGCTGGAGTGCGATCTTCCTGTCGCCGATACTGTCGTCGTCCCCTCAAACTGGCAGATGCACGGTTACGACGCGCCCATCTACACCAACGTGACCTATCCCATTACGGTCAATCCGCCATTTGTTCCCACGGAGAATCCGACTGGTTGTTACTCGCTCATATTTAATGTTGATGAAAGCTGGCTACAGGAAGGCCAGACGCGAATTATTTTTGATGGCGTTAACTCGGCGTTTCATCTGTGGTGCAACGGGCGCTGGGTCGGTTACGGCCAGGACAGCCGTTTGCCGTCTGAATTTGACCTGAGCACATTTTTACGCGCCGGAGAAAACCGCCTCGCGGTGATGGTGCTGCGCTGGAGTGACGGCAGTTATCTGGAAGATCAGGATATGTGGCGGATGAGCGGCATTTTCCGTGACGTCTCGTTGCTGCATAAACCGAGCACGCAAATCAGCGATTTCCATGTAGCCACTCACTTTAATGATGATTTCAGCCGCGCTGTACTGGAGGCAGACGTTCAGATGTACGGCGAGCTGCGCGATGAGCTGCGGGTGACGGTTTCTTTGTGGCAGGGTGAAACGCAGGTCGCCAGCGGCACCGCGCCTTTCGGCGGTGAAATTATCGATGAGCGTGGTGGTTATGCCGATCACGTCACCCTACGTCTGAACGTCGAAAACCCGAAACTGTGGAGCGCCGAAATCCCGAATCTCTATCGTGCGGTGGTTGAACTGCACACCGCCGACGGCACGCTGATTGAAGCAGAAGCCTGCGATGTCGGTTTCCGCGAGGTGCGGATTGAAAATGGTCTGCTGCTGCTGAACGGCAAGCCGTTGCTGATTCGCGGCGTTAACCGTCACGAGCATCATCCTCTGCATGGTCAGGTCATGGATGAGCAGACGATGGTGCAGGATATCCTGCTGATGAAGCAGAACAACTTTAACGCCGTGCGCTGTTCGCATTATCCGAACCATCCGCTGTGGTACACGCTGTGCGACCACTACGGCCTGTATGTGGTGGATGAAGCCAACATTGAAACCCACGGCATGGTGCCAATGAATCGTCTGACCGATGATCCGCGCTGGCTACCCGCGATGAGCGAACGCGTAACGCGAATGGTGCAGCGCGATCGTAATCACCCGAGTGTGATCATCTGGTCGCTGGGGAATGAATCAGGCCACGGCGCTAATCACGACGCACTCTATCGCTGGATCAAATCTGTCGATCCTTCCCGCCCGGTACAGTATGAAGGCGGCGGAGCCGACACCTTCGCAACCGATATTATTTGCCCGATGTACGCGCGCGTGGATGAAGACCAGCCCTTCCCGGCTGTGCCGAAATGGTCCATCAAAAAATGGCTTTCGTTGCCTGGAGAGACGCGCCCGCTGATCCTTTGCGAATACGCCCACGCGATGGGTAACAGTCTTGGCGGCTTCGCTAAATACTGGCAGGCGTTTCGTCAGTACCCCCGTTTACAGGGCGGCTTCGTCTGGGACTGGGTGGATCAGTCGCTGATTAAATATGATGAAAATGGCAATCCGTGGTCGGCTTACGGCGGTGATTTTGGCGATACGCCGAATGATCGCCAGTTCTGCATGAACGGGCTGGTCTTTGCCGACCGCACGCCGCATCCGGCGCTGACGGAAGCAAAACACCAGCAGCAGTTTTTCCAGTTCAGTTTATCCGGGCGAACCATCGAAGTGACCAGCGAATACCTGTTCCGTCATAGCGATAACGAGCTCCTGCACTGGATGGTGGCGCTGGATGGCAAGCCGCTGGCAAGCGGTGAAGTGCCTCTGGATGTCGCTCCACAAGGTAAACAGTTGATTGAACTGCCTGGACTACCGCAGCCGAAGAGCGCCGGACAACTCTGGCTAACGGTTCACGTAGTGCAACCGAACGCGACCACATGGTCAGCAGCCGGACACATCAGCGCCTGGCAGCAGTGGCGTCTGGCGGAAAACCTCAGCGTGACACTCCCCTCCGCGCCCCACGCCATCCCGCAACTGACCACCAGCGAAACGGATTTTTGCATCGAGCTGGATAATAAGCGTTGGCAATTTAACCGCCAGTCAGGCTTTCTTTCACAGATGTGGATTGGCGATAAAAAACAACTGCTGACGCCGCTGCGCGATCAGTTCACCCGCGCACCGCTGGATAACGACGGCGTAAGTGAAGCGACCCGCATTGACCCTAACGCCTGGGTCGAACGCTGGAAGGCGGCGGGCCATTACCAGGCCGAAGCAGCGTTGTTGCAGTGCACGGCAGATACGCTTGCCGACGCGGTGCTGATTACCACGGTCCACGCGTGGCAGCATCAGGGGAAAACCTTATTTATCAGCCGGAAAACCTACCGGATTGATGGAAGTGGTCAAATGGCGATTACCGTTGATGTTGAAGTGGCGAGCAATACGCCACATCCGGCGCGGATTGGCCTGACCTGCCAGCTGGCGCAGGTAGCAGAGCGGGTAAACTGGCTCGGATTAGGGCCGCAAGAAAACTATCCCGACCGCCTTACTGCGGCCTGTTTTGACCGCTGGGATCTGCCATTGTCAGACATGTATACCCCGTACGTCTTCCCGAGCGAAAACGGTCTGCGCTGCGGGACGCGCGAATTGAATTATGGCCCACACCAGTGGCGCGGCGACTTCCAGTTCAACATCAGCCGCTACAGTCAACAGCAACTGATGGAAACCAGCCATCGCCATCTGCTGCACGCGGAAGAAGGCACATGGCTGAATATCGACGGTTTCCATATGGGGATTGGTGGCGACGACTCCTGGAGCCCGTCAGTGTCGGCGGAATTCCAGCTTAGCGCCGGTAGCTACCATTACCAGTTGCTCTGGTGTCAAAAATAATAATAACCGGGCAGGCCATGTCTGCCCGTATTTCGCGTAAGGAAATCCATTATGTACTATTTAAAAAACACAAACTTTTGGATGTTCGGTTTATTCTTTTTCTTTTACTTTTTTATCATGGGAGCCTACTTCCCGTTTTTCCCGATTTGGCTACATGACATCAACCATATCAGCAAAAGTGATACGGGTATTATTTTTGCCGCTATTTCTCTGTTCTCGCTATTATTCCAACCGCTGTTTGGTCTGCTTTCTGACAAACTCGGGCTGCGCAAATACCTGCTGTGGATTATTACCGGCATGTTAGTGATGTTTGCGCCGTTCTTTATTTTTATCTTCGGGCCACTGTTACAATACAACATTTTAGTAGGATCGATTGTTGGTGGTATTTATCTAGGCTTTTGTTTTAACGCCGGTGCGCCAGCAGTAGAGGCATTTATCGAGAAAGTCAGCCGTCGCAGTAATTTCGAATTTGGTCGCGCGCGGATGTTTGGCTGTGTTGGCTGGGCGCTGTGTGCCTCGATTGTCGGCATCATGTTCACCATCAATAATCAGTTTGTTTTCTGGCTGGGTTCTGGCTGTGCACTCCTCCTCGCCGTTTTACTCTTTTTCGCCAAAACGGATGCGCCCTCTTCTGCCACGGTTGCCAATGCGGTAGGTGCCAACCATTCGGCATTTAGCCTTAAGCTGGCGCTGGAACTGTTCAGACAGCCAAAACTGTGGTTTTTGTCACTGTATGTTATTGGCGTTTCCTGCACCTACGATGTTTTTGACCAACAGTTTGCTAATTTCTTTACTTCGTTCTTTGCTACCGGTGAACAGGGTACGCGGGTATTTGGCTACGTAACGACAATGGGCGAATTACTTAACGCCTCGATTATGTTTTTTGCGCCACTGATCATTAATCGCATCGGTGGGAAAAACGCCCTGCTGCTGGCTGGCACTATTATGTCAGTACGTATTATTGGCTCATCGTTCGCTACCTCAGCACTGGAAGTGGTTATTCTGAAAACGCTGCATATGTTTGAAGTACCGTTCCTGCTGGTGGGCAGCTTTAAATATATTACCAGCCAGTTTGAAGTGCGTTTTTCAGCGACGATTTATCTGGTCTGTTTCTGCTTCTTTAAGCAACTGGCGATGATTTTTATGTCTATTCTGGCGGGCAATATGTATGAAAGCATCGGTTTCCAGGGCGCTTACCTGGTGCTGGGTCTGGTGGCGCTGGGCTTCACCTTAATTTCCGTGTTCACGCTTAGCGGCCCCGGCCCACTTTCCCTGCTGCGTCGCCAGGTGAATGAAGTCGCTTAAGAAATTAATGTCGGATACGGCGCGAGCGCCTTATCCGACCAACTTATCAGGACGGAATGTTAAAAATGAACATGTCGATGACAGAAAAAATAAAAGCAGGCAAGCTATTTACCGATATGTGCGAAGGCTTACCTGAAAAAAGACTTCGTGGGAAAACATTAATGTATGAGTTCAATCACTCGCATCCATCAGAAGTTGAAAAAAGGGTAATGACTCCAACTTATTGATAGTGTTTTATGTTCAGATAATGCCCGATGACTTTGTCATGCAGCTCCACCGATTTTGAGAGCGACAGCGACTTCCGTCCCAGCCGTGCCAGGTGCTGCCTCAGATTCAGGTTATGCCGCTCAATTCGCTGCGTATATCGCTTGCTGATTACGTGCAGCTTTCCCTTCAGGCGGGATTCATACAGCGGCCAGCCATCCGTCATCCATATCACCACGTCAAAGGGTGACAGCAGGCTCATAAGACGCCCCAGCGTCGCCATAGTGCGTTCACCGAATACGTGCGCAAACCGTCTTCCGGAGCCTGTCATACGCGTAAAACAGCCAGCGCTGGCGCGATTTAGCCCCGACATAGCCCCACTGTTCGTCCATTTCCGCGCAGACGATGACGTCACTGCCCGGCTGTATGCGCGAGGTTACCGACTGCGGCCTGAGTTTTTTAAGTGACGTAAAATCGTGTTGAGGCCAACGCCCATAATGCGGGCGGTTGCCCGGCATCCAACACCATTCATGGCCATATCAATGATTTTCTGGTGCGTACCGGGTTGAGAAGCGGTGTAAGTGAACTGCAGTTGCCATGTTTTACGGCAGTGAGAGCAGAGATAGCGCTGATGTCCGGCAGTGCTTTTGCCGTTACGCACCACCCCGTCAGTAGCTGAACAGGAGGGACAGCTGATAGAAACAGAAGCCACTGGAGCACCTCAAAAACACCATCATACACTAAATCAGTAAGTTGGCAGCATCACCGTGCATCGGGTAATGACTCCAACTTACTGACAGTGTTTTATGTTCAGATAATGCCCGATGACCTTGCCATGCAGCTCCACCGATTTTGAGAACGACAGTGACTTCCGTCCCAGCCTTGCCAGATGTTGTCTCAGATTCAGGTTATGTCGCTCAATGCGCTGAGTGTAACGCTTGCTGATAACGTGCAGCTTTCCCTTCAGGCGGGATTCATACAGCGGCCAGCCATCCGTCATCCATACCACGACCTCAAAGGCCGACAGCAGGCTCAGAAGACGCTCCAGTGTGGCCAGAGTGCGTTCACCGAAGACGTGCGCCACAACCGTCCTCCGTATCCTGTCATACGCGTAAAACAGCCAGCGCTGACGTGATTTAGCACCGACGTAGCCCCACTGTTCGTCCATTTCAGCGCAGACAATCACATCACTG
Organism: Nissabacter archeti; assembly: GCF_018257325.1. Classification (NCBI taxonomy): domain Bacteria; kingdom Pseudomonadati; phylum Pseudomonadota; class Gammaproteobacteria; order Enterobacterales; family Yersiniaceae; genus Nissabacter; species Nissabacter archeti. The sequence continues at coordinate 34,422 of NZ_JAERKB010000023.1, forward strand.
CCCGGTTGTATGCGCGAGGTTACCGACTGCGGCCTGAGTTTTTTAAGTGACGTAAAACCGTGTTGAGGCCAACGCCCATAATGCGTGCACTGGCGCGACATCCGACGCCATTCATGGCCATATCAATGATTTTCTGGTGCGTACCGGGCTGAGAGGCGGTGTAAGTGAACTGTAGTTGCCATGTTTTACGGCAATGAGAGCAGAGATAGCGCTGATGTCCGGCAGTGCTTTTGCCGTTACGCACCACGCCTTCAGTAGCGGAGCAGGAAGGACATCTGATGGAAATGGAAGCCACGCAAGCACCTTAAAATCACCATCATACACTAAATCAGTAAGTTGGCAGCATTACCAAACTCCGGGCGCAACTAAAATGCACCGAAGAAGAACGGTATATCCTGAAAAAGGGCGCGCGGTACTTTGCAAGGGAGCCCGACTGAAGTACCGCTTTATCAATGAGCACCGAACTGTATGGGGTGTGATGACGATGTGTCGGGTACTGAATGTCGCCCGGGCCGGGTTCTATGCGTGGCTGCATGACCCTGCCTCGGCGCGTGATAAAGATAGCCAGCGTCTGCTGACGCTTATCCGTGACTCCTATTCACTGAGCGGAGGCGTATACGGTTACCGCCGGGTTCATGGCGACCTGAACGAAATCGGGGAAATCTGCGGTAAAAACCGGGTGGGCCGTATTATGCAATTGAACCGGATTAAAGCCGTGCGCGGCTATAAAGCTCCGCGTCGTATCGCTGGCCGACCTTTAGTGGTTGCGCCTAATCGTGTGCAGCGGCAGTTTACCGTTGTCCGGGCCAATCACCGATATTACTTATATCCGCACCTGGCAGGGCTGGCTGTGTCTGGCGGTGGTTATCGATCTCTTCGCCCGTAATGTGGTCGGCTGGTCGATGAACCCCACTCTCTCACGCGAACTGGCGCTCGACGCGCTGATGATGGCGGTCTGGCGCCGAAACCCAGACGGCGAGGTCATCGTACATCGCGATCAAGGTAGTCAGTACGGCAGTAACGACTGGCAGAGCTGCTGCCGGGCCAATAACCTTGCACCGAGCATGAGCCGGCGTGGCAACTGCCATGATAATGCGGTGGCCGAATCGTTCTTCAGTTCACTGAAAAAAGAACGCATCAGGAAGAGAATATACAAAACTCGGGATCTGGCCCGGCCGGATATCTTCAATTACATTGAAGTGTTCTACAACCGGGCCCGTCGCCACAGTCACCTCGGCGGCGCCAGTCCGGAGGCCTTCGAACAGGCCTCATCGTGAGGACAGAATTTGTCTACGGGCGTGGGGGCAGTCCAAAATACGCTGATCCCGCCACCCGAGTTCTTCCATGAAGCAGATGACCTTCGCCGACGCCGAGTATGCCGGCAAGGGCAAGCAGACCCGCAAGGAACTGTTCCTGATCGAGATGGATCAGGTGGTGCCGTGAAAAGGGCTGATTGCCCTGATCGAACCGCATTATCCGAAAGGCGAAGGTGGTCGCCCGGCGTATCCCTTGATGGCGATGCTGCGTATCCATCTGATGCAGAACTGGTTCGGCTACAGCGATCCGGCCATGGAAGAAGCGCTGTACGAGACGACCATCCTACGTCAGTTCGCCGGGCTGAGCCTGGAGCGTATTCCTGACGAAACTACCATCCTCAACTTCCGTCGTCTGCTGGAGAAACATGAGCTGGCAGCCGGCATCCTCTGTGTGATCAATGGCTACCTGGGGGATCGCGGTCTGTCGCTGCGCCAGGGCACTATCGCCGATGCCACGCTGATCCACGCGCCCAGTTCAACCAAGAACCAGGACGGCAAGCGCGACCCGGAAATGCACCAGACCAAGAAGGGGAACCAGTATTACTTTGGCATGAAGGCGCACATCGGCGTTGATGATGAATCGGGGCTGGTACACAGCGTGGTGGGCACGGCAGCCACCGTGGCGGATGTCACCCAGGTCGACAAACTGCTGCACGGCGACGAGAACGTCGTCTGCGCCGATGACGGCTACACAGGCGTCGAAAAGCGCTCCGAGCATGCCGACCGAGAAGTGATCTGGCAGGTCGCAGCACGCCGCAGCACCTACAAGATGCTCGATAAACGCAGCGCCCTGTACAAAGCCAAGCGCAAGATCGAGAAGGCCAAGGCGCAAGTGCGAGCGAAGGTAGAGCCCCCGTTTCGCGTGATCAAGCGGCAGTTCGGCTACACCAAGGTACGTTTCCGAGGGCTGGTGAGGAACACTGCACAACTGGTGACGCTGTTTGCCCTGTCGAACCTATGGATGGCCCGCCGACATTTGCTGGCAAGCGCAGGAGAGGTGCGCCTGTAATGCGGAAAATGGCCGTCGCAAGGTGCTCGCGACGGCTGAAAGCACCGAAATGAGCGGGTGATCCGATCGTTTTTGATCGGTTCACCGCTTTCAAAATCAGCAGTGGCTGAAGTCAGCCGGAAATACAGGGCTACTTCAGACCATCCCTAGCTAGGGCTCGTAGTTCGGCGCAAGGCTGAAGTCGCTTGGCTGCTTCGCTGTGCAGATCCATGACCCACTTTCCATCAAACTCCCGGTTGTAGTTCCACAAGCATCTCGCGAGTCTTGCCGGCCCGCTCCACTAACAAGACCACAACATCTCCAACGTTCTTGTCGTCTAGCCGGGCCTGTAATGTGGTGACGTCGTCGACGGCGATACCGTCGATGCTGATAACGCGATCGCCGGGCACGATGCCGCCTGCGGTGACCTCGACGCCGACGAGCCCGGCCCTGTGCGCCGCCGAGCCCGGCGTCACGCGCAATACGAATACGCCCTTACTGCCGGTCAGCGCCTGCAGACGCGCGTTGAGCTGCTCATCCACCTCGATGCCCAGCGCCGGACGGATGTACTTGCCGGTCTTTATGAGTTGCGGCACCACGCGCATGACGGTATCGACCGGCACCGCAAAGCCTATGCCGGCCGAGGCGCCAGACGGACTGTAGATGGCGGTATTGATTCCGATCAGCCGCCCAGCCGAATCGAGCAGCGGGCCACCGGAATTGCCGGGGTTGATGGCGGCGTCGGTCTGGATCAGATGATCGATGGCCGGGCCGCCCGCTTCTCCCGGCAACGAGCGGTCGAGCGCGGAGACGATACCAGTGGTGAGCGTCCAGTCCAGGCCGAAGGGGTTGCCGATAGCGAACACCTTCTGACCCACCTTGAGGTCGGCACTGGTGCCGACCGGCACGGCCGGCGGGCGCTTGAAACCGACGCCGATCTTGAGCACGGCGATGTCGTGCGCGGGGCTCGTCCCCACCAGCGCGGCCTGGTAGTCGCGGCCGTCGGCCAGTTTGACGGTGGCTTCGGACGCGCCCTGGATGACGTGGAAGTTGGTGACGACGTGGCCGGCGTCGTCCCAGATGAAGCCCGAGCCAGTGCCGCGCGGCACGGAGAACACGTTGCGCGTCCAGACATCGCGTACTAATTGCGCGGTGGTGATGTAGACCACCGAGGCGCGCGATTTTTCGAACAGTTCGATGGTGGTTTTCTCGTCCGCCGCCAGATCGCCACGCGCCATCACGGTGCGTTCTGCTGCCTCGCGCGGACTGAACCATGCCTCGATGGCGGGCAGAAATTGCCACAGCAGCATGAGCGCGGCAATGCAGGCGGTGATGAAGAGCCCGCGCCGGACGAAGCGGTCCGGCGCGGGGCGTTGGTACGGGTCGAGATAGGCCATGAGACGTCTCCTGTTGATGGGCAATCAGCGCCACAGCCCGCTCGGGCGCCAGCGCGGTGGGCGCGTCGCCAAAGCGGATTCCGGCAAAAAATGGGGCGCGCGGAGTGGCAACGCTGATGCTGGCCCAGGCGCCAACGTCAGCAGGCGTGCGATGCGCTCTTGCGTTGCCGGACGCGTGCGCAAGCAGGAGGGCTCGGGATTGCCCCATCCCGGCCATAGCCAGGCACGCCAGGAGCGGCTGACCCGCTCGATTTTCGCCAGCGCGGACGCCAGCCCCTGCGGGTCGCCAGTCAGTTCCGCCGCAAGGCGGTCAGCGTCGAACTCACGCACGCGAGACAAGCCGAGCTGTGCGAGCAGGGCCAGCTGGGGCGATGCGGCCAATAACAATAGACCAGGCCAATAGACCTCCGCCGCGCCAACCAGCTGCGCGGGCAGGCTGAGCAGGATCGCGATCTGTCCCATCAGGGCCAGTAGGCTCGTGAGGCGACAGTCGGAATCCGCCAGCCCCATGACACGCAGATCCTCATTAGCGATGTGCGCGACCTCGTGCACGAGCACACCCGCCAGCTCGCGTGGGCTCAGGCTGCGCAGCAGGCAGGCCATCGGTGAGGGCGATCGATGCCTCCTGCTTCGATCCGGTGGCGAAGGCGTTGACGACGGCACTGGGCACATAGTGCGGCACCGGCGTGGCGGGCAAACCGGCACGGGCGGGCAGCTCGCGCAACAGGGCCCACATCTTGTGGGCTTCTTGCGGGTGCAAGGCCCGTACGCGGTACAGGCGCAAGCTCAGCGCCGACGCGGCTACCGGTTCCAGCAGCAACGCACCTGCAACGGCAAACAGCGCTAGCCACAGGCAGCCTTCCCCAAACGGCAGTCTCCCTGCTGCGGCTGCGATCCCGACCATGGTCAGGACCAACAGCCCGGTCTGCAGGCGGTTGAGCCAGCGGTGTTGCAAGAGCGCCGTGCGCGGATCACTGGGATGATGACGGGTCATGCTCAGAGGTCTCGGCGGCGCGGTCGCCGCGCTTGCGCAGCAGCCAGTAGGTCGCACCCAGAGCCAGCGTGGCGCTTGCCAGCGCGGCTATCTTTGCGGGGCTCGCGTCGGAGTCGAGGATCACGAACTTGCGGGAGAGTGCGATCAGCGCGATCAGGACCACCGTCTTGACCTGGATGATGCTGTCCCGACGCAGCGCCACGCGCACGATGGAATGCTTGAACTCCATCGCGATCAAGAGCGTCATGATCATGCCGAACACGCTCTGGAATACCTCGTGGTCCAGGGGATTGAAGGCATCTAGAACCAGCAGCGTGAAGACGATGGAGATGAGCTGGAACAGCGACACCACGATGATGACGGCGATCACCGCCGACAGCACGAGCGCGACGACCTGCTCGAAGCGCTCGTAAAAACTCATGATGGCCAATTGGTCACGTAAGACCTGAAATGGGTTAAGGCGTGTTGATTTCATGACGATGAACTCCCTGGAAAACGGCTGCTGTCGAGACGGCGGCGCATTGCGCTGATGTGTCCTTCAATCAGCTCGGTCGACATGCCAAGCGTCGACATCACCTGTTCCGCCAGCCCAATAGCTGCGGCAAAGGATTGCTGATACACGCGCACGTTGGGCATGGCGCGAAATGCATCGGCCGCGGTCGTACTTCTGCATGACACCCACAAGGTCAGCGCCGGACGGCGCTCGGCAATCGCCTGGGCGATGCGCAGCGCTTGCTGGGCATGGGCGAACGTCAGCACCACCAAGTGCGCATGCGTCAAGCCGGCAGCCAGCAAGGTATCGGGCCGACTGGCATCGCCATGGAACACCGGCGCGCCGGCGGCACGCGCGGCCTCGACCTTCTGCGCGTCCGCCTCCAGCAGCAGATGCGCCACGCCGGCGTGGCGAAGAATCTCGCTGACTGTCAGGCCAAGCTCGCCCGCGCCGCAAACGATGACATGGTCTCGATATCGCGTCGTCTGCGCGGCGATCTCGACTTCTTCAGCCTGGGGTGGCTGAATGACGCCGCCGGTGCGGCTCAAGAACCGGGCAAGTACATCGTGATGGCGGATCAGTAGCGGTGCCAGGGCCATGCTGAGCACCAGCGCGACCAGCATGGGTTGGACGACGGTCGCGGGGATCAGATGCTGCTGCAAGACCGTGCCCAACAACAGCAGGGCGAACTCGCCGCCGTGCCCCAACGCTATGCCCGTGCGCCAGGCATCGAGGGCGGACAGGCGCGTCGCCCGCAAGGCCAGCGTATTGAGCAGGATCTTGACCGGTACCAGCACCACCAGCCACGCCAGCACCGCCAGCGGTGCCGAAAGAATCTGTGCTGCGTCCAGTTGCAGGCCGATGGTCACGAAGAACACGCCCGACAACACATCGCGAAACGGCCTGAGGTGGCTTTCCATGTGGTGCCGGAAGTCGCTCTCGCCCAGCACCATCCCGGCGAGGAAGGCCCCCAGGGCGGCGGATACGCCGACCGCGTGCGCAGCGGCGGCGGCAGCCACCACCACGCACAAGGAGACGAGCACGAACGATTCCTCGTGGCCCCGCCGCGCCACCCAGCCCAGCAGGCCATGCAACAGACGGCGCGAGGCGAGGGCCGCTGCCGCGAACAGCAGCAGCACACCGAATACTTCGAGCAGCACATGCTCGATCTTCGGCGACTCGCCGCGCGCCCAGATCGCCAGCAAGGCCAGCAGGGGCACGCTGGCCAGGTCCTGAAAGACCAGCACGGCGATGGCACTGCGTCCGTGGCGGGTGGTGAGCTCGCCTTGGTCGGCCAGTTGTCGGCTGACCAGCGCCGTGGACGACATGGCCGCCGCAGTGCCGAGCAGCGCGGCGCTCTGGCCGGGCTGCCCCAGCCACATCAATAGCAGGATCAGCGGCGGGGCCACGGCGATCATCTGCAGAGCGCCCGCCATCAGCACCGTCCTGCGGGCGAGCCAGAAGTCTCCGAGGGAGAATTCCAGTCCGACCATGAACAACAGCAGCGCCACGCCCAGCTCGGACAGAAAGCTCAGCGTCTCCCCCGGCGCGATCACGCCGATGACTGAGGGGCCCAGTACAACGCCGACAGAGAGATACCCCAGCAAGGCGGGCACTCTGAACGCCGCCGTCGCCATCGCCGCCAGGCTGCAAGCTGCCAGCAGGATTAGTGTAGTGCCGAGCAAGCCCTGCATCGGTCAGCGTCCCACTTGCGTCGACGTCCAGCGCACGATGTCCTGCGCGCCCATCACGCCGGCCTGACGGGCGATCTCCCGCCCACCCTGGAACAGGGCAAGCGTCGGGATGCTGCGGATACCGAACTGCGTGGCCAGGTGGGGCTCAGCCTCGGTATTCACCTTCGCCAGCCGGATCCTCGGTTCGAGCTGGTGCGCCGCTTGCTGGAACTGTGGCGCCATCATCTTGCACGGCCCGCACCATGGCGCCCAGAAATCGACCAGCAGCGGCAGATCGCTGCGCTCCACGTGGCGCGAGAACGTCGCCGTGGTCAACTCGATGGGCTCGCCCGTGAACAAGGGCTGCTGGCAGCGGCCACAGTTGGGATGTTCCGATAGCTTCGCAGTCGGTACGCGGTTGATGGACTGGCAATGCGGGCAGACAAGGTGAAGATCATTCTTCATGGTTCGCCTCCTTGGACCACAGTGAGGCTGCCTCGTTTCGGGTCACAGACAATGCCGACCAATCAACGCCTTGGAGCCAATCGTTCCCGTTTTTGCTTACTCCGGCCTCTTCCAGATGAGCAGCGATGAATGCTTCGGCCTGCATGAGCCACCTTCGGACAGCATCTTCCTTACTAGGAATCAGCAGGATTTCAGAGACGCTGCTGGCATTCAGCCCGTCCACACGGATAAGCAGAAAAATGCACCGCCACAAACGCGGCATGTCCTTCAGCAGGTCAAATGCAAAAGCGAACTCGCTCGACCGATCAATCAGCTCCTCCTGTTCCGCGATCGTTGCGACATCGGGATGCTGACTGCCAGCGAAAATATCGGCCAGCTTGAGTGTGTCATCGTGCTGATAAAATTCGAAGATTTCCTCTTCCACCATGGCCTCGGCCACGTCTTGGGCATCCGGTTCGACCGGCGCGTCCAGAGAAACGGATTCGCCAAATTGCCGGCTGCTTGCCACTTCGTTATCCAGGACGGCGAACAGATGCTTCAAAAGACCGGTGTAAGCCTCTTTTTCCCCCGGCACGGATTGCCATTCCACCTTAGCTCGGACAATCGCTTCATCCACCACGTCGCGCAGCGTCGGATAATCGCGCGGTAAATCGCCGACGGCCCGCAGATAAGCCAGCTCACGCCTTGCGACAGCCTCAAGTTTCGACAGTAGAGGCATTCGGGTCACCTCGGCCTCATGGGCGGCTGATGCGGGTTTTGCGGCAATCCGCACCTTGAGCTCGCGCAAGCGCTCGCGTCGTGCTTTGCGCTTGATTTGATCCTGAGCATGCAGTCGGTCAAAATGCTTCTTGGCCTGACGGAACAACGACTGTGCGAGCATCTGCGCGAGGGGCGTCAGCTCGTTATGTGATGCAGTAACGCTGACAATCTTTTTGCCGGGCAGGTGCATATAGCCACTGGCCAGAAATTGCCGCTTGATCTTGTCGCGATCAAGGACGATTTGAAGTCGCGCTGAATCTTTAGTGTGTTTGTCGAGCAATGGCTTGAGGGCGTGCTCGATCACATTTCCCAAAGCTCTCTGCCAAGGTTCATGAAACTCTTTGTCGATAGCTCGATAGCTATATTGTATCTGCATGTATGACTCCTTCGATGTCATTTCTATGGAGGCATGAATCGAGGATGCTCATATCCATAGATTTTGGTTTGGCACGCTCTTACCCCAGGCGCGTTTTGCGAAGACTCCAACTCAAGAACAAAAGCGTGACGCCATAGACTGCCGCATGGAAACCCAACAGCCAGCCTGCGGCCACGAATGACTCGACCGGACGGGTAAAAAATATCCACAAGACGATAGCACCAAGGATAATCGAGAGCAGTCCACTGAGGGCAAGCCAGATTTCACCCTTGATTTCCCGACGCAGCCGAACGGCGGCGGATATCTCCAGCACACCGGTGAAAATCGCCCAGAAGCCCACGCTAGCCCATAAAAAAGAAGCCAAGACTATCGTGGCGACCCAAGGAGCAACCAGGACGACGACGCCCGTAAGTATGCCGACAATGCCGCTGAACAGCAGCCAGCCCCAGCGCTCTTTTTTCTGGATATGGCGCACCGCTGCAAACAAGTTGAACGCGCCATTGACCAAGGAAAATGCGCCGAACATGATGGTCATGGCCAACAGAGCCGATTGTGGCATCCAGAACGCGAGGGCTGCAAAAATCAATGCCAAGACACCGCGCAGCACAAAAAGCCACCAATTTTGGCTCAGCGAACACAGTGCTTTGGTGGGGTCATCCGCATTGGAATTGGCGATGGTGTCTGTTTTCATGCAATATCTCCTAAAGATCTATACAAAATAAAAAATCAAACACTCATGGGACAAGAGAGGGGGCGCTATGCGCCCCCTCTCCAGCGGTTTCAGAACAACCTGGACAGTTTTGCCTTGACTTCATCGAGCCAGCCTTTTCCGCAGCCTCCCCCTCCCGTCTTTTCCTTGATTTTCTTGAGTTCAGCGTACAGGGGCTCAAAGTCCTTCCTTTTTCCATAGCCCAGCAGTTCTGCCATTTCCAACTGCTGCCGGGCTTCGTTCAACAATGTCTCCAGGCGCTCATTGGATGCTTCGCTGCGCTGACCATCTTCTACCAGGGGCTCGGCGCGCTTCAGGAGCAGCTTCGCACGCAGGACGGGCAGCGGAAGCACGCTGCGCTCCTCGACCAGCGTGCTGAGCGCTGACTGCAGCGCGGCTTTGGCTTCTTCGATCTTGCCCTGATCGATCAGCGGCACGACTGCCTTCACGGCTGCGGGATAGGACGCCAAAGGGATGCTGGTGACCGTGATCACGATTTCACTGGCCAGCAAAGCCAGCACGTGGCGAGCCTGTTGCACCTCGCCATGTTTGAGGGCATCCAGCGCCTCGTCGGTCATCGCCTCAATGGTTTCCGTGTTGGCGAACAAGTCGTGCACGATGGTGCGCACATCAACGCCGGCCAGGGCGAGCGTGGGTTCGCGCGCGACGATCAGCTCCAGCTTTCCCGTCACTTCGGCCAGCGTTGCCAATGCGCGTGCAGTGTCCTTGCCGTCAAGTGCGGCCAGCGCTGATTTGGTCAGCGACAAGGCCGAGACTGCCTCATCGAGGACTTGTTTACGTTTGTCTGCCGCCTGCGAGTCCGTTTCTTTCTGAACCTCAGGCTGTACCTCCGTGACGACTTCAGGCTTGGACTCTGGACTGACAGGAAGGCTGCTTACCGCGGCCTGTTCGTTTTTTCCTTCGTTCGTCGCATTGGGATTCGGTGTTTGCTCATTCATGGTGATATGCCTCGTATGAGATAGTGAAAATAGGCGAATCTATTGGGGCTGAATGCGAACATCGCGAGACTGACCGACAGAGCAGTCAGCCCCTTCATCACCTCAAAACAGCTTTTGGATGCGCGTCTTCAACTCGTCGAACCATCCCTTGCCGCTTTTGCCACCAGCCGACTTTTGCTCAATGGACTTCACCTGATCGAAGATGGGTTTGAAGTCCGCCTTCTTGCCATAACCCAGGATCTGCGCCATCTCGATCTCCGTGCGCACGGACGACAGCAAGGTGCTGAGCTCCTCGTTCTGCTTGGCATCGCGCCTGTCGGTCTCGGCCAGCTTTTCAGCTTTTGCCATCGCGGCTTCGGCCCGTAGCACGGGCAGAGGAAAGGCGACCGAGGTCACCACCAGCGTGTTCAGTGCTCGGGCGAGTTCCGCTTTGGCGTTGTCGATCTTGCCGCTGTCGATGAGCCGTGCGGCCGACTTGATCGCTGCCGGGTACGTTGCCATCGGAAGGTTGTCGGTTTGGATTACGATTTCGCTGGCCAGATTGGCAACGATGGGCCGGGCCTTTTGCACCTCGCCATCACCCAACAACTCCCGAGACAACTTGACCGCTTTCTTTACCGATTCCACGTTGGCGTGGATATCGTGGGTGATGACGCGTACATCGACCGGCGCCAAAGCAAGTTTGGCGTCGCGTGCCAATACCAGTTCCAGCTTTCCGCTGGCCAGTTCCAGCGCAGCAAGCGCCTCCTTGGTCTTGTTTGCATCAAGGAGGGTCAAAGCCTCCTGGGTCTTGGTGAGCACCGTGATGGCGTCTTGAGTGAGCTCGGCACGCTTTTTATCGGCTTCCCGGGCGGCCTTGTCATCTACCTGTGGCTGTGCCGCCTTGGATGCGGCAGAGGGTGCTGAAGCACCTGGGCTAGAACCTGCCGCCGATTGGGCCAGAGCCGGTCCGCTCAGTCCGACGACAACCGCCAGGGCAAGTGCGGAGAAGGTGTATTGTGGCTGTTTGATATTCATGATCTTGGGCTCTTGATTGAAGTTAGTTGACTGAGATTTCAATCTGTTTCGGTTTGGCTTGCTCGGCCTTGACAAGCCGCACTTCCAGCACGCCGTCTTTCATGGAAGCCGTCACCTTGGTCGGATCAACGTTGTCAGGCAAGACAAAGCTGCGCACAAAGCGGCCATAGGCACGTTCGATGCGGTGGAACTTCTTGCCCTGCTCCTCTTTTTCCAGTTTGCGCTCGCCGCTGATGGTGAGCACACCGTTTTCCGCGCTGACGCGCACGGCATCCTTGGGGACATCCGGCAGATCCAGCTTGAGGAGGAATGCGTTCTCATCCTCGCTGATGTCCGCCATTGGAGCCCAGTCCGCCGTGGTCATGGCTTCGTTGCCGGTACGGGCGCCCTGTCGCTGGGGTATTCGTCCGGACATCGTCGCCAGGCGGTTTTGCAATTCATCCAGTTCCCGGAAGGGGTCCCACGGAGTCAATGCAGACATATCGGTTCTCCTTGAACAATGCCGACGAATTGGATGACGCACTGAACAGAGCCGTCGGTTTACTCTGAATGGCAGCTACTACTGTTTTCAGTTCCGAACAAGTCCTTGAGTCAATTGACGGATATCGCTTTCGTCGAGCGTTTCCCGCGCCAGCAGCTCGCGCGCGCAGCGCTCCAGCACCGCGCGGTTGATGTCGAGAATCCGGTAGGCGCGCTCGAACACGCCCATCACGATGTCGCGGATAGCCTGATCGATGCGCGCCTGGGTCGATTCGGCCACCCGGCAACAGCCTTGGCCAGCAATGTCTTGCCGGTGCCCGGTGGGCCGACCAGCAACACGCCCTTGGGAATGCGCGCCCCGAGACGGCCATAGTCCTGCGGATTCTTCAGGAAATCGACGATCGCGACCAGCTCCGCCTTGGCCTCATCCCCCCCCCGCCACATCGGCGAACGTCACACCGGTGTTCTTTTCCACGAACACCTTGGCGCGGCTCTTACCGATGTTGAGAAACCCGCCCATGCCCTGCTTCTCGGCGAAGCGGCGGAACAGGAAGAACCAGACGCCAAAGAAGGATACCGCTGGCAGGATCCACGACAGCACATCGCTCAGCCAGGTGCTCTCCAACACGCGGGCATAGGGTACGTCGTACTTCGACAGGCGATCGGCAAGATCGGGTTCGACCCTCGTTGCCACGATCGTCGTCTTGCCCCGGCTGTCCGGCGACTTCAGGCGCCCGGTCACCGTACGATCCGACACCAGCACTTCGGCCACGCGCCCCTCGTCCAGCGCCTTCTCGAACTCGCTGTAGGGCACCGGCTCGACGGTTTTCGCCGTCTGCCAGTAGCTCTGCAAACTCAGCAACAGCAGGAGGGCAACGATCCAGTAGCCGGTATTCCATTGATTCTTTTTTTCCATGGACCGTGTTCCTCGAAAGTCGAGTTGCCAGAGGATCAGGTGAACAGACGGGCCGCACCGTCACGCAAACGGATGGCCAGCGAGCGGGAGGGCAGTGCCGCCGCTGATGAGCAGCCCCCACGGCGTGGCCGACCGCGGATCACGCTTGTAGACGACCGCCACCGCGATCGATGCCAGGGAGGCTGCCCATGCCAGGCTGATGGAGTCGGACACGGCAGCCTCGCCCGCCATCAAGATGCGTCGCTCGCCGACTTCTTCTTGCTCGAGTCTTTGCCAGCGTCGCCGTGAGGCGTCTCGGTCGCCTTCGCGACATCCGGCTGCTCCGGCTCGGCCGGGGTCTGCGGTGGCTCTTTGCGTTCGAACACCACGCGTTCGGCCTTGTCGTCCCAGCGTGCGCTGGCGTGATCGCCCTTGCCGATGCCGCCACCGAGCATCTCGCGCGCCAGCGCAGTTTCCAGCTCGCTGCGGATCAGGCGCTTGAGTTCACGCGCACCGAACTCGGGCTTGTAGCCTTCTTCCGCGAAATGGTCGATCAGCGTCTGATCGAAAGTGAGCGTCACGCCCTGGCTGGCGGCGCTGCGCGCCACGCGATCGAGCTGCAGGCCGACGATGTGGCGGATCTCCTCCTTGCCCAGCGCATGGAAGACGATGATCTCGTCGATGCGGTTGAGGAACTCGGGCCGGAAGTGGCCGCGCAGCACGTCCATGACCTCGGCCTTGGTCTTTTCGTACTCCTCGCCAGCCGCCTCACGCGCCTTCAGCCGTCGCTGGATGATGTCCGAACCCAGGTTGGACGTGGCGATGATGATGGTGTTGGTGAAATCCACCACCCGGCCCTTGCCGTCGGTGAGGCGACCGTCGTCGAACACTTGCAGCAGGATGTTGTAGACGTCAGGGTGTGCCTTCTCGATCTCGTCGAGCAGCAGCACGCTGTAGGGCTTGCGCCGCACCTTCTCGGTGAGCTGACCGCCTTCGTCGTAACCGACATAGCCCGGAGGCGCGCCCACCAGCCGCGCCACGGTATGGCGTTCGCCATATTCCGACATGTCGATGCGCAACAGGGCGTGCTCATCGCCGTAGATCGATTCGGCCAATGCCTTGGCGAGCTCGGTCTTGCCCACCCCGGTCGGGCCCAGAAACAGGAAGGTAGCCACCGGTTTACCGCCTTCGCGCAGGCCGGCGCGGGATAGCCGCACGGCATCGGCCACGGCACGGACCGCCTCGTCTTGTCCCACCAGGCGCTCGTGCAGCCGTTGTTCCAAGTGCAGCAGCTTTTCGCGCTCTTCCACCGTCAACTCGTTGACCGGGATGCCGGTCAGGCGCGAGACGATCTGCGCCACGTGTTCCGCCTTGACCTCGGCACTGCCGGAGGCCCGCTCCCGCTCCCAGTCCTCGACGAGCTTCTTGAGCTCGGCCTCCTTGGCTTCGATGCGCTTGCCGAGCTCGGCGGCCTGGTCGTACTGCTTGCGCGCGGCCACGTAATCCTGTTCACGCCGTAGCTGGTGCAGTTCGGACTCCAGCTCCTGCACGGCCACCGGCCGGGCCGTGGCCGACAGCTTCACGCGCGCGGCCGCCTGGTCGAGCAGGTCGATCGCCTTGTCCGGCAGGAAGCGCGCCGTGATGTAGCGGTCGGACAACTCGGCCGCCGCGATGATCGCGTCCTCGGAGATGCTGACCTTGTGGTGCGCCTCGAAGGTGTCGCGCAGGCCGCGCAGAATCATGATGGCCTGGGCCACCGTCGGCTCGGGCACCGTCACCGGCTGGAAGCGCCGCTCCAGTGCGGCATCCTTCTCGATGTATTTCTGGTACTCGTTCAGCGTCGTGGCGCCGATCAGGTTGAGTTCACCGCGCGCCATCATCGGTTTGAACACGTTGGCCACGTCCAGCCCGCCTTCGCCACCGCCCTGGCCGGCACCGACGATGGTGTGCACCTCGTCGATGAACAAAATCAGCTCGCCCTGGTGCTCGGTCACCTCCTTCAGCACCTTCTGCACGCGCTCCTCGAACTCGCCGCGATATTTGGCGCCGGCCACCATGGCGTTGATGTTGAGTTCCACCAGGCGCTTGTCGCGCAAGGTCTCGGGCACTTCACCCGCCACCATGCGCTGCGCCAGCCCTTCGACGATGGCGGTCTTGCCCACACCCGGCTCGCCGATCAGCACCGGGTTGTTCTTCTTGCGCCGGGCCAGCACCTCGATGGTGGTTTCGATCTCCTGCGCGCGGCCGATCACCGGGTCGAGCTTGCCGTCGCGCGCCATCTTGGTCAGGTCGCGCGAGTACTTGTCGAGTTCTGGCGTGTTGGTCGGCGTCTCAGCGCGGCCATCCTCGGCGCCCTTGCCGACCACCTTGCTGACCTGTTGGCGCAGCGCCTGCGGCGTCAGGCCGTAGCGGCGCAGCAGGTTGGCGGCCAGCCCTTCGCCTTCCTCGGCCAGACCGATCAGGAAATGCTCTGGACCGACATAAGAATGGCCGAGTTCATTGGAGGCCACGAAGGCGCGGCTGAGCGCATCCTTCACGCGCGGCGACACGCCGATCTCGCCCTCGAAGGGCTTGTCCCCGCGCTTGGCCTCAGACTCGATCTGCCGCTTGAGGTCATCGACCTTGATCTTGAACTGACCCAGGATGGTCTTGACCACGTCGCTGTCGGCCAGCGCCAGCAGCAGATGTTCGGTATCCACCTCGGAGCGGCCAAATTCGGCAGCGTGTTTGGCGGCCTCCTGCAGCAAGGCTTCCGACTGTTCGCTGATGCGGCTGGCCAACCCACTGCCGCGACGGCGCGGCGCACCCGAACCTGCGGTGGCGGGCTCGCCAAACGAGGCATCGACCACGTCATCGGTATCGGCGGCAACTGGCGTCGCGTTTTCGCCGATGCGGAAGAAGTCACTGCCGAGGAAGTCCTCGAACAGGCCGCTGCGCGAGCCGAACAAGGCTTCCAGCGGCGAAACGGTGCGCTTTTGCTGGCGCACTAATTGCCGGTAATGGTCGTCGCACAACAGCATGGTGCTGTTACGACCGTTGAGATTGGCTTCCACCCGCACGGTGGCGGGTTGGCCGCAGACCTGGCATTGTTTTCTGGCCATGCTGATGCTCCTGAGAAGGTTGACAAGGTTGAGGCGACGAGGCATCGCGAGCCGCGACTCCTCGTCTCGTGCCGGGTTTTTCTTGTGACGAACGAGCCGGCGACGTCAGCCGTTGATCGGGATCGAGCGTCCCTGCTTCGGCGCGCTGACCTCGCGCTTGTCGATCGTGACCGTGAGCACCCCGTTCTTGAACGATGCCTTGATCGAATCCTGGTTGGCGTCGTCAGGCAGGTTCAAGGCACGCTGAAAGCTGCCGTAGGAGCGCTCCACACGGTGGAAGCCACCTTCCTTCTTCTCCTGTTCCTGGCGCTTCTCGCCACGCACCATCAGCACGTCGTTGTCGAGAGTTATCTGGATGTCCTTCTCCTCGACACCGGGCACTTCCAGGGTAATCTTGTACTGCTTGTCGGTTTCCTGGATGTCCAGGGCCGGCTTCAGCATGCCCGACCAATCGGATGGCCACTGCGGCATGTTCAACGCCGGAAAACCGAAGCCCCGGAATGCGTCATCGAACAGCCGGTCGATTTCCCGATGCAGTTGCAGGATCGGGCTGACTGGCCCGCTCGCCGCTGGCAGGTCATTGCGCTGCACCGGCAGGGAAGAGGCGGTCTGCTGCTCTTGCTGCTCGTTCTTGAACCAGTTCCAGGGAGCCAACTTCTTGAAATCGATGTCCATGTCATACCTCCAGAAAAATTGGAAAACGAGTTACTCAAGCCCTTTGCCTGCTGCGACGGGCAGTGCGCCCAGGCGACACGGGCTGCTCGGATGACTTCTGCTGTTCACGCTTGCGCATCACCTCCTTCTTTGCTCCGGCTCGGGTCTGATCATTGATGCACTGATCGATTTCACTTTGACGAAGCCGCCACGTCCCGCCCACCTTGAAAGCCGGAATTTCCCCGTGTGCGGCGAGCCGATAAAGCGTCCGCTTGCCGACTTTCAAGTACGCAGCCAATTCATCGAGCGTGAAAATCACCTGTAGGTGCGCTTTCATCTCACCCTCTCCAATCGCGTCGCTTTGCGGTTCCGGCCAAGGAAATCCTTGCAATACTTTGTAATATTAGACCTACTATGAATAACTTCAAGAGTCAAGAGTCAATGTGCAGCGTTCTCCCGCCCCATTGATGCAGGTCAACTGCTCAGGCAAGGCACAGGGGGGCGGCCTGATCAGGCAATGGACAGCGCCTAGCTCCTCAGCCTGCGTGTGCCACAGGCGCCTCGATCAAACACCGATCCTCACGTTGTAGCCGAGTGCCCGCAGCCCCTTGCTCGTCTGCATGTTCCTTGGCGGAAACTCGTCTGGGCGCGCCCAGACGACGATTTCCCCGAGGCTGCTCAGGCCAACGTGCGGAATTGCCCAGTCGTCGCTGCGGATCGCGTTCCAGAGTCGGGCCGAAACACTTCCGTTGCCCCAGACAACGTAGTTCAACAGTATCCGTCCGGCCAACACACCTTCCCGACACCGCCTCCGAAGGCCATGGCCCATCAAGCGGATTTTCCATGCGCCCTCAGCGCCGTACCTACAGCAAATCTTTCAAGGCTCAGGTCATTCAGGAGTGTTCTGAACCCGGTGCCTCCATCGCAAACATCGCCTTGGGCTACAGCCTCAATGCCAACCTCGACCACAAATGGATTCGGCTGCCTACCCACAAAACCACGGCTATCCAGCCAGCGTTCATCCCGTTGCCTTCTCAAATGCTCGGCGTGGGTTCGCATGCTCAAGCGCGCTGCTGCGATCATGAGTTTGATCCAGTCGGCCCGTAATAATGGGCACGATCCGTATGCCTATCTCAAGGATGTGCTGACACGGTTGCCGTCCCTGTAACAGCCTGAAGTTGACCTGGGTAATCAAATACCGGTGTAGTGATTAGGAAACAGGGCTCGGATAACATCATGGCGCAGGTCATTGAACCTACTAACGACGCCGGATATATGGTCGCAAACCGCATCGAACTAGTACTTGCATCACCCGGGGCGTCCATATATGGTCAACTAAAACTGGCCACCGCTTTAGAGTTTTTCCAGTATCGGTTTTCCGATTCGTTTGGGGGTAATCCACCGTTATAGTCATGCGACCTTAGCGAGCTGTAATACCTGACGATATAGTCTGTGATCGCATGAGCAGCTTCGCTAAAGTTTATATAACCTGTCACCGGCACCCACTCGTTTTTCAGACTACGGAAGAAGCGTTCCATCGGGCTGTTGACGCTCCTATGTCAAGAGCGGGCGATTGGCATATGTGAGATCTGATAAAATCAATGGGTAGAGTTCACGGACGATGTAGCGTTTTAGACATCTCAGGATCTCTTTGGTCGATAGCCCTTCACCAGTTCGTCTGTCGACATAGATTCTTGTCCGCGGATCACTTCGCATACGCACAAGGGCTATTGCCCACAGGGCATTGTTTGCTTCACGTGAGCCACCTCGATTTAATCTGTGCCTGACTGTTTTTCCTGATGATGCTGGCAGCGGATTTACGCCACAAAGCGATGCCAGTGCTGCTTCATTTTTTAAACGTTCGGGATTATCACCTGCAACTGCCAGCAGTGTGGCTGCCGTCTGTGGCCCTACGCCAAACTGGCTACGAAGGTTACTGGCATATTTACGGGTCAGTTTATCCAGCGATTCGTCCAGTTCATTCAACTCTTCAGTCAGTGCCCCCCATCGTTTCGCAAGGCTTCTAAGCGTGCTGTACAGAGCTATACGCCGCAGTTAATACAGGCAGCTACGCACTCGTGTGGTTTCGATTTCCAGAGTTTGTCGCGGACATCCTGCGGTGCACTAACCAGCAGCGAACGAAGCTGGTTAATCGCCTGAGTACGGGCTTTTACAGCGCTACGTCGGGCAACGCTAATTATCCGGAGAGCTTCACACGCGCCGGATTGCATTTTGGGTATGGCTTTGCTGCTCCCCGAAAGTACGGTGCGGGCTGCATTCTCTGCATCCAGTGGATCTGACTTTCCTTCAAGGCGGCGTTTTGAGCGGTCTGGTCGGTTAACTTCAACAACATAAATACCATTTTTAATAAGAAAACGTGTTAATGCAGCACCATAAGTTCCGGTTCCTTCAATACCTGCTCGTTCGAGAACTCCAAAAGATTTAGCCCAATCAAATAGCTCCTGATAGCCAATTTGATTTGTTTGAATAATGCGAGTACCAAGCAGCTTACCCGCCTGACTGATAACAGCACCGACATGAATATCAAGGTGTGTATCGACACCCAGGATCACGCTTTCAGGAGATTGAAAATTGTTTTGCATGGTTTACCTCCCAGATATCAGTAGCACAACCATCCCCATCGCAGGACAGGACACTCAAGATGCAGCACAAAGCTCCTATCAGGTCACAAACGCTGGGCCCGGCTATGCCCGGGAAATACCAGAATCGGACGACAGGTCAACACAAAGGCATTCGAGCCAATCCCAGCACGGGTCAGTCCGATCCGGTATTTGAAAGTATATTAGAATGAGTGTCCCAACAGTTTCCACGTCGGCTCATACTCTGCCCGATCCGGCAACTCCACAGTAACTGCCGGAACTGCCTGCTTGTATAGAGGCTACCCTGGACGCCCTTCTAAGAGTCAAGCTGTTATCGGGATACTGTTGATCCGCCTGTTTTGATTGCGCAGTAACGTGTAAACTTCGCGGGAGATATATCGCTTTAGACAGCGTATCGCTTCCATTTTTGTATGTCCTTCGGCTACACGCCTGGCGACATATTCCTTTGTTTTTGCGTCAGTTCGTAAGCGTCCGATGGCGATGATGTGAAGTGCACTATTTGCAGCACGATCTCCACCACGATTAAGTCGGTAACGGTTCGTTTTTCCAGAAGAAACGGGGACCGGGCTGACACCACACAGTGCCGCAAATCCTGATTCTGATCTTAACCGTTGAGGATTGTCTCCGGCAGTGATCAGCAACTGTGAAGCGCTTTCGTATCCGATAGCATTACGTTTAATCAGCTCAGGTGCCAACTCGTCGACAATTGCCGCAATCATGACATCCAGATCAGCGATTTCGTCATGTAACTCGAGATAGCGTCGGGCAAGGGACTTTAATGAAATGCGATAAACGTTGGTTACATTGCGGTATTCACTGGCATCAGGTCTCCAGGAACCCAGGGTCCTGATGAGCTGCATGCGCGTCATATTTCTGAGCTGTTCACGTAATTCATCCGGGGCAGAGATAATATTTGAATGGATAATCTGGAGAGCGACTCTGCGGGCTGATATTGCTGTTTTTCGGCAAGTTTTTAATACCCGCAGGGACTCAATCATGCCATCACGCGTTTTGGGAGTAACTGTCCTGATGCCTGAGAATGCTGCATGAGCGGCACATTCAGCATCAATTGTGTCACTTTTACCCCGTTTGCGTCGCTCCATCCGGTCTGGAGCAGTCACCTCAAGAACTTCTAACCCGGCGTTCTGAAAATAACGAAGCAAACCGGAACCATAGGTACCTGTGCACTCAACACCAATTCGCTTTAATGTCCCAAACGAGGTCATCCATGCCAGCATCTGCCGGTAACCTTGTCGTGTTGTGGAGAAATACTGAGTCCCAAGGACTTTATTGTTCTGATCTACGACAGCGGCAACGTGCAAATCTTTATGTGTATCCACGCCACCCACAACGGCAGCTTCGGTAACTTTATCAACCATGACAGAGCTCCTGTGAGGAAACAGAGTTGAATCTCCAGACAGATAACCCGGACAGGACAGTAACGAGACAAGCCGTCAGGCCCTTCTTGAGTCACGCGCATCGGTGAGGAGATGCCTCGCATGAAGGCGCTTCCGGCAACCGACGGGTCCAGGGCAGGACACAAAAGGTCGATCGCTGTGTGAGTCAGGATGCGGGAAGGTCTTCACTGCATCAGTAATCACACCAATCTGGTTAAACGGCAAACTAAGTGGTGGTAAAGACTGACATCGGCATTATTACTGTCACTATGGAACATCACTCCGGCTGGTTTACCGCGAGCTTCCCACGCCATTTCCAGCGCTTTGATGGTCAGCTTGCTGTCCGGCGAGAATGACATTGCCCAGCTCACCGGTTTCCTTGCGAACATATCGAGAACAACAGCGAGGTAAGGCCAACGTTTACCTGTCCAGATATACGTCACATCGCCACACCACACTTGGTAGGTTCTGTCACTGCGAACTGTCGCTCAAGGTGATTCGGGATAACGATGTGTTCATGACCACCACGTTTATACCGGTGGGTAGGCTGCTGACAACTCACCAGCCCCAGTTCTTTCATGAGCCTGCCAGCAAGCCAGCGTCCCATTTTGAAGTCTCTCAGGGTTGCCATGATGGCGATACTTCTTGCGCCAGCAGAGCCATGGCTGATGTTATGCAGTTCCAGAACCTGACTGCGTAACACAGCTCGCCTGCCGTCTATGTACTCACGGGCGGGCGCTTATCTTGCCGGACAGCCGATGCTGTATGCCGAGGATTTTTCTCCCAACACGCCGCAGGGGGCATGCCCTTCTTGCCATTGTCTGGGCCATATCTATGAGGTAACTGAAACACTGATGGTGCCCGATCCTTCACTTAGTATCCGTGAAAGGGCTATTGCTTCCTGGCCCCCGGCCTGGCACGGACAGAATCTGCGGGATATTCTGGTGACGCTGGGGTATGACATCGACACTCCCTGGAAAAATCTGCCAGCGGAAGACCGTCAGCGGATCCTTTTTACCGAAGACACCCCCACGGTACCGGTTTTCCCGGGACTGAGTCCGGAAGATACGCGCGAAGCCGTCAGGAAAAAAAATGACGCCGGGTTATATGGGGTCAGTTTGGATATCGAAAATTATTGTACTATAAGGACTTCCCCGGCATGTCAAAGCCGGTATTTATGGTTTCTGTCTGCTCTTCAGTAAAAATAAAGGGGAGAGACTGCGGTACTATAAACGGCCATGATGAATCGTCATCGATTCGGGCCCTGATGAAAGACGCGCGTGAGGTTCTTGTTCGTTAAGCGGATACGTATATCCTGTACAATAGCCAGATAGGCCTCACGGGGTCTAACCCTTTATCATCAACGAATTGCAGGTCAGATGGTTATACAGCTTCGAGCTTTAGTTGACTGAGTACAGCCGGAAATCATCACCGTAATGTAGTGATGCCCAACACAGCCGCGCATTTTTGGCGGCGATGGCCACAACAGCCCGCCAGTACCCTCTGCGCTCAACCAACATACAAACCCAACGGCTGAATGAGTCAGTCCTTTTCCCGGCGCCAATAAGCACTGAACGAGCCCCCTGAACCAGAAGCGTTCGCAGATACGAATCACCGGCTTTTGTGATCCTGCCGAGTTTCGACTTTCCCCCGCTGCTGTATTGTGATGGCGTCAGCCCCAGCCAGGCTGCCAGTTGACGTCCATTTTTAAAATCATGTGCATTACCGATACTGGCGACCAGTGCACAGGCCGTTGTGGGACCAACGCCCTTTAGCTCCATCAGCCGCTGACTGCGATGATCTGTTTTGGCTATGTGGGACAAAATTCGGTCATATTCAGTGATGTTAGCTTCAATGCGATCAACGTGTTCCATCAAATCATCAACACATTGCTGAACCTGAAGCGGTAAAGAGC
The DNA here is from genome assembly GCF_018257325.1 of Nissabacter archeti. Taxonomy (NCBI): domain Bacteria; kingdom Pseudomonadati; phylum Pseudomonadota; class Gammaproteobacteria; order Enterobacterales; family Yersiniaceae; genus Nissabacter; species Nissabacter archeti. Next base: position 56,631 of record NZ_JAERKB010000023.1, read on the forward strand.
TCTTCTGCACAGAAACCATGTGGCGCAGGGCATCAGCACTTTGTGGCGCGATGACACCGAATTCAGATATCAATCCTCGCAGACGATTATACGTTGCTGTTTTCTCTTCGATAAAACCCTGACGGGTACGATGTAAACACTGCATGGCCTGCTGGCTTTCGTCTTTCACTGGTACGAACCGCATATGCGGACGACGAACAGCTTCACAGATAGCCTGAGCATCAGCTGCATCATTTTTTCCTGATTTTCCGGCCATACGATAAGGCGATACAAACTTAGCAGCCATCAGACGTGGCTCATGACCATACTGCCGAAACAATCTTGCCCAGTAGTGAGCCCCGGAGCATGCTTCCATCCCGATAACACAGGGAGGCAAACTTGCAATTAACTCAGGAAGTGCAGCACGCGATACTTTAGGCTTAACCAGAACAGTTCTACCATTTTGATCAACACCGTGAACAGCAAACACATTTTTAGCAAGATCGATACCGACAGTCGTGATAGTCATAACGAATTCCTCCGGGACGATGTGTACCCCATGATTGCACAAGAGTTAATCAGGCGCATAATCAGGGGAAGTCCCTTCCATTCGTTAAGGCTATTTTTTAATCAGATGCCGTCTCTGGTAAGGTAATGACTCCAACTTACTGATAGTGTTTTATGTTCAGATAATGCCCGATGACCTTGTCATGCAGCTCCACCGATTTTGAGAACGACAGTGACTTCCGTCCCAGCCTTGCCAGATGTTGTCTCAGATTCAGGTTA
>NZ_JAERKB010000024.1:0-31292 GCF_018257325.1 Nissabacter archeti
GTCGTTAGCTCAGTTGGTAGAGCAGTTGACTTTTAATCAATTGGTCGCAGGTTCGAATCCTGCACGACCCACCATCAATAGCAGTACCCTGTTTGAGAAATGGGCGATTAGCTCAGTTGGTAGAGCATCTCCTTTACACGGAGGGGGTCGGCGGTTCGAGCCCGTCATCGCCCACCATTTCTCACTTCCTGTTTTATCCTCACACGCGTCACCCTCCCGTTATACCCTCTTCTGTTACCACGCCCTGTTTGATTGTTATCGCCTTCTGCTTTTTATTTTTCCTGTTATGCCTGTTTTCTCAGTATGCCTGCCCTCACCTGCCCTTTGGCCGTTGCCTGCCCGGAGAGTGTAAAAAATTCGAAAGGACGATAAAGCACTGAAATACATCGCCGATACCCAATAAGCCCGCGTTCCGGGTAACCACTTACTATTGAGGTAATCATGACAACGATCAGCGCATCAGGCTCCACATCGACCCAAAGCACCAGCGGCTCTTCTTCCAGCGATCCGGCGCAGCAAATTGCTCAGCTGAACAAGCAGATCCAGAAACTGACCCAAGAGGTTAAAGATCTGGGCACGTCTTCTGAGAGCAGTGAAGACGCCCAGAAACAGAAAGATTTGCTGCAAGCGCAGATTGCCCAGTTGCAGGCACAGATCGCCCGTCTGGAAGCGCAGCAGGCACAGGCAGCCCAACAGAAACAACAGGCCGCGCAAGCCAGCTCTGTCGAGCCCAGCACTGCGCGTGTTGAAGGGGTAAACCGGCCGAGCGCCACTAACCAGATCGATATCTACGTTTAAGACTCTCCGCACCGGCGGCAGGGGGAATATGGCTCGGGCACGGCGTCATGCCGTGCCCGACGGTGCCATCACGGTTCACGGCATGTCAGCTGCGTTTCAGCGGCCTGACCAGTCCCTCCAGGCCTTCCATGCGGATAGCCAGGGTCAGTTGCATCAACTGGCCCAGTTTTCCTTCCGGAAATGCCTCTTTGCGGGCGAACCAGAGCAGATACTCTTCCGGCAGATCGATTAACATCCGCCCCTGGTATTTGCCGAACGGCATGGGCGTGGTGGCAATCGCCACCAGATCCTCTTTCTCCATCATGCGGAGGCGTCCAACCGGCGGATCATTTCCGCTTCGTCAATGACCTCAATCCCCAGCTCCTGCGCTTTTGCCAGCTTCGAGCCTGCGGCCTCACCGGCAATCACCAAATCGGTTTTCTTCGAAACACTGCCGCTGACTTTCGCGCCCAGCGCCGTCAGCCGGTCTTTGGCCTCATCGCGTGACAGCACGGTCAAAGAGCCGGTCAGCACCACGGTTTTCCCGGCGAATGGGCTGTCGATTTCCTCCGGCACAATCACCTGTACCTCAGGCCAGTGGATGCCGATGGCCGGGTCGAGCAGTTCATCAATCACCTGCTGGTTATGCGTCTCCTCCAGGAAGTTACGCACATGTTTCGCCACCACATCACCGACATCCTGCACGCTTTTCAGCGCGTCCAGATCGGCGGCCTTCAGCGCGTCGACTGAGCCAAAATGCGCCGCCAGGTTGGCTGCGGTAGCCTCCCCGACTTCACGGATACCAAGCGCATAGAGGAAGCGGGCCAGCGTCGTCTGCTTGGCCTTTTGCAGGGAATTCACCAGGTTCTGCGCGGATTTCGGCCCCATGCGATCCAGGCCGGTCAACACCCCGGCGGTGAGGCGGAACAGATCGGCCGGGGTTTTGACATACTCTTTCTCCACCAGCTGATCGATGATCTTATCGCCCATGCCGTCTACATCCATTGCCCGGCGCGACACGAAGTGTTTGAGGGATTCTTTACGCTGTGCGCCGCAGAACAGGCCACCGGTACAGCGGGCCACCGCCTCGCCCTCCACCCGCTCGACATCCGAGCCGCACACCGGGCAGGTGGTGGGGAACGCCACCTCACGCACCTGTTCCGGGCGCTCGCTCATCACCACGCCAACCACCTGGGGGATCACATCCCCGGCGCGGCGCACAATCACCGTATCGCCGATACGCAGGCCAAGGCGCTCAATCTCATCGGCATTGTGCAGCGTGGCGTTACTGACCATTGCTCCGGCCACCAGCACCGGCTCCAGCCGCGCCACCGGGGTAATCGCACCGGTGCGCCCGACCTGAAACTCCACATCCCGCACGGTCGTGATCTGCTCCTGAGCCGGGAACTTAAACGCGATGGCCCAACGCGGCGCGCGCGCCACAAAGCCTAACGCTTCCTGAAGATCCAGCGAGTCGACTTTAATCACGACGCCGTCGATGTCGAAACCGAGCGTGGACCGGGTTTCCTCGATATGACGGTAAAATGCCAGCACCTCTTCGCTGCCGGTGCATAAACGGATACGATCGCTGACCGGCAACCCCCAGTCACGGAACTGCATCAGGCGCGCCCAGTGGCTGCGCGGCAATTCGCCCCCTTCCAGCACCCCGACGCCGTAACAGAAAAAGGTCAGCGGACGTTTGGCCGTGATGCGCGGGTCAAGCTGCCGCAAGGAGCCGGCCGCCGCGTTACGCGGGTTGGCAAACACCTTGCCGCCGGTGCGCCGGGCTTCCTCATTCAGCGCCTCAAACCCTTTCTGCGGCATAAAGACTTCACCGCGGACTTCCACCCGGCGTGGGATGTTCTCCCCGGTCAGGCGCAGCGGAATCGCGCGGATGGTGCGCACGTTGGCGGTAATGTTCTCGCCGGTGGTGCCGTCGCCGCGCGTGGCAGCGCGCACCAGCTCACCGTTTTCATACAGCAGGCTGACCGCCAGGCCGTCCAGTTTCAATTCACAGCAGAACGTCAGGGTGTCCGGGCTTTTCAGCCGGTCCTGCACCCGCTTGTTGAACGCCAGGTAGCTGTCTTCATCAAACACGTTATCCAGCGACAGCATCGGCACGTCATGGCGCACCTGTTCAAAGGCGGTCAGCGGTGCCGCGCCGACCCGCTGGGTCGGGGAATCGGCAGTGATCAGCTCCGGGTGGGCGGTTTCCAGCTCGCGCAGTTCGCGCATCAGCCGGTCATATTCCGCATCGGGAATTTCGGGGGCATCCAGAACGTGATACTGGTATTCGTGATGGCGCAGTGAGGCCCGCAGTTGATTGATTTTTTGATTGATCGGTTCCATTGGCTCACCATTAGAGGATAAAAAACCCCCGACATGCGGGGGTTTGGAGAGGGGGATGCAGTGCCCGGCGCAGGCCGGTCAGGGCCGTCAGGCCGTGGCCTCCAGCACTTCGCGGATCCGGGCTTTGTACGTTTCCAGTTTCTGCGGTGTCATCATGCGGCGCTCATCATCCAGCACCACACCACCGACATCATCCGCAATACGCTGAGCAGACTGCAGCAGCAATTTGAAGTTCTGATTGGCATCGCCATAGCACGGCACCATCATAAACATCGTCACGCCCGGCGTGGAGAAGTCCGCCATCGTGTCCGGGTTGAAGGAGCCGGGTTTCACCATGTTTGCCATGCTGAACAGCACCGGCCCACTGCCTGCCGGGCTGAGGTGGCGGTGGAAAATGTTCATCTGGCCAAACTGGAAGCCAGCCTGCAACACGCTCTGCAACAACACTTCACCGTTGATTACCCCACCCTGATGGGCGGCAACGTGCAGCACCAGCACCGTTTCAGTGAGTTTTTCTTTCGGCGGCGCAGGCGGCGTCACCGGCTCAGCCGGTGCGTCAGGGGCAGCAGCCGGTGCCGGGGCAGCAGCCGGTGCAGGCCGCTCGGCAGCAGGCGCAGCCGCCGTCCCGAATACCGGCAGATCGTCTTCATCGTCCTCGGCCGGCACAAAGGTATTGACCGGTTCGTGCGCCGGCACCTCACGTTGGCGGGCTGCCGGCGCGGTGGCCGGCTCCGCAGCGGAATAGCCCGTCAATAACGGATCATCGCCCTCAGGCGCAGCCGGTTGCGGCGCACGTGCCTGCGGGGCCGGTTGCTCCGGCGCGCGGGGCTGAGGAGCCGGTTGCGGCGGAACAGGACGGCGTGCCGGCGGCGCGTCGGGTGCATCAAACTGACCCAGCTCCGGCTCATCATGCGGATGCAGGGCACGCACCCGTACATCACCTACCCCATCGTCCACCTCATCAGCCGGGGCACTGTTTCGCTCTTTTTTCGTTCGTTTAGCCGGGCGATCGCGGAAAAGGGATGAGCGTTCCTTGCGGCTGGTCCACAGACCATGCAATAACAACGCTATTATGGCGATCGCGCCAACAACGATTAATATCAGACGCAAATCCTGCATCATTGCTATCTCTGGTTGCTTTTATACATTGCCACCGCAGCCTGGTTGCCACGGAAAACATTCATTCTAGTAACTCTATTTGCCCGCGTACACAAGTGCAAGTATTGACTCTGTTTTCCCGGCATAAACATGAGCGACCACCCTTTTTTTGCTGTTTTTTCCAACAATTGGCCCCTAGCCAGCTGAAAATCATCCCGATATGATAGCCGGGCCGATTTACCACGTTGAGATGTTGCTTTCATGCCTGCACCACGACACGCGCCAGATGGGGCTAACGGGTTCCATTATGTGGCCGAGGGATGGCGCCTGCTCTCCCTGCCCGGTATCAAACGTTTTATCATTATTCCCCTGCTGCTCAACATCATCCTGATGGGTGCCGCTTTCTGGTGGCTCTATACCCGGCTCGACAACTGGATACCCACGCTGATGGGCCATGTGCCTGACTGGCTACAGTGGCTGAGCTACCTGCTGTGGCCGCTGGCGGTGATTTCCATCGTGCTGGTGTTCAGTTATCTGTTCAGCACCCTGGTCAACTGGATTGCCGCCCCGTTCAATGGGCTGCTGGCCGAACAGCTCGAAGGGCACCTTACCGGCACCCCATTGCCGGACAACGGCCTGCTGGGCATCCTGAAAGATCTGCCGCGGATCATGAAACGCGAATGGCTGAAGCTGGTTTACTACCTGCCGCGCGCCCTGCTGCTGCTGGTGCTCTACTTCATCCCCGGTATAGGCCAGACCGTGGCTCCGGTGTTGTGGTTCCTGTTCAGCGCCTGGATGCTGGCGATCCAATATTGCGACTACCCGTTTGACAACCACAAAGTCAGCTTTGCCGAGATGCGCCGGGCGCTGCGCCGTCATAAATTCCATAATCTGCAGTTCGGTGCGCTGGTCAGCCTGTTCACCATGATCCCGCTGCTTAACCTGTTCATCATGCCGGTTGCCGTCTGCGGCGCCACCGCGATGTGGGTTGATCGTTACCGCACGCCGCGCGGTGAAATCCGCCGCTGATCCCTGCCTTTTACGGGGAGTTTTTCTCCCCGCCTTCCTCTTGTTATTGTGACAAAAACATATTTCCTAATAACATATAGATATACCAATTCTTTACTTCCTTGTGGGAGACGTTAGCGTATGCTCGTGGCGTTCCCCAAAATTTTCAACCAGTTAAAGGACGGGTTATGAGCAAGATTTATGAAGACAACTCTCTGACAATCGGCCATACGCCGCTGGTACGCCTTAACCGTATCGGCAACGGGCGTATCCTCGCCAAAGTCGAATCGCGTAACCCGAGCTTTAGCGTCAAATGCCGTATTGGCGCCAATATGATTTGGGATGCGGAAAAGAAAGGCATTCTGACCAAAGAGAAAGAATTGGTGGAACCCACCAGCGGTAACACCGGGATTGCCCTGGCCTATGTGGCCGCCGCCCGCGGTTACAAACTCACGCTGACCATGCCGGAAACCATGAGCGTGGAGCGCCGCAAACTGCTGAAGGCGCTGGGGGCCAACCTGGTGCTGACCGAAGGCGCCAAAGGCATGAAAGGGGCCATTGCCAAAGCGGAAGAGATTCAGGCCTCTGACCCGGCGCGTTACCTGATCCTCCAGCAATTCAGCAACCCTGCCAACCCGGACATCCATGAAAAAACCACCGGCCCCGAGATCTGGGAAGATACCGACGGCGAAGTGGACGTGCTGATCGCCGGTGTGGGCACCGGCGGCACCATTACCGGCGCGGGGCGCTTCCTGAAAAGCAAAAACCCGGCGATTACCCTGGTGGCGGTAGAGCCGGCTGACTCGCCGGTTATCAGCCAGACGCTGGCCGGTGAAGAGGTGAAACCCGGCCCGCATAAAATTCAGGGCATCGGTGCCGGGTTTATCCCAGGCAACCTGGATCTGGAACTGCTTGACCGGGTCGCTAAAATTACCAACGATGAGTCCATCAGCATGGCGCGCCGTCTGATGGACGAAGAAGGCATCCTGGCCGGGATTTCGTCAGGTGCGGCGGTAGCGGCAGCGGTCAAACTTTCAGAAGAAGCTGGGTTTACCGATAAAAACATTGTCGTTATTCTGCCCTCTTCCGGTGAGCGCTACCTGAGCACGGCATTGTTTGCAGATTTGTTTACAGAAAGTGAGCTGCAACAATAGTGCCATAAGCCTGGCAACGCTGAAAAAAGCACCCTCCGGGGTGCTTTTTTGTGGTCTGCGTCAAAGTTTGCACTACCTGAAGATTGCTTTTGACCACCAGGTCTAGTATTTAAGCGAGCAATTATTTCGATGCGCAAAATTAATCGCGGCCCATCTGGCACTGTTGCTGAATCGGTTTACCTGTTTGTTACAATCCGGACAAACACGGCATAATGGGGCGCGGATTGGAATCGCCCTGCACCGGGGTTTTTATTACCGTGCGGCCCTGGCGTTTCCTGTAGCATCAGAGCTTGCCCCTGACTTCGTCAGGCGCTATCAAACAGGCTAAAGTCAGCCGCGTAGGCTAAACTTTAGCTCCACAACATTAATCCAATAAGTTGGGGAAACATAATGTTCCAGCAAGAAGTTACTATTACCGCTCCGAATGGCCTGCACACTCGCCCTGCTGCACAATTTGTCAAAGAAGCAAAAGGTTTTGCCTCTGACATCACTGTCACATCCAACGGCAAAAGCGCGAGCGCTAAAAGCCTTTTCAAACTGCAAACCCTGGGTCTGACTCAAGGCACTGTAGTGACTATCTCTGCTGAAGGCGAAGACGAGCAGAACGCAGTTGAGCACCTGGTAAAACTGATGGCTGAGCTCGAATAAAAAAGCCCGTCTTTATTATTAACATCAGTCAAGAGTAAGGTAGGGTTATGATTTCAGGCATTTTAGTATCACCGGGTATCGCTTTCGGTAAGGCTCTTCTGCTGAAAGAAGATGAAATTATCATCGACCGGAAAAAGATCTCTGCTGATCAGGTTGATCAGGAAGTCGAACGTTTCCTCGCGGGCCGGGCGAAAGCCTCTGCTCAGCTGGAAATCATTAAAACCAAAGCCGGCGAAACCTTCGGGGAAGAGAAAGAAGCGATCTTCGAAGGCCACATCATGCTGTTGGAAGACGAAGAGCTTGAGCAGGAAATCATAGCCCTCATCAAAGATGAGCATGCCACGGCTGACGCCGCCGCCTATTCTGTGATCGAGTCTCAGGCACATGCCCTGGAAGAACTGGATGACGAATACCTGAAAGAACGTGCGGCTGACGTGCGTGACATCGGCAAGCGTCTGCTGCGCAATATCCTCGGCATGACCATTGTTGATCTCGGCTCCATTCAGGATGAAGTGATCCTGGTGGCGACCGACCTGACCCCTTCTGAAACCGCACAGCTGAACCTGAACAAGGTGCTGGGTTTCATCACTGACCTGGGCGGCCGTACCTCCCACACCTCCATCATGGCGCGCTCCCTGGAGCTGCCGGCGATTGTGGGCACCAGCGACGTGACCAAACAGGTTCACAACGGCGACTACCTGATTCTGGACGCCGTTAACAACAAGATTTACGTCAACCCGACGGCTGACGTGATCGACGAACTGAAAGCGGTTCACAACCAGTATGTGACCGAGAAAAACGATCTGGCGAAACTGAAAGACCTGCCGGCCATCACCCTTGACGGCCATCAGGTTGAAGTCTGTGCCAACATCGGTACCGTGCGGGATGTCGCCGGTGCTGAGCGTAACGGCGCGGAAGGCGTGGGCCTCTACCGCACGGAGTTCCTGTTTATGGACCGTGACGCCCTGCCGACGGAAGAAGAACAGTTCCAGGCGTATAAAGCCGTCGCGGAAGCGATGGGCTCCCAGGCAGTGATTGTGCGCACCATGGACATCGGCGGTGACAAAGACCTGCCGTACATGAACCTGCCGAAAGAGGAGAACCCGTTCCTCGGCTGGCGTGCAATCCGCATCTGTCTGGATCGTAAAGAAATCCTGCACGCCCAGTTGCGCGCCATCCTGCGTGCCTCTGCGTTCGGCAAGCTGCGCATCATGTTCCCGATGATCATCTCGATTGAAGAAGTCCGCGAGCTGAAACAGGAGCTGGAGCTGCTGAAGGCGCAACTGCGTGATGAAGGCAAAGCCTTTGATGAAACCATTGAAGTGGGCGTGATGGTCGAAACCCCGGCTGCGGCCGCGATCGCACACCATATGGCGAAGGAAGTTGACTTCTTTAGTATTGGGACAAACGATTTAACCCAGTATACTCTGGCAGTAGATCGTGGCAATGAGCTGATTTCTCATCTCTACAACCCCATGTCACCGGCTGTTCTGACGCTTATTAAGCAAGTTATTGATGCATCTCATGCTGAAGGCAAGTGGACAGGCATGTGCGGCGAGCTAGCAGGCGACGAACGTGCTACACTGCTGTTATTGGGCATGGGATTAGATGAGTTCAGCATGAGTGCTATTTCGATCCCACGCATCAAGAAAATTATTCGTAATACGAACTTCGAAGATGTGAAGGCGTTGGCCGACGAAGCACTTGCTCAGCCGACGGCGCAAGAGTTGATGAACCTGGTGAACAAGTTCATCGAAGAGAAAACACTCTGCTGATTCCGCTGCGTGGAACGCCGCCCAAATTAATGCTTAGGAGAAGATCATGGGTTTGTTCGATAAACTGAAATCACTGGTTTCTGATGATAAGAAAGAGTCGGGCATGATTGAAATCGTGGCCCCGATTTCTGGCGAAATCGTCAACATTGAAGATGTGCCTGATGTCGTTTTCGCGGAAAAGATTGTCGGCGATGGCATTGCAATCAAACCTGCGGGTAACAAAATGGTTGCCCCGGTAGATGGCACCATCGGCAAAATCTTTGAAACCAACCATGCTTTCTCAATCGAATCCGACAGTGGCATTGAGTTGTTCGTCCACTTCGGTATCGATACCGTGGAACTGAAAGGCGAAGGCTTCAAACGCATCGCTGAAGAAGGCCAGCGCGTTAAGAAGGGCGACGTGGTTATTGAGTTCGATCTGCCGCTGCTGGAAGAGAAAGCCAAGTCTACCCTGACGCCGGTGGTGATCTCCAACATGGACGAGATCAAAGAACTGATTAAACTTTCCGGCAGCGTGACCGTGGGTGAAACCCCGGTTATCCGCATCCGCAAGTAATCTACGCGTTTGCCCCGGCGGCAGACTGCAACAAAAACGGCACCCCTGGGTGCCGTTTTTCTTTGTGCCGTTCTTTGTGCCGTACGGTTATGCTGAAGATGACACCAAAAAGATCCCCCGTTACCCGGCCCCGTCTCAGGGCGCGGTCCACTGCGGGATACGCAGGGTAATCACCAGGCCATGCGGCTGCACATTACGCGCTTCCACCTGCCCCTGATGCGCCAGCATCACTTTCCGGGTAATCGCCAGCCCCAGCCCATAGCCTTTGCCTGAGAGCGGGGATTTCACCCGTACGAAGGGGTCAAAGATGCTGGAAAGCTTCTCTTCTTCCACACCCGGCCCCTGATCGGCCACATCAATCTGATAATAGGCGTCTGCTGCCCGCAGGGACACGGTCACGGTCTGCCCCTGCGCCGAGAAGCGCAGCGCATTGCGCACCACGTTATCCACCCCGCGGCGGATCAGCTCCGCATTGCCCTTAACGGTGTATTCACGCTGTTCATCCGCGTCCAGCGCAATATTGACGCCTGGGATCTGCGCCTCATAGCGCGCATCGTTGACCACCGCTTCCACCAGCCCCAGCAGGTCGAAATACTCTTCGTCCGGCATGGTGCTGTTTTCCGCGCGTGACAGCGCCAGCAGTTCGCCAATCATCTTGTCCAGCCGCCCGGCTTCGTGCTCAATACGTTGCAGGGAGTTCTCTACGTTCACCGGGTTTTGCCGCGCCAGCCCGATCGCCAGTTGCAGGCGGGCCAGCGGCGATCGCAGCTCGTGTGACACATCGTGCAGCAGTTCCTCACGCGCTTTCACCAGCACCTGCAACCGCTCGGCCATCGCATCAAAATCCCGCGCCACCATCGCCAGCTCATCATGGCGGCGGCGCATCCGCGGGAACAGCCGCACTGAGAGATCGCCCTGCGACACCCGATCAAATGCCCCGCGGATCTGCTGCAACGGCCGGGTCAGGTTCCAGGCCAGCACCGCACTGAACAGCAGCCCGCCCAGCGCCCCGATCCAGAACAGCGGGGCCGGCACATGCAGGATGTCCCGCGGGCGGCTGTGGTGGTATTCATCCATCAAACCGCGCACGTTATAACGCAGGCGGTAGCCCTGCCCGTCCGGCCCCTGCACAAACGCCACAATCTGCACCGGTTTCGCACCGGGTTCCATCGCGTCCAGCGACACGCCGGGTGCCGGCAGCATGGCCCGCGTCACGCTAAAATACTGTTTATCGCTGTCCGGCCAGTTGGCCATCATTGCTTCCAGCGCCGGCAGGCCGCCGCGTTGCAGCGTGGAGATGGCGGAGGTCATCTGTAATTTCACGAAACGGCGTGCCAGCCCGCTTTCCGGCGGCTCATGGTGATTGCCGTAAAACGTGAAGATCACCCAGAGTACCTGCGTCATCAGCACAAAAGTGAACCAGAAACCCAGCAGGATTTTCCAGAACAGCCGGCCGCGCATGTTGTTATTTAATGCGATAGCCAATGCTGCGTACCGTTTCGATGGTGAGGGTCTCGCCGCCCGGCAGGGCAGCCAGTTTCTGGCGGATATTGCTGATATGCACGTCCACACTGCGGTCATAGGCTTCACGCGGGCGGCCCAGCCCTTTTTCTGACAGCTCATCCTTGGACACCACGCGCTCCGGCGAACGCAGCAGCAGCTCCAGCAGGTTGAACTCTGATGCCGTCAGGTCGAATGCCTGCTCACGCCACTCGCTGTTGCGCGTGGAAGGGTTGAGCGTCAGGAAACCGTAGCTGACCGGTGCGGAGTCAGACGCCACTTCCGGCTGCTCCTCAAAGCGGCGCAGCACCGCACGCAGGCGGGCCACCAGCTCGCGCGGGTAACAAGGCTTCGGCATATAGTCATCCGCGCCCATCTCCAGGCCAATCACCCGGTCGATGTTGTCGCCTTTGGCCGTCAGCATAATGATCGGCAGGCGGCTGTTTTTCCGTACCTGCCGCAGCACATCAATACCGCTCATGTCCGGCAGCATAATATCGAGGATCATCGCGGTGTAGTCGCCGGAAAGCGCCCCTTCCACCCCGGCTTTACCGGTCAGCACCAGCGAGGCATCAAACCCTTCGGCAATCAGGTACTCACTCAACATGGTGCCGAGCTCGAGATCATCATCGACTAACAAAATTTTCATTTTTTGGACCTTATACGCATAGATTGCTCATTTTTACCCCGTTGACCGGGCTGTGCAGCAGCATTTACTGTTTTTTTACACATTATCCTACGCCCGTATCGCGCTTAATGCCCGTGCGGGGTAAATTATCCGCTCGCACTCTTTTCCTGCCGCTGGCTACGTTTTATTTCTGACTACATTTTACTGCTGAAGACTTTTACTTCTGAAACAAGGAACCGCTGGATGATGGCGTCGCACACCACAGGACGATCCACTTTTTTCACCCGTCGCACGATACTGATTATGCTGGTTCTGCTGATTATAGCTGCGGTCGGCTACCGTGCCTTCCACCGCCCTGCCCCGCCGGACTATATCACCGCCACGGTCACCCAGGAGGATCTGGAGCATACCGTGCTGGCGGACGGCACCATCGAGGCGCAGAAACAGGTCAGTGTCGGGGCGCAGGCCTCCGGCCAGATCAAGGCGCTGCATGTGGCATTGGGGGATAAAGTCACCGCCGGGCAACTGGTGGCGGAAATCGATGATCTGACCCAGCAGAACAGCCTGCGTGATGCCCAGGCTGCGCTGAAAAATGTGCAGGCGCAACGCGCGGCACGGCTGGCGCAGCTGCGCAATGACCGGCTGACCTTCAACCGGCAGAGAGACATCCTGGCGCGCGGCGTCGGTGCCCAGGCAGATTATGACGCCGCCCGCGCGGCACTGGAAGCGACCGAGGCGGAGCTGAATGCGCTGGAAGCCCAGATCGTCCAGGCGCAAATCGCGGAGAATACCGCGCAGGTGAATCTGGGCTATACCCAGATCCGCGCGCCGATGGCCGGCACCGTGGTGGCGATCCCGGTTGAGGCCGGGCAGACGGTGAACGCCGTGCAGAGCACGCCGACCATCATCAAAGTGGCGGATCTCGACACCATGACCATCAAGGCGCAGATCTCCGAAGCGGATGTGGTCAACGTACGCACCGGGATGCCGGTTTACTTCACCATCCTCGGCCGGCCGGGCACGCGCTATCAGGCCACCCTGCGCGCGGTGGAACCGGCGCCGGACTCGATCAATGACGAGAGCAGCAGCGCCCTGACCGGCACCAGCAACAGCAGCAGCACCACCACCAGCGCCATCTACTACAACGGGCTGTTTGATGTCGCCAACCCGGAGGGCGTGCTGCGGATCTCCATGACCGCGCAGGTGTACATTGTGCTGGCCGCTATCAAAAACGCGGTGGTTGTCCCGGCCGCGGCGCTGCACCGTGCCGGGGAGCGCACCACGGTGCAGGTGGTGGACGCGCAGGGCGAGGCGCATGAGCGCCAGGTCACGGTCGGCCTGAACAACAATGTGCAGGCACAAATTACCACGGGCCTGAAAGTCGGGGAAAAAGTGGTGATTAACCCGCTGGGTGACGCCGCCCCTGCGGCCGCAGGCGGGAGGTCATGATGCGTGATGCCCGCCCCGCTGCCCCGCTGCTTGAGCTGACCGGCATCCGCCGGGAGTTTATGGCCGGTGAACAGCGCATTACCGTGCTCAAGGGCATCAACCTGTCGGTGCAGGCCGGGGAAATGGTGGCGATTGTCGGCGCATCCGGTTCCGGCAAATCAACGCTGATGAACCTGCTGGGCTGCCTTGACCAGCCCAGCGCCGGGGAGTACCGGGTGGCCGGGCGCGCCACCCGTGAACTCAGCCGCGATCAGCTCGCCGAACTGCGGCGCGAACACTTTGGGTTCATCTTCCAGCGCTACCACCTGCTCAGTGACCTGACGGCGCTGGGCAATGTGGAAGTCCCGGCGATCTATGCAGGCACCCGCCACGATCTGCGCCGCCAACGGGCGGCTGCACTGCTTACCCGGCTGGGGCTGGCGGAGCGGCTCCATTACCGGCCAAGCCAGCTCTCCGGCGGCCAGCAGCAGCGGGTTAGTATTGCCAGGGCGCTGGTGAACGGCGGGGAAGTGATCCTGGCGGATGAACCCACCGGCGCACTGGATACCCACAGCGGGCAGGAAGTGCTGACGATCTTAAAAGATCTGCACGCCCAGGGCCACACGGTGGTGATCGTCACCCATGACATGCAGATCGCGCAACATGCCGAAAGGATCATCGAGATCAGCGACGGCGAAATCATTGCGGATCGCGCCAACCCGCAGCCACCGCTGACCCCGGCACCTGCCGTGATGGCAGAGCCACCGGCTGCGGCCCCGGCGTCCCGCTGGCGGGCGCAGCGTGACCGCTTCAGCGAGGCGTTCAAAATGGCGCTGCTGGCGATGGCCTCCCAGCGGCTGCGCACCTTCCTGACCATGCTCGGCATCATTATCGGCATCGCCTCGGTGGTGTCAGTGGTGGCGCTCGGCAAAGGCTCGCAGGAAAAAATCCTGGCAGACATCAGCGCGATGGGCACCAGTACGCTGGAAGTGTTCCCCGGCAAAGATTTCGGCGACATGCGCTCCGCCGCCATCCAGACGCTGCGCGCCACCGATGCCGATGCCCTGCGGCGGCAGGCGTACGTGCACAGCGTCACGCCCGGCGTCACCACCAGCACCACATTCCGCTTCGGCAGCGAATCCGTGACCGGCACGGTCAGCGGCGTTGGTGAGGAGTTCTTTGTGGTGCGCGGCTACAGCATGGCGCAAGGCATGGCCTTCACCCGCCAGAGCGTCGACCAGCTGATGCAGGAGGCGGTGATCGACACCAACACCCGCAACAAGCTGTTTGTGCGCGGTGAAAACCCGGTCGGCCAGGTGATCCTGCTCGGCAGCCTGCCGGTGCGGGTGGTGGGCGTGGCGGCGCAGAAACAGGGCGGGTTCGGCAGCAACGAAAGTTTGAATGTCTGGATCCCGTACAGCACCGCCATGGGGCGGATGCTGGGCAAAACCTACCTCAGCAGCATCACGGTGCGGGTCAGTGACAATGTCGATCTCAACGCGGCTGAGCGCGGCATCACCGCCCTGCTGGAACAGCGCCACGGCACCAAAGATTTCTTTGTGATGAACACTGACAGCATCCGCCAGACGATCGAAAGCGCCACCAACACCTTGGCGCTGCTGGTGTCGATGATTGCGTTGATCTCGTTGATTGTCGGCGGGATTGGCGTGATGAACATCATGCTGGTGTCGGTCACGGAACGCACCCGCGAAATCGGTGTGCGGATGGCCGTGGGCGCACGCGCCGGGGACATCCTGCAACAATTCCTGATTGAGGCGGTGCTGGTCTGCCTGCTGGGCGGCATTATCGGCGTGCTGCTGTCACTGGGGATTGGCGTGCTGTTCAGCCAGTTCAACAGCCCGTTCCGCATGATCTACTCCCCGTTCTCGATTGTGGCGGCGTTTGTCTGCTCCAGCCTGATCGGTATCCTGTTCGGCTTCTTCCCGGCGCGCCGGGCGGCGCGCATGGACCCGATCCACGCGCTGGAACGGGAGTAGACCGGCAACCTTCAGCCGAAAATGCCGGTGGAGAGGTAACGGTCGCCGCGGTCGCAGACAATCGCCACCACCATGCTGCCGGGGTGGGCGGCGGCCAGGCACAGCGCACCGGCTACCGCACCGCCGGAGCTGACGCCACAGAAAATGCCTTCCTGCTGCGCCAGTGCGCGGGTGGTTTGCTCCGCCAGCGCCTGGCTCATGTCGATCACCTCATCCACCAGTTCCGGGCGGAAAATGCCCGGCAGATAGGCCTCAGGCCAGCGGCGGATACCGGGGATGCTGCTGCCTTCCGCCGGTTGCAGGCCAATGACCTGCACTGCCGGGTTCTGCTGTTTCAGGTAACGGCTGACGCCGGTGATGGTGCCGGTGGTGCCCATGCTGGAAACAAAATGGGTAAGCCGCCCGCCGCTCTGCTGCCAGATCTCCGGGCCGGTGGTGGTGAAATGCGCCAGCGGGTTATCCGGGTTGTTGAACTGGTCGAGCACAATCCCCTGCCCCTCCTGCGCCATTTGCCGCGCCAGATCGCGCGCGCCTTCCATGCCGCCCTCCCGGCTCACCAGCACCAGCTCTGCGCCGTAGGCGCGCATCGCCGCCTGCCGCTCGGCGCTCATGTTTTCCGGCATCAGCAGTTTCAGCCGGTAGCCCTTCATGGCGGCGATCATCGCCAGCGCAATGCCGGTGTTGCCGCTGGTCGCCTCAATCAGCGTGTCGCCGGGGCGCAGCTCGCCGCGTTTTTCTGCCTGCTGGATCATAAACAGGGCAGCGCGATCTTTCACTGACCCGGCCGGGTTATTGCCCTCCAGCTTGACCCAGACTTCACTGGTCAGGCCGTGGGTCAGGCGTTGTAATTTGATGAGCGGCGTATTGCCGATGCAGTGTTCCAGCGTGGTCACGATTGATGCCTTCGGGGGAGAAAATAAGAAGGGCGGCCTCCAGGGCCGCCCTTGCGTGCTGTGGTGCCTAAAAATTATCAGGCACTCTGCGCCAACGCAACAGGTTGTAGCGGTTGGTCACCGGCATAGAGCCGGGCGTTCAGGCTGCCGATGTAGTAACGGCTGCCGCGTACCGGCGCTTTTTCGCTCTCCTGGGTGGTCATCACCACGCTGATGGGATCCTGCTGCCAGCCCTGTGGCTGCACCGTAAGCTGCCAGAAGTGGCCGCGCGGGCTGACTTCCAGCACCTGCACCGGCAACGGGCAGCGCGGGCTGGGCTGGGTGCTGACTTCCATCTCCCACGGGCGCAGGAAGAGATCCACCGGCCCCTGGTGCATCGGCGTCAGCGCCAGCGGCCACTGGTGCGGGCCGACAAACAGCTGCGAGCCGCGGATTTCGCCGTCCAGCCGGTTGACCTCGCCGAGGAACTCCAGCACAAAGCGGGTCGCCGGCTCGCGCCATACCTCGTCCGGCGTGCCGATCTGCTCAATATTGCCCTGGCTCATCACCACCACCTGGTCGGCCACTTCCATCGCCTCTTCCTGATCGTGGGTCACGAACACGCTGGTGAACTTCAGCTCCTCGTGCAGCTCACGCAGCCAGCGGCGCAGCTCTTTACGCACCTGCGCATCCAGCGCGCCGAACGGCTCATCCAGCAGCAGAATCTGCGGCTCCACGGCCAGCGCACGCGCCAGCGCCACACGCTGTTTCTGCCCGCCGGAGAGCTGGGCCGGGTAGCGGTTTGCCAGGTGGCCGAGCTGTACCATCTCCAGCAACTGGGTTACTTTCTGTTTGATCACCGCAGCCGACGGGCGTTCACGGCGCGGCAGCACCGTCAGGCCAAAGGCGATGTTGTCAAACACCGTCATGTGGCGGAACAGCGCGTAGTGCTGGAACACGAACCCGACCTGGCGATCGCGCGCATGCAGGCGGGACACGTCTTTGCCGTGGAAGCTCAGGCGGCCGCCGTTCTGGCTCTCCAGCCCGGCGATAATGCGCAGCAGCGTGGTTTTCCCGGAGCCGGACGGCCCCAGCAGCGCCACCATCTGGCCGGAAGGAATATCGAGCGAGATATCATTCAGCACTTTCGTGCGGCCAAAGTATTTGCTGATTTTATCGATCTCAATGCTCATTCTTTTCCTCCTGTTCAAGGCGGCTATTGGTGCGCGCCAGGCGCCATTGCAGGGCACTTTTCAGAAATAGGGTTACGATGGCCATCAGGGTCAGCAGCGCGGCGGCGGTAAAGGCCCCGGCAGTGTTGTAATCCTGATGCAACAGTTCTACCTGCAACGGCAGGGTATAGGTTTCGCCGCGGATCGAGCCGGAAACCACCGACACCGCGCCAAATTCACCGATGGCACGGGCGTTGGTCAGCACCACGCCGTACAGCAGCGCCCAGCGGATGTTCGGCAGCGTGACGCGGCGGAACATCTGCCAGCCGGACGCGCCCAGCAGCACGGCGGCCTCATCCTCCTGGCTGCCCTGGCTCAGCATCACCGGCACCAGCTCACGGACCACAAACGGGCAGGTCACGAAAATGGTCACCAGCACCATGCCGGGCCAGGCAAACATCAGCTGGATATTGTGTGCATCCAGCCAGCCGCCGACCGGGCCGTTGGTGCCCCAGAACAGCAGGTAAAGCAGCCCCGCCACCACCGGTGACACCGCGAACGGGATATCAATCAGCGTCAGCAGCAATTGGCGGCCGGGGAAATTAAAGCGCGTCACCAGCCAGGCCAGCAGCGTGCCGAACACCAGGTTAACCGGCACGGTAATCAGCGCCACCAGCACCGTCAGCCAGATGGCGTGCAGCATGTCCGGGTCAGAGAGGTTCTGCCAGACGGCGTCCATCCCACTGGAGAAGGCGGTATGGAAAATCATCACCAGCGGCATCACCAGGAAAAGCAGGGAAATCACCACACCCAGCCCAATCAGCAGCCATTTGCCCCAGTTGATTTTGGCGCGGGCAGAGCCGGTAAAAAGCGGTACGTCAGCCATTATTGCCCTCCCAGGCGCTTGCCGAAGCGGCTTTGCAGTGTGTTAATGCCGAACAGCAGCAGCAGCGAGGCGGCAAGGATCACCGAAGCGATGGCGCTTGCGGCCGGGTAGTCAAACTCCTGCAAACGGATAAAAATCATCAGCGACGTCACTTCCGTTTTCCAGGCGATGTTACCGGCGATAAAGATCACCGCACCGAACTCGCCCAGGCTGCGGGTAAACGAGAGCGCCGTGCCGGCGATCAGCGCCGGGGCCACTTCCGGCAGCACCACCCGGCGGAAGCTCTGCCAACGGCTGGCCCCGAGGGTTTCAGCCGCTTCCTCATACTCCGGCCCCAGCTCCTCCAGCACCGGCTGCACCGTGCGCACCACAAACGGCACGCTGGTGAAGGCCATCGCCACCGCGATGCCGAGCCAGGTATAGGAGACTTTGATGCCAAACTGCGCCAGCCACTCGCCATACCAGCCGGTGGTGGAGAACATCCCTGCCAGCGTCAGGCCGGCCACGGCGGTCGGCAGCGCAAACGGCAGGTCCATCAGCCCGTCCAGCAGGCTGCGGCCGGGGAATTCGTAGCGGGTCAGGATCCAGGCCATCAACATGCCGAAAAACAGGTTGAAAATACTGGCTACCGCCGCCGACAGCAGCGTCACTTTATAAGCCGCCACCACCTGCGGGCTGGACACCACCTCCCAGTATTGTGCCAGCGTCATCTGCGACAACTGCATCACCAGCGCGCTCAACGGCAGCAACAGGATCAGGCAGACGTACAGCAGGCTGCTGCCGAGGCTGAGGGTGAAACCGGGTAGAACTCGTTTACTGGCCAACAACATTACTGATGCCCTTGTGCTAACAATGTATCCAGCTCGCCGCCGCTGGCGAAGTGGGTCTTCATGACCTCCGGCCAGCTGCCGAATGCCTCTTCCACGCGGAACAGCGTGGTTTTCGGGAACTGTGCACCGGCGGCCGCCATCGCTTTTGCGTCATACACGCGGTAGTTGAACCCGGTGATAATCTGCTGCGCCGCCGGGCTGTAAAGCCACGTCAGGTAGGCTTTGGCTGCCTGCTCCGTGCCGTTGGCGCGGACATTTTTGTCCACCCAGGCCACTGGGAACTCCGCCAGGATGTCCACCGGCGGCACCACGACTTCATAGTTGTCCGCCCCGTACTGCTTGCGGATGTTATTCACTTCTGACTCGAAACTGATCAGCACATCGCCCAGGCCACGTTCAATAAAGGTGGTGGTCGCGCCGCGGCCGCCGGTATCAAACACCGCCACGTTTTTCAGCAACTGGCGCATCTGCGTGCGGGTCTGCGCGGCGTCGCCGCCGTGGGCTTTACTCAGTGCGCCCCACGCCGCCAGATAGGTGTAACGGCCATTGCCGGAGGTTTTCGGGTTCGGGAACACCAGCGACACACCCGGCTTCACCAGATCGCCCCAGTCATGGATGTTGCGCGGGTTGCCTTTGCGCACCAGGAACGCCATCGTGGAGTAGAACGGCGAGCCGTTATTCGGCAGGCGTGCCTGCCAGTCCGCCGCCAGCAACCGGCCGCGGTCATGCAGGATCTGCACATCAGTCACCTGGTTGTACGTCACCACATCCGCCTTCAGCCCCTGGAGGATCGCCAGCGCCTGTTTGGAGGAGCCGCCGTGGGACTGGCGGATAGTGAGCGGATCATCAGGGTGCTGCGCATTCCACTGCTGGATAAAGGGCGGGTTGAGGGCAGCAAACAGCTCGCGTGACACATCATACGAGCTGTTGAGCAGCTCAGCGGCAGACGCACCGGAAGCCGCGGCACTCAGGAGGGCGGCGGCGAATAAGGCTTTTATTTTCAGGACGTTTGCTCTCATCTCTCACCTGTCTCAATCCCGACAGGCGGGCATGCCGGAATGCTTTTGGTGTTACCAGTGTATTTATAACTCGATGCGGAGCTGTAATGCTTTTATATACCAATTGGTGATTTTCAAGCATAAAACGCTATAAGCAGGCGGCGTGGGAAAACAAGGGGAGCAGAAACGTGCGGGGGAAAAGGCGGGCCGGGCGCAACGGCCCGGCCACAGCCGTTACAGCGCCAGCAGGCGCGTCAGTGACGGGGCAAAGAAGTAGCTGCCGCTGACCGGGCGGGTGAAGCGCAGCATCTGGTCGCGCTGGCCGTCACGCTCGCCGAACATGCTCAGCAATTGCTGCTCAATATTGTGCAGGCGCGCGCAATAGGCGATGAAATAAAGCCCGTGTTTGCCGCTGACACTGCCGTACGGCAGGCTCTGGCGCAGGATTTTCAGCCCCTTGCCCTCTTCTTTGAGGTCAACCCGGCTGACGTGCGAGGTGGCCGGGCGGTCCGAAGGCGGCAGCTCCTCATTGGTGAGTTTGGTACGGCCGATCACCTGCTCCTGCTGCTCTACGCTGAAGCGCCCCCACTGGCGCAGGTTATGCTCCCAGCGCTGGACAAACACATAGCTGCCGCCGGCATCCGGCTGATCCTGGCTGATGATCGCCACCTCACGGCGTTGGTCGCCCTGCGGGTTTTCGGTGCCGTCCACAAAGCCGCTCAGGTCGCGCTGCTCAATGTTGCGGAAGCCGTGGGTTTCCTCTTCCACGTGGATGGCACTGCCGAACGCGGCTACGGCCGCCTGCGCCAGGGTGAAGTTAACGTCATGGCGCAGGGACTGGATATGAATCAGCATGTCGCGCTGCGTGGAGGGTGCCAGCCCCTTGCCGAGCGGGAGAAAGGATTTCAGTTCCGGCGCGCTGTGCCCGCCGCAGAGATCGGTCCAGACGTCATAACCAAAGGCGATCACCGCACCGAGGTTCTCCTGCGGAAATTTTTGCTGCATCTCTTTCAACGCCTGACAGAATTTACGGCACCCCTGGCGGATGGTGTCAAATTCGCCCTGAATATTGGCTTCCAGATAAATGGCAAAACGGCACTGTTCTAATAAGATGCCGCTCTGAACCTGTGTCATGTGGTGTGATCCTTATTGAG
Organism: Nissabacter archeti; assembly: GCF_018257325.1. Lineage (NCBI taxonomy): Bacteria > Pseudomonadati > Pseudomonadota > Gammaproteobacteria > Enterobacterales > Yersiniaceae > Nissabacter > Nissabacter archeti. The sequence goes on from NZ_JAERKB010000024.1 coordinate 20,831, forward strand.
GTGCGCGCGGTGGGCGCGCGGGGGCTGTTTTTTGGCGGGGGGTATCATATCTCAGGGCGGGGGGAATGTTTTTGTTCTTGGGCAAGGGGATGGGGAAATTGTGTTGGCACACAGGGGGCCTTTGCTTTTGTGGAGATGGGGTGGATTGTTTCGGTTGTTCATGGGGGAAAGTTTCGGTTGTTCATGGGCGGTTGGCTACCCGGCCCCCGGTGCCTCAACCGAGCAGGGCCTGCCGGCGCGCCGGCCCTGCACCCGCGCGCGTTCAGTGCCCCGGCAGAATTATTGCCCGCGTAGCGGGTTCCCTCCAGCGTCCTCCGGGCTGTTCGGGCCGGGTCAGACACGCTCCCAGCGTGGCTGTCCCTCTCGCACACATCCCTGTGTGCTCGCCCGGCCCTGCGTCCTCGTCGGCAATAATTTTAATGCCCCCACCCTTTCTGCAAATCATCGGGTATGTAAGGAAAGAGTTGGCAGGGATTTTGGGCGTCCTGTCCGCTCGCCCGGCCCTGCGGCTTCATTCGGCAATGATTTTTACGTCCTCACCAGACTGCCTGTCTTTTGGTATGTAAGGAAAGAGTTGGCGGGGATTTTGGGCGTCCTTGCCCGCTCATCCGGCACTGCGGCGCTATTCGGCAATAGTTTGTATGTGCTTACAAACTTCGAAGGACAGCAGGCAGAAAAAAGCCCGCACAGGGCGGGCTTAGGGGCAATCGGGTGATCAGCGGGCCTGGGCGCGCCAGATGATTTTACTGACTTTCCAGTTTTTCAGGGTATCGTCGGCGGGCATCAGGCCGGCCGGGGCGTTGCTGGTACCGGTGAAAACGTAACTCAGGTGGCGGCTGTCCGGTGCGGTGCACTCGACGCCTTGCTCATCGTCGCCCTGCCCTTTCTGGCAGGCACCAAAGGCTTTGCTGTAGAGATCGCTGAAGGGCGTGCCGATCTTAACATCCCCCGCGGCGATGTCGGTGCCGGTCACGTCGATGCGCTCCACCGTGCCGTGCGCCGGGCCGGAGACCGTCAGCACCTCTTTGCCGTCATCCAGCGCCTGGTAAAAGGCCACCACCTGCCCGTTATTGGTGCCCATCCCGCTGCGCAACGTATAGTCGTTATCCAGCGCGGCCTTAATCGCCTCTTCAGTCATCGGCGTCGCGGCGGTCACATCACCGACGCCCTTGTCGCTCACTTCCAGACTGCTGCCGAACCAGTTCATCGGGTTAAGCCCCGACCAGGAAACGTCAGGCATCGCGGAAGAGACCGTGGCGCAACCTGTCAGCAGCAGCGGCAACGCCAGCAACAGCGGGCGGGGAAACGGCAGATGTTTATACATACTTACACTCCAGTATCGGCATTCACCGGCAACAGACGGCCGGGCGGGGAAAAGGTTCCGGCTCTTGGAGTCCGGCGGCGGCAAAAAGTGCCGTTACCCGCCATTCTCTGCCGCACTGAAGGCCCGCTTCAGCGAACGGCTCAGCAACCACCAGGCCAGCGCGGCGCTGTCCAGCAGCGTCAGCAACAGATCGCTGAATGCCGGTTGTGCCGCCTGCCACAACGCCACCCCCTGCACCATAAGCGACGCCGCCAGGGTGGCCAGCATCAGCCACCAGCCGGCTTGCCACAGCCGCGGCCAAAGATGGCGGCGGCCGCTCAGCAGAAATACCAGCGCCGCAGGCAGCCCCAGCGCCATCCCCGACCAGAAGTGGGTGCGATCCGGGTAAAACAGCGCCAGCAGCGTCGTGCCCTGCCCCTGCGAGGCCCCGGCCATAATAAACAGCAGCCAGGTGCGCGCCGGCAACAACAATACCAGCCAGAAAAAGAACGGCAGGCGCAGCCAGCCGTGCGCGTTATAGTCATCAGGATGATAGGGGTGCGGCACCGGAGGCCCTCATAACATGGCCGGGCACCCTGCCCGGCCGGAACAGCAGGGTAACAAAAAAAGCCACGCCTTAAGAAGATCTTAAGATCTCTCTGCTTTACTTATCTCAACGGCAACACTGCCTGCCTTTTGACAGACCCAAGGAGATACCATGATGAAAAAAATGACCCTCGTCGCGCTGATTGCCCTCTTCACCCTGCCTGCGGTTGCCCAGCAAGGCGGATTTATTGCCCCGAATGCCCCGGCGCAGGCCAGCCAGGGCGGCTTTACCGGCCCGGCCGCCAGCCCGGCGACCGTCAAAGCGGTGCAGGAGATGAAAGATGACGCCTGGGTACGCCTTGAGGGCCACATCGAGCAGCGCACCGGCGATGAACACTACCTGTTCCGCGACAACACCGGCACCCTGACGGTGGAAATTGATGACAAACGCTGGGCCGGGCAAAACGTCTCACCCACGGATAAAGTCCAGCTGGAAGGGGAAGTGGATAAAGAGTGGAGCAACGTGCAGGTGGATGTAAAATCGGTGAAAAAAGTGCTGTAACCCTCAGGCCGCCGGCCACCCTGCGATGGCCGGCCGCGCGGCTTAATACTCCTGATCTTCAATCAGGCGTTTGCCGAGCGCGATGCTGTCCGCCAGTTCATAGCCCAGCTTCTCATACATGCTGGTGACGGCATCGTTCTCTTCCCGCACCATCAGGTTGATCTTCGGGCAACCGCGCGCAATCAGCTTCTTCTCCAGCCGGCTCATCAACGCATTGGCGATGCCGCGCCCGCGGAAATCCGGGTGCACGCCGAGGTAATAGGCCGCGCCGCGGTGGCCGTCATACCCGCCCATCACCGTGCCTACCAGCTCCCCGCCCACCTGCGCCACCAGGAACAGGTCCGGGTCGTGGTTCATCTTGCGCTCGATATCCATTTCCGGGTCGTTCCAGGGGCGCAACAGATCGCACCGCTCCCAGAGGGTAATTACTTCTTCAAAATCATCTTGCCGGAATATGCGAATTTCCATGGGTGTTCGCCGCTATTGTTCAGATTATTCTTGATTATCGCGGGATCTGCCGGTGACGCAATATTAAATTGCCCCGCAGCCGCGCACTCAGACGATTTTTAGGCATTTTCCCGCCCGGCGGGCACCACCTCTGCTACATTGGCACGGTTGCCCGCGTTTCCCTGACCAGGAGTTTGCCGATGCCTTTAACCGCCTTTCCCTCCCTGAACCTGTTGCCTGCCGCCCAGTGGGATGCCCTGGCCCCCGTTGGACAGCCGTTTCTCAGCCACGCCTTTCTCGCTGTGCTGGAAGAGAGCGGCAGCATCGGCCCCGGCACCGGCTGGCGTGCTGAACATCTGGTCTGGATGGAAAACGGCCGCCCGCTGGCTGCCATTCCCGGCTACCGCAAAAGCCACTCCTACGGCGAATATGTGTTTGACCACGGCTGGGCAGACGCCTGCCGCCGCGCCCGCATTCCCTATTACCCGAAATGGCTTGGCGCAGTGCCGTTCAGCCCGGTCAGCGGCCCACGGCTGCTCGGCGCACCGGACGCCGCCGCGCAGTTGCTGGCGGCGCTGCCCGGTTATCTGGAACAGCAGCGGCTTTCCGGCGCACACATCAATTTCACCGCTGCGACGGATAACGCGCTGCTCAGCGCGCAGCCCGGCTGGCTGCACCGCCAGGGGTGCCAATACCACTGGCATAACCGCGGCTACCGCGATTTTCAGGACTTCCTCGACAGCCTGACCTCCCGCAAGCGAAAGCAGATCCGCAAAGAGCGGGCGCAGGTGGCATCGCTCGGCATCAGCTTTGCCTGGCGCGAAGGGGCGGAACTCACTGAAGCGGAATGGGATTTCGTCTACACCTGCTACGCCAACACCTACGCGGTGCGCGGCCAGGCGCCCTACCTGACGCGCGCCTTCTTCAGTTTGCTGGCCGAAAAGTTGCCGGACGCCATCCGCGTGGTGATAGCGAAACAGGGGCCACAGCCGGTGGCAATGGCCTTCAGCCTGCTGGGGGGTGACACGCTCTATGGCCGCTACTGGGGCTGCCTGGCCGAGTTTAACCAACTGCATTTTGAAACCTGTTTCTATCAGGGCATTGAGTATGCGATTGCTCACCACCTGGCGCGCTTTGATGCCGGGGCGCAGGGCGAGCATAAACTGATCCGCGGCTTTGAGCCGGTGCTCACGGACTCCTGGCACCGCCTGCTGCACCCCGGCCTGCATGAGGCAGTGGCCGGTTTCCTGGAACAGGAGCGCGAAGAGGTGGCAGGCTGGGCCGAAGGTGCCCGCCAGGTGCTGCCGTACCGGCAGGCACCGGACAGCGGTAAAGCCTTGTAAAGAAATCAGCGCCTTATTCATAAAAGGACATAGTTACGGGGCAACGGTAATAGTTATAGAGTCGATTGCCCCGGCCAGATCCGTTATAAACGTCACCCGGCTTTCTGACGATGGTGATGAACAATGCTCAATCCGCTGACTAAATTCCTGCAATTTACGCCGCTGCCCGCCTCCCCGTCGCGCCGCAAACTGTTGATTTCCGGGCTGGGGCTGGCGTTTGGGCTGCTTGGCGCCCGCACGGCGGCGGCACAGCAGCACGTCACCAAAACCGCCCCGGCCCCCAAACCGGCCAATGCCAAAAAAATCGTGATGCTGGACCCCGGCCACGGCGGCGTTGACTCCGGTGCGGTCGGCCATGAAGGCGCCGAAGAGAAGCACATCGTGCTGGAGATCGCCAACAGCGTGCGCCGCTGCCTGGCAGAGCATGACCACATTGAGGTGCGCCTGACGCGTGACGCCGACCACTTTATCCCGCTCTATCAGCGGGTGGAGATTGCCCACCAGCATCAGGCCGATCTGTTCGTCTCCATCCACGCTGACGGCTTTACCAACCCCAGCGCGTCCGGGGCCTCCGTGTTCGCCCTCTCCAACCGGGGGGCCAGCAGCGCGATGGCGCGTTATATGTCGAAAAAAGAGAATGATGCCGACAACGTCGCCGGGGCGAAGTACGCCGCCGCAGACAATAACTACCTGCAACAGGTGCTGTTTGACCTGGTACAGACGGACACCATCAAAAACAGCCTGACCCTGGGCCACCATGTGCTGGAGAAGCTGCGCCCGGTGCACCACCTGCACAGCCAGACCACCGAGCAGGCGGCGTTTGCGGTGCTTAAATCCCCGTCGATTCCGTCGGTACTGGTGGAAACCTCGTTCATCACCAACCACACCGAGGAGCAGTTGCTCAGCACCCCGCGTTTTCGCCAGGAGATTGCGCAGGCGATTGCCGACGGCATCGTCAGTTTCTTCCACTACTTCGACAGCCACGAGCGAAAACCGCGTTAGCCCTGCCAACGCCGGGGCAATCGGGTATACTTGGCGGCCTGTTCAGCCTGAGAGTGACTGCCCGCCGTTATGAGCCATCCGACTATCGACCTCGTTAAAACCTTCCTGATGTCCCTGCAAGACCATATTTGTGAACAACTGGCCGCTGCCGATGGCGGCGCGTCGTTTGTTGAAGATGCGTGGACCCGCGCCGAAGGCGGCGGTGGCCGCAGCCGGGTGCTGACGCAGGGCAAGGTATTTGAACAGGCGGGCGTCAACTTCTCCCACGTTTCCGGCGCGTCGCTGCCGCCGTCGGCCAGCGCGCACCGCCCTGAGCTGGCCGGGCGCAGTTTCCAGGCGATGGGCGTGTCGCTGGTGCTCCACCCGCACAGCCCGTATATCCCGACCAGCCACGCCAACGTGCGTTTCTTTATTGCCGAGAAGCCGGGCGAAGCGCCGGTATGGTGGTTTGGCGGCGGGTTTGACCTGACGCCGTTCTACGGGTTTGAAGAGGACGCCGTACACTGGCACCGTACCGCAGAGCAGATCTGCCGCCCGTTTGGTGACGACGTTTACCCGCGTTACAAAGCCTGGTGTGATGAGTATTTCTTCCTGAAACACCGCAACGAGGCGCGCGGCATCGGCGGGTTGTTCTTTGATGACCTGAACACGCCCGATTTCGGCACCTGCTTTACCTTCATGCAGGCGGTGGGCAACGGCTTCCTGACGGCCTACCTGCCGATTGTTGAACGCCGCAAAGCCCAGGTATGGGGCGAGCGCGAGCGCGCCTTCCAGCTCTACCGCCGCGGCCGTTACGTCGAGTTTAATCTGGTATGGGACCGCGGCACGCTGTTTGGCTTACAGAGCGGTGGCCGTACCGAGTCGATTCTGATGTCGATGCCGCCGCTGGTACGCTGGGAATATGGCTTTGAGCCGGACGAGAACAGCCCGGAAGCGGCATTGACGCGCGATTTCCTGCCGGTGCGCGACTGGCTGGCCGCTGATAAGGGGACACACTGATGCAAATCTGGGTCGATGCCGACGCCTGCCCGAATGTGATCAAAGAGGTGCTGTTCCGCGCCGCCGACCGCACCGCGACGGTGGTGACACTGGTGGCTAACCAGACCATCCGCACGCCGCCGTCAAAATACCTGCGCACCCTGCGGGTCGAGGCCGGGTTTGATGTGGCGGACAATGAAATCGTCAAACGCGTGGAGGCGGGTGATCTGGTGGTCACCAGCGATATCCCGCTGGCGGCGGAAGTGATTGAAAAAGGCGGTGTGGCGCTGAACCCGCGCGGCGAGCGCTACACCACGGAAACCATCCGTGAGCGCCTGAATATCCGTGACTTCATGGACACCATGCGCGCCAGCGGCGTGCAGACCGGCGGCCCGGCGGCGCTGAACCAGCGCGATCGCCAGCAGTTCGCCAACGAACTCGACAAATGGCTGCAACAGCGCAAACGCTGATCCTCCCCTTCTTCCCAGCAAAAGGGCCAGACCGGCCGTAAAAAAAGGGCGCGTTATGCGCCCTTGTTGCGGGTAACACCGAGACACCGTTACAACGGCTGGGTTTGTGCTTCCACCGCAGCCAGCGCCACCATATTGATGATACGGCGCACTGAGGCGATCGGCGTCAGGATGTGGACCGGCTTCGACACGCCCATCAGCACCGGCCCCACGGTAACGCCTTCCGACGAGGAGACGCGCAGCAGGTTGTAGCTGATGCGCGCCGCTTCCATGTTCGGCATGATCAGGATATTGGCCGAACCTTTCAGCGGGCTGTCCGGCATCAGGTCATTCCGGATGCTCTCCACCAGCGCGGCGTCGCCGTGCATCTCACCGTCAATCTCCAGCTCCGGCGCGCGCTCGTTGATCAGCGCCAGTGCCTCGCGCATTTTGCGTGCGGCCGGATTATCGGAGGAGCCGAAACTGGAGTGCGACACCAGCGCCACTTTGGGTTCGATGCCGAAACGGCGCACCGTTTCCGCCGCCATCAGGGTGATTTCCGCCAGCTGTTCCGGCGTCGGGTCATCGTTGACGTACGTGTCCGCGATAAAGGTGTTGCCGCTCGGCAGCAGCAACGCATTCATCGCGCCGGCCACATGCGCGTTCTCACGGAAGCCAAACACTTTCTCAATAATGTCATAGTGCTCGTGGTAACTGCCGATAGTGCCGCAGATCATCGCATCTGCTTCGCCACGCAGCACCATGATCGCCGCAATCAGCGTCGGGTTGCCGATCACCGCCCGCCGCGCCTGCTCCTGCGAAATGCCGCGCCGTTTCATGATCTGGTGGTATTCGCGCCAGTATTCGTTGAAGCGTGGATCGGATTCGTTATTCACCACCTCGAAATCCTTGCCCGCTTCGAGCTGCAAGCCGAGTTTCTTCAGCCGCATCTCAATCACGCTCGGGCGGCCCACCAGCACCGGGAACGCCAGCCCCAGCGACACCATCTCCTGCGTGGCGTGCAGCACGCGCTCCTCTTCGCCCTCGGCCATCACCACCCGTTTGGTCTCTTTTTTCGCCTGCGAGAAAATCGGCTTCATAAACAGGTTGGTCTTGTAGACGAACTCCTCGAGCTTCTCGGTGTAGGCGTCAAAATCAGCGATCGGCCGCGTCGCGACCCCGGAGTCCATCGCCGCTTTCGCCACGGCCGGGGCGATTTTCACAATCAGGCGCGGGTCGAACGGTTTCGGGATGATGTAATCCGGCCCGAATGACAGCTCCTGATCGTCATAGGCGGAGGCGACCACATCACTCTGCTCTGCCAGCGCCAGATCGGCAATCGCATGGACACAGGCCAGTTTCATCTCCTCATTAATGGTGGTGGCGCCGACATCCAGCGCGCCGCGGAAGATGAACGGGAAACAGAGCACGTTGTTGACCTGGTTTGGGAAATCAGAGCGGCCGGTGCAGATGATGGCGTCCGGGCGCACCGCTTTCGCCAGCGGCGGCAAAATCTCCGGTTCCGGGTTGGCCAGCGCCAGGATCAGCGGGTCACGCGCCATCTCTTTCACCATGTCCGGCTTCAGCACGCCGGGGCCGGAACAGCCGAGGAAAATATCCGCGCCCGGCATGGCATCCGCCAGCGTGCGCCAGCCGTTGTCCGGGATGGCATAGGCCGCTTTGGTTTCGGCCATGTTCTCCTCACGCCCCTGATAGATCACCCCGCGCGAGTCGCAGGCGGTGATGTTGTGCTGCTTCAGCCCCAGCGCCACCAGCAGGTTCAGGCAGGCGATGGCCGAGGCCCCCGCGCCGGAGACCACCAGCCGCACGTCAGAGATGTTTTTCCCGACCACCCGCAGGCCGTTAAGTACCGCGGCGGTGCAGATGATCGCCGTGCCGTGCTGATCGTCATGGAAGACCGGGATGTTCATGCGCTCGCGCAGCTTTTTCTCAATGTAGAAGCACTCCGGTGCTTTGATGTCCTCCAGGTTGATGCCGCCGAAGGTCGGTTCCAGCGCGGCGATCACGTCGATCAGTTTGTCCGGGTCATGCTCGTCGACTTCGATGTCAAACACGTCAATCCCGGCGAACTTTTTGAACAGGACGCCTTTGCCCTCCATCACCGGTTTGCCGGCCAGCGCCCCGATGTTGCCTAACCCCAGCACCGCGGTGCCGTTGGAAATGACCCCAACCAGGTTGCCGCGGGCGGTGTACTTGTAGGCGGCGAGCGGATCTTTCTCTATCTCCAGACAGGGGGCCGCGACCCCCGGTGAGTAGGCCAGCGCCAGATCACGCTGGGTAGCCAGGGGCTTGGTGGGTGATACCTGGATTTTTCCTGGGACGGGAAATTCATGGAAATCTAGCGCACTCTGTTTCAGTTGGTCGTCCATTGCAGGGTTCCTTGTCTTTATGGATCTTTTTGCGGAAGTCGATGTTGCCCAACCAGTATAGTGAGGGAATGGCGACAAACTTTGAGGCGGCCCAAAAAATAGCCGCCCGGTTTGCGTGATAAAGGGAATAAACGATGTCTCAGCAATCCTGGGAAAAAGGTCTATGCTGATATGTTGTGTCGTGACATTTGCGCCCTTCCTCTGGCCGCACACCTCTATGATTTTGCGCGTCACGCCGCCTTCTGCTGCGGTGCATTGCTATTACCCATTACAACAATCAGAAAAAGCGTATTCATTTCGTTAATGAAATGATGCAGGGTATACAAATGTGATGAGACTCCGAATTTTCTGAAACAGAACTCTCTATTTTTCGACGTTATCTCGCTAAGGAGCATTGAGATGAACCAGTTAGAAGCCCTGAAGAAAGTCACCACTGTCGTCGCCGACAGCGGCGATATCGAATCTATCCGCCACTTCGAACCGCAGGATGCCACCACCAACCCGTCTCTGATCCTGAAGGCCGCCGGCCTGCCGCAGTATCAGTCCCTGTTCAAAGACGCGCTGGACTATGCCCGTAAGCAAGGCGGCACCAAAGAAACCCAGATCATCAATGCCTCCGACAAACTGGCCGTTAACATCGGCGTCGAGATCCTGAAAAGCGTCCCTGGCCGCATCTCCACCGAAGTGGATGCCCGCCTCTCCTTTGACCGCGGCATGTGCATCGCCAAAGCGCGCAAACTGATCGGCCTCTATCAGGAACAGGGCGTGGATAAATCCCGCATCCTGATCAAACTCGCGTCTACCTGGGAAGGCATCAAGGCCGCAGAAGAGCTGGAAAAAGAGGGCATCAACTGTAACCTGACGCTGCTGTTCTCCTTTGCCCAGGCGCGCGCCTGTGCGGAAGCGGGTGTTTACCTGATCTCCCCGTTCGTGGGCCGTATCTATGACTGGTACAAAGCCAAAGAACCGAACGCCGAGTATAACGTCGACAACGATCCGGGCGTGAAATCTGTCCGTTCTATCTACGAATACTATAAACAGCACCGTTATCAGACCGTCATCATGGGTGCCAGCTTCCGTAAAGTGGAGCAGATTCTGGCCCTGGCCGGGTGTGACCGCCTGACCATCTCCCCGAACCTGCTGGAAGAGCTGAAAAACAGCGATGCCCCGGTTGAGCGCAAGCTTACCCCGTCTACCGAAGCGTTCCACCAACCGGCCCCGCTGGCTGAAGCGGAGTTCCGTTGGGAACATAACCAGGATCCGATGGCGGTTGAAAAACTGGCGGAAGGTATCCGTCTGTTTGCCGTCGACCAGCAGAAGCTGGAAGACATGCTGTCTGCTGAACTGTAATCACGGAGTTTTACTACATGTCCTCTCGTAAAGAGCTTGCCAATGCTATCCGTGCGCTGAGCATGGATGGGGTGCAGAAAGCCAAATCCGGC
>NZ_JAERKB010000025.1:0-27108 GCF_018257325.1 Nissabacter archeti
CGGTCTGCGTTTCGCAATCCGTGAAGGCGGCCGTACTGTTGGTGCGGGCGTTGTTGCTAAAGTTATCGCTTAATCGCTGATAATATTTGACGCAACACGCACTGAAAGGGCATCATTCGATGCCCTTTTCTACGCTGTGATGTTAGAACCTATCTCATCAGCGATTTTATGTCATAATCATTGGTGAGATGGGCTCTGAGCTATAGCGTAAATACCGAGTTTGCGCTCATACAGGGCATCGATCGGTTTGGTTTGCCTCGCGATGCGAGGCAAAGTTGTTTGTTCTAAATCATTGTGACAGGTTGGTTTATGAGTGCGAATACCGAAGCTCAAGGAAGCGGGCGCGGCCTGGAAGCGGTCAAATGGCTGGTTGTCGCTGCGCTGTTGGTTGTAGCTATTGTCGGTAACTATTTGTACCGCGAATACAACCTCCCGCTGCGCGCATTAGCTGTTGTGATCATTATCGCTATTGCCGGTGCCGTAGCGTTGATGACGACTAAAGGCAAGGCCACCGTCGCTTTTGCTCGTGAAGCACGTACTGAAGTGCGTAAGGTAATTTGGCCAACCCGCCAGGAAACGCTGCACACCACCTTAATCGTTGCCGCGGTCACTGCCGTGATGTCACTGATTTTGTGGGGACTGGATGGTATTCTGGTTCGCCTGGTATCGTTTATTACTGGCCTGAGGTTCTAAGATGTCTGAAGCTCCAAAAAAACGTTGGTACGTCGTTCAGGCGTTTTCCGGCTTTGAAGGCCGCGTAGCTCAATCGCTGCGTGAGCATATCAAATTACATGACATGGAAGAGCTGTTCGGCGACGTCATGGTCCCAACGGAAGAAGTGGTTGAGATCCGTGGTGGTCAGCGCCGTAAAAGCGAGCGTAAGTTCTTCCCTGGTTATGTTCTGGTCCAGATGGTAATGAACGATGCAAGCTGGCACTTAGTGCGCAGCGTACCGCGTGTGATGGGCTTCATCGGTGGTACTTCTGATCGCCCTGCACCTATCAGTGACAAAGAAGTCGACGCCATCATGAACCGCCTGCAGCAGGTAGGTGATAAGCCGCGTCCGAAGACCTTGTTCGAACCGGGCGAAATGGTGCGTGTCAACGATGGTCCGTTTGCTGACTTCAATGGTGTAGTGGAAGAAGTCGATTATGAAAAGAGCCGCCTGAAAGTCTCTGTTTCCATTTTCGGTCGTGCAACGCCGGTCGAACTGGATTTCAGCCAGGTCGAAAAAGGCTGATCGCTTTTTGTTCTGACATTGCCATTTGATAGTTGTAAGAGGCGCGAAATTGAACTACAATTTCGCGCCTTTTGTTTTTAGACGTTGCCATATCGGCAGCGGCTTAATGTAAAAAGAACGGGGAGCCTGCCAGCAGGCGATATAACCCAAATCGAGGATATTTAGATGGCCAAGAAAGTACAAGCCTACGTTAAGCTGCAAGTTGCAGCTGGTATGGCTAACCCGAGCCCACCGGTTGGTCCGGCTCTGGGTCAGCAGGGTGTTAACATCATGGAGTTCTGTAAGGCGTTCAATGCTAAGACTGACAGCATTGAAAAAGGTCTGCCGATCCCGGTTGTTATCACTGTTTACTCTGATCGCTCCTTCACTTTCGTTACCAAAACTCCGCCGGCAGCAGTGCTGCTGAAAAAAGCGGCTGGTATCAAGTCTGGTTCCGGTAAGCCGAACAAAGACAAAGTGGGTACCGTGACCCGTGCTCAGGTACGTGAAATCGCAGAAACCAAAGCTGCGGACATGACTGGTTCTGACGTTGAAGCGATGACTCGCTCCATCGAAGGTACTGCTCGTTCCATGGGCCTGGTAGTAGAGGATTAAGAGATGGCTAAGCTGACCAAGCGCATGCGCGTGATCCGTGACAAAGTTGATTCAACTAAACAGTATGACATCAACGAAGCCGTTGCCCTGCTGAAAGAGCTGGCTACTGCTAAATTCGTAGAAAGCGTTGACGTTGCCGTTAACCTCGGTATCGACGCTCGTAAATCTGACCAAAACGTTCGTGGTGCAACCGTTCTGCCGCACGGCACCGGTCGTTCTGTTCGCGTTGCTGTATTTACCCAGGGTGCAAACGCTGAAGCTGCTAAAGCTGCCGGCGCTGAACTGGTAGGTATGGAAGATCTGGCTGACCTGATCAAAAAAGGCGAAATGAACTTCGACGTTGTTATTGCTTCCCCGGATGCAATGCGCGTTGTAGGTCAACTGGGCCAGGTTCTGGGTCCGCGCGGCCTGATGCCAAACCCGAAAGTGGGTACCGTAACCCCTAACGTTGCTGAAGCAGTGAAAAACGCTAAAGCAGGTCAGGTTCGTTACCGTAACGACAAAAACGGCATCATCCACACCACCATTGGTAAAGTGGACTTCGACGCTGACAAACTGAAAGAAAACCTGGAAGCTCTGCTGGTTGCGCTGAAAAAAGCTAAACCATCTCAGGCTAAAGGCGTTTTCATCAAGAAAGTTAGCCTGTCCACCACTATGGGTGCAGGTGTTGCGGTTGACCAAAGCGGCCTGAACGCAGCAGCGAACTAATCGCTTTCTGCTTTTATCGCTTTACGCGGGCGGCAGATTTGTCTAGAATCTAACGCCCGTTGTTTTGCTAATTGCAAAACTCAGAATTTTTCGGTTGGAGCCTGGCCTATCCAGGCCTCCGTCCAAGACCGCAGGTGTGTCGAAAGGCACTTAATTTTCCTGCGTAGACGGTGACAGAGCCTGAAGAAAATTTTTTAATTGTCTTTGCTGGATTCTGCTCACCGTGTTTGAACGTCTGTCACCGATTCTCGGTAGCAGGCGAAGTGAGTTCCGGGGAATTATCCCCGGCCCAATCCAGGAGCAAAAGCTAATGGCATTAAATCTTCAAGACAAACAAGCGATTGTTGCTGAAGTCAACGAAGTAGCCAAAGGCGCGCTGTCTGCGGTTGTCGCGGATTCCCGTGGCGTTACCGTTGATAAAATGACCGAACTGCGTAAAGCAGGTCGTGAAGCTGGCGTGTACATGCGTGTTGTTCGTAACACCCTGATGCGCCGCGTCGTTGAAGGTACTCCGTTCGAGTGCCTGAAAGACACGTTTGTTGGTCCAACCTTGATTGCATTCTCTACTGAGCATCCGGGCGCTGCTGCTCGTCTGTTCAAAGAGTTCGCGAAAGCGAATGCAAAATTTGAGGTTAAAGCTGCGGCCTTTGAAGGTGAGCTGATCCCTGCGGCGCAAATCGACCGCTTGGCAACGCTGCCGACTTACGAAGAAGCAATCGCACGCCTGATGGCAACCATGAAAGAAGCCTCTGCAGGCAAACTGGTTCGCACTCTGGCTGCACTGCGCGATCAGAAAGACGCGGCTTAATCGCCCCCTTTTTTATTGCGTTGCTAACGTATAATCTATTTCTGAATTTTAGGAACAATTGTTATGTCTATCACTAAAGAGCAAATTCTGGACGCAGTTGCAGAAATGTCCGTAATGGACGTTGTTGAACTGATCTCCATGATGGAAGAAAAATTCGGCGTTTCCGCTGCTGCTGCTGTAGCTGTAGCTGCTGGCCCGGCTGAAGCTGTTGAAGAAAAAACCGAGTTCGACGTTGTACTGTCTGCTGTTGGCGCTAACAAAGTTGCTGTTATCAAAGCAGTACGTGGCGCAACCGGCCTGGGTCTGAAAGAAGCTAAAGACCTGGTAGAATCTGCTCCGGCAGTTCTGAAAGAAGGCATCAGCAAAGACGACGCTGAAGCTCTGAAAAAATCCCTGGAAGAAGCTGGTGCTTCTGTTGAAGTTAAATAATTTAACTTCCCAGGTTGCAGCCTGACTTAATAGGCTGATGGCTGGTGACTTTTTGGTCACCAGCCTTTTTGCGCTATAGGGTGTCAGTGATGTTTCACACTGTTTGATCACTGAACAACCCCAATATTTATTTCTATCGACGCCTTAATATACTGCCGTTCCCTGCGACAGACCGCTATCTGTCCCACAGCGCAATGAAATGATTTAAGAGTGATAGAAACAGGTATTGCGGAAAGTCTTTCGCTTTCCGATCGACATAAACGGTGTTGTATGAACTGTCCTTTAGGGCGGACAGAGTGGGTCACTGATCAGCGAGCTGAGGAACCCTATGGTTTACTCCTATACCGAGAAAAAACGCATTCGTAAGGACTTTGGTAAACGTCCACAAGTTCTGGACATACCATATCTCCTTTCTATCCAGCTTGACTCGTTCCAGAAGTTTATCGAGCAAGATCCAGAAGGGCAGTACGGGCTTGAAGCGGCATTCCGTTCTGTTTTTCCCATCCAGAGCTACAGCGGTAATTCAGAGCTGCAATACGTTAGCTACCGTCTTGGTGAGCCGGTATTCGACGTAAAAGAGTGCCAGATCCGCGGTGTAACTTATTCTGCGCCACTGCGTGTGAAACTGCGCCTGGTTATCTATGAGCGCGAGGCACCGGAAGGCACCGTTAAAGACATCAAGGAACAAGAAGTCTACATGGGCGAAATTCCGCTCATGACCGAAAACGGTACCTTTGTTATTAACGGGACTGAGAGGGTTATCGTATCTCAGCTGCACCGTAGTCCTGGCGTCTTCTTTGACAGCGATAAGGGTAAAACCCACTCATCGGGTAAAGTGCTGTATAACGCACGTATCATCCCTTACCGCGGGTCCTGGTTGGACTTCGAGTTCGACCCGAAAGACAACCTCTTTGTGCGTATCGACCGTCGTCGTAAATTGCCGGCGACCATTATTCTGCGCGCATTGAGCTACACCACTGAGCAGATCCTTGATCTGTTCTTCGACAAAGTTGTCTTCGAGATTCGTGACAACAAGTTGCAGATGGAACTCGTTCCTGAGCGCCTGCGTGGTGAAACCGCGTCCTTCGATATCGAAGCGGACGGTAAGCAATATGTCGAAAAAGGCCGCCGTATCACGGCTCGCCATATCCGCCAGCTGGAAAAAGATGACGTTAAAAGCATCGAAGTTCCGGTTGAATACATCGCGGGTAAAGTGGTCGCTAAAGACTACATCGACGAAAGCACCGGTGAACTGATCTGTGCAGCGAACATGGAACTGTCCATGGACCTGCTGGCTAAACTGAGCCAATCCGGTCACAAGCGCATTGAAACGCTGTTCACCAACGACCTGGATCACGGTGCCTATATCTCCGAGACCCTGCGTGTTGATCCAACCAGCGATCGTCTGAGCGCATTGGTTGAGATTTACCGCATGATGCGTCCGGGTGAGCCGCCGACACGCGAAGCAGCGGAAACGCTGTTCGAGAACCTGTTCTTCTCCGAAGATCGTTATGATCTCTCTGCCGTTGGCCGGATGAAGTTCAACCGTTCTCTGCTGCGTGATGAGATCGAAGGTTCCGGTATCCTGAGCAAAGACGACATCATTCAGGTGATGAAGAAGCTCATCGGTATCCGTAACGGTAAAGGCGAAGTCGATGATATCGACCACCTGGGCAACCGTCGCATCCGTTCTGTGGGTGAGATGGCGGAAAACCAATTCCGTGTTGGCCTGGTACGTGTAGAGCGTGCGGTGAAAGAGCGTCTGTCCCTGGGCGATCTGGACACCCTGATGCCACAGGACATGATCAACGCTAAGCCGATTTCGGCGGCGGTGAAAGAGTTCTTCGGCTCCAGCCAGCTGTCCCAGTTTATGGATCAGAACAACCCGTTGTCTGAGATTACGCACAAACGTCGTATCTCTGCACTGGGCCCAGGCGGTCTGACCCGTGAACGTGCCGGCTTTGAAGTGCGTGACGTACACCCAACCCACTACGGTCGTGTGTGCCCAATCGAAACGCCGGAAGGTCCGAACATCGGTCTGATCAACTCCCTGTCTGTGTACGCACAGACTAACGAGTACGGTTTCCTGGAAACCCCGTACCGTCGTGTGGTTGACGGCGTTGTGACCGACGAGATTCACTATCTGTCTGCGATTGAAGAAGGCAACTTCGTTATTGCTCAGGCGAACACCAACCTGGATGAAGAAGGCCACTTCGTAGACGATTTGGTTACCTGCCGCAGCAAGGGCGAATCAAGCCTGTTCAGCCGCGACCAGGTTGACTATATGGACGTATCCACCCAGCAGGTTGTTTCTGTTGGTGCATCCCTGATTCCATTCCTGGAACACGATGACGCCAACCGTGCATTGATGGGTGCGAACATGCAACGTCAGGCGGTTCCGACCCTGCGCGCTGATAAGCCGCTGGTAGGTACCGGTATGGAACGTGCAGTTGCGGTCGACTCCGGGGTAACCTCCGTAGCGAAACGTGGCGGTACTGTTCAGTACGTTGATGCATCCCGTATCGTTATCAAAGTTAACGAAGAAGAGATGCATGCCGGCGAAGCAGGTATCGACATTTATAACCTGACCAAGTACACCCGTTCGAACCAGAACACCTGCATCAACCAGATGCCGTGTGTCTCTCTGGGCGAGCCGATCGAGCGCGGCGACGTGCTGGCTGACGGCCCGTCTACTGACCTGGGCGAACTGGCACTGGGCCAGAACATGCGCGTCGCGTTCATGCCGTGGAACGGCTACAACTTCGAAGACTCCATTTTGGTCTCCGAGCGCGTGGTGCAGGAAGATCGCTTCACCACTATCCACATCCAGGAACTGGCGTGTGTGTCCCGTGACACCAAGCTGGGGCCAGAAGAGATCACCGCAGACATCCCGAACGTGGGTGAAGCGGCACTCTCCAAACTGGATGAATCCGGTATCGTGTATATCGGTGCTGAAGTGACCGGTGGCGACATTCTGGTTGGTAAGGTAACGCCGAAAGGTGAAACCCAGCTGACGCCGGAAGAGAAACTGCTGCGTGCTATCTTCGGTGAGAAAGCGTCGGACGTGAAAGATTCGTCCCTGCGCGTACCGAACGGCGTTTCCGGTACGGTTATCGATGTCCAGGTCTTTACCCGCGATGGCGTGGAAAAAGACAAACGTGCATTGGAAATCGAAGAGATGCAGCTGAAGCAGGCGAAAAAAGACCTGACTGAAGAACTGCAGATCCTGGAAGCCGGCCTGTTTGCCCGTATCCACAGCGCACTGGTCGCCGGTGGTGTTGAAGCAGACAAACTGAGCAAACTGCCGCGTGACCGTTGGCTGGAGCTTTCGCTGACTGATGAAGCGAAGCAAAACCAACTGGAACAGCTGGCTGAGCAGTACGACGAACTGAAATCTGACTTCGAGAAGAAGCTGGAAGCCAAGCGTCGTAAGATCACCCAGGGCGACGATCTGGCACCAGGCGTGCTGAAGATTGTTAAAGTGTATCTGGCCGTTAAACGTCAGATCCAGCCGGGTGACAAGATGGCAGGCCGCCACGGGAACAAAGGTGTTATCTCCAAGATCAACCCGATCGAAGATATGCCTTACGATGAAAACGGTACGCCGGTTGACATCGTTCTGAACCCGCTGGGCGTTCCGTCCCGTATGAACATCGGTCAGATTCTGGAAACCCACTTGGGTATGGCCGCGAAAGGCATTGGTGAAAAGATCAATGCTATGCTGAAGAAACAGGAAGAAGTTTCCAAGCTGCGCGAATTCATCCAGAAAGCGTACGATTTGGGCGACGATGTTCGTCAGAAGGTTGATCTGAACACCTTCTCTGATGACGAAGTATTGCGCCTGGCAGAGAACCTGAAAAAAGGTATGCCGATCGCGACGCCTGTCTTCGATGGTGCAAAAGAGAAAGAGATCAAGGAACTGTTACAGCTGGGTGGCCTGCCGACTTCCGGTCAGATCACACTGTTCGACGGTCGTACCGGTGAGCAATTCGAGCGCCAGGTTACCGTGGGCTACATGTACATGCTGAAACTGAACCACTTGGTTGATGACAAGATGCACGCGCGTTCTACCGGTTCTTACAGCCTGGTTACTCAGCAGCCGCTGGGTGGTAAGGCACAGTTCGGTGGTCAGCGCTTCGGTGAGATGGAAGTATGGGCACTGGAAGCGTACGGTGCTGCCTACACGCTGCAAGAAATGCTTACTGTCAAGTCGGATGACGTCAACGGCCGTACCAAGATGTATAAGAACATCGTGGATGGCAACCATCAGATGGAGCCAGGCATGCCGGAATCCTTCAACGTACTGTTGAAAGAGATCCGCTCACTGGGTATCAACATCGAACTGGAAGGCGATTAATTCCCTCTCTCTGTTCGATAGTGCAGTTCGCACTCGTCACAGGGGTGCCTGAATTTCGGTTCAGGCACCTGACAGGTCTAACTCCGACAGGAGCCAATCCGTGAAAGACTTATTGAAGTTTCTGAAAGCGCAAACTAAAACCGAAGAGTTTGATGCGATCAAAATTGCTCTGGCATCGCCGGACATGATCCGTTCCTGGTCTTTTGGTGAAGTTAAAAAGCCGGAAACGATCAACTACCGTACGTTCAAACCTGAGCGTGACGGCCTTTTCTGTGCCCGTATCTTTGGGCCGGTTAAAGATTACGAATGCCTGTGCGGTAAGTACAAGCGTTTAAAACACCGTGGTGTTATCTGTGAGAAGTGTGGCGTTGAAGTTACCCAGACTAAAGTGCGCCGTGAGCGTATGGGTCACATCGAGCTGGCCTCTCCGACTGCCCACATCTGGTTCCTGAAATCGCTGCCGTCCCGCATCGGTTTGCTGCTGGATATGCCGCTGCGTGACATCGAGCGCGTGCTTTACTTCGAATCCTACGTGGTGGTTGAAGGTGGCATGACCAACCTTGAGCGCCGTCAGATCCTGACTGAAGAGCAGTATCTGGACGCGCTGGAAGAGTTTGGTGACGAATTCGACGCGAAGATGGGTGCAGAAGCGATCCAGGCCCTGTTGAAAAACATGGATCTGGAAGCAGAGTGCGAGCAGCTGCGTGAAGAGCTGAACGAAACCAACTCTGAAACCAAGCGTAAGAAGCTGACCAAGCGTATCAAGCTGCTGGAAGCGTTCGTACAGTCCGGTAACAAGCCGGAGTGGATGATCCTGACCGTGCTGCCGGTACTGCCGCCGGATCTGCGTCCGCTGGTTCCATTGGATGGCGGCCGTTTTGCAACGTCTGATCTGAACGACCTTTACCGTCGTGTGATCAACCGTAACAACCGTCTGAAACGCCTGCTGGATCTGGCTGCGCCTGACATCATCGTGCGCAACGAAAAGCGTATGCTGCAAGAAGCGGTAGACGCCCTGCTGGACAACGGCCGTCGCGGTCGCGCCATCACCGGCTCGAACAAGCGTCCGCTGAAGTCCCTGGCAGACATGATCAAAGGTAAGCAAGGTCGTTTCCGTCAGAACCTGCTGGGTAAACGTGTCGACTACTCTGGTCGTTCCGTTATCACCGTAGGTCCGTACCTGCGTCTGCATCAGTGCGGCCTGCCGAAGAAAATGGCGCTGGAACTGTTCAAGCCGTTCATCTATGGCAAGCTGGAACTGCGTGGCCTCGCGACCACCATTAAAGCCGCCAAGAAAATGGTTGAGCGCGAAGAAGCCGTGGTCTGGGACATCCTGGATGAAGTTATCCGTGAGCACCCGGTCCTGCTGAACCGTGCACCGACGCTGCACCGTCTGGGTATCCAGGCGTTTGAGCCGGTACTGATTGAAGGTAAAGCGATCCAGCTGCACCCGCTGGTTTGTGCGGCATACAACGCCGACTTCGACGGTGACCAGATGGCTGTTCACGTACCGCTGACGCTGGAAGCCCAGCTGGAAGCGCGTGCGCTGATGATGTCCACCAACAACATTCTGTCTCCGGCGAACGGCGAGCCAATCATCGTTCCGTCTCAGGACGTTGTACTGGGCCTGTACTACATGACCCGTGACTGTGTTAACGCCAAAGGCGAAGGCATGGTACTGACAGGGCCGAAAGAAGCTGAGCGTATTTACCGCGCCGGCCTGGCATCCCTGCATGCACGCGTCAAAGTGCGTATCACTGAAGATGTGAAGAACACCGAAGGCGAGTGGGAAACCAAGACCTCCATCGTGGACACCACGATCGGTCGTGCAATCCTGTGGATGATCGTACCGAACGGCCTGCCGTTCTCTATCGTCAACCAGCCGCTGGGCAAGAAAGCGATCTCCAAAATGCTGAACACCTGTTACCGCATTTTGGGCCTGAAGCCGACTGTTATCTTCGCTGACCAGATTATGTACACCGGTTTTGCCTACGCGGCACGTTCTGGTGCGTCTGTTGGTATCGACGACATGGTGATTCCGGAGAAGAAAGCCGAGATCATCGAAGAAGCCGAAACCGAAGTGGCCGAGATCCAGGAGCAGTTCCAGTCTGGTCTGGTTACCGCGGGCGAACGCTACAACAAAGTGATCGATATCTGGGCTGCCGCCAACGAACGCGTTGCAAAAGCGATGATGGAAAACCTGTCTGTTGAAGACGTGGTTAACCGTGACGGCGAAGTTGAGCAACAAGTCTCGTTCAACAGCATCTTTATGATGGCCGACTCCGGTGCGCGTGGTTCTGCAGCACAGATTCGTCAGCTAGCAGGTATGCGTGGTCTGATGGCGAAGCCGGATGGCTCCATCATCGAAACGCCGATCACCGCAAACTTCCGTGAAGGTCTGAACGTACTCCAGTACTTCATCTCCACGCACGGTGCGCGTAAAGGTCTGGCGGATACCGCACTGAAAACCGCGAACTCCGGTTACCTGACCCGTCGTCTGGTTGACGTGGCGCAGGACCTGGTGGTGACCGAAGACGATTGTGGTACCCACGAAGGTATCATGATGACCCCGGTTATCGAGGGTGGCGATGTTAAAGAGCCGCTGCGTGAGCGTGTACTGGGCCGTGTAACGGCAGAAGACGTGCTGAAGCCGGGTACGGCGGACATTCTGGTTCCGCGTAACACCCTGCTGAACGAGAAGACGTGTGATCTGTTAGAAGAGAACTCTGTCGACGCCGTGAAAGTACGCTCTGTAGTAGGTTGTGAAACCGACTTTGGTGTGTGTGCAAACTGCTACGGTCGCGACCTGGCACGTGGCCACATCATCAACAAAGGTGAAGCAGTCGGTGTTATTGCAGCACAGTCCATCGGTGAGCCGGGTACCCAGCTGACGATGCGTACGTTCCACATTGGTGGTGCGGCATCTCGTGCGGCAGCAGAGTCCAGCATTCAGGTTAAGAACAAAGGTAGCCTGAAGCTGAGCAACGCGAAACACGTGACCAACTCTAACGGTAAACTGGTTATCACCTCGCGTAACACCGAGCTGAAACTGATCGACGAATTCGGTCGTACCAAAGAGAGCTATAAAGTGCCTTACGGCTCGGTCATGGCAAAAGGTGATGGTCAGGAAGTTAACGCGGGCGAAACCGTGGCTAACTGGGATCCGCACACCATGCCGGTTATCAGTGAAGTGAGTGGTTTCATCCGCTTTGCTGATATGGTCGACACCCAGACCATTACCCGTCAGACAGATGACCTTACCGGTCTGTCGTCTATCGTGGTACTGGACAGCGCAGAACGTACCGGTAGCGGTAAAGATCTGCGTCCGGCACTGAAAATCGTAACCGCCAACGGCGATGACGTTCTGATTCCAGGCACTGATATGCCTGCTCAGTACTTCCTGCCGGGTAAAGCGATTGTTCAGCTGGAAGACGGTGTTGAGATCAACGCAGGTGACACCCTGGCGCGTATTCCGCAGGAATCCGGCGGTACCAAGGACATCACCGGTGGTCTGCCGCGTGTTGCTGACCTGTTCGAAGCACGTCGTCCGAAAGAGCCGGCAATCCTGGCTGAAATCAGCGGGATTATCTCCTTCGGTAAAGAGACCAAAGGCAAGCGTCGCCTGGTGATCACGCCGCTGGACGGCAGCGATCCGTACGAAGAGATGATTCCGAAATGGCGTCAGCTCAACGTGTTTGAAGGTGAACGTGTAGAGCGCGGTGACGTTGTGTCTGACGGCCCGGAATCTCCGCACGACATCCTCCGCCTGCGTGGTGTTCACGCGGTGACTCGTTACATCGTTAACGAAGTGCAGGACGTTTACCGTCTGCAAGGCGTTAAGATTAACGATAAGCACATTGAGGTTATCGTTCGTCAGATGCTGCGTAAAGGCACCATTGCCAGCGCAGGCAGCTCTGAGTTCCTGGAAGGCGAGCAGGCTGAAGTGTCTCGCGTCAAGATTGCCAACCGTCAGCTGGAAGCTGATGGCAAGATCGCAGCAACGTACCATCGTGACCTGCTGGGTATCACCAAGGCATCTCTGGCGACTGAGTCCTTCATCTCTGCGGCATCGTTCCAGGAAACGACGCGTGTTCTTACGGAAGCGGCTGTTGCCGGTAAACGTGATGAACTGCGCGGCCTGAAAGAAAACGTCATCGTGGGCCGTCTGATCCCAGCCGGTACCGGTTACGCTTACCATCAGGATCGTATGCGTCGTCGTGCACAGAATGAAGAACCAGTGGTTCCTCAGGTGAGCGCGGAAGAAGCCACAGCCAACCTGGCTGAGCTGCTGAACGCCGGTCTGGGTGGCAACGACGAGTAATCGTTGCGCCTGTGACAGCCAAGCACATAAAACCGCCCCTCCGGGGGCGGTTTTTTTTTGCCGGCAGAAAAGGGCGGGCCGTGTGCAGGCAGAAGGTACAAGGCGCAGCGCACCAGCCAGCACGCCGTACGACGTTCAGCTAAAAGAAACATTCCACCAAAAGAAACATCCCACTAAAAGAAACGGCGGCTGGTCACTAAGACACAGCCGCCGTGATGAGAAGCAAAGCGTCATGGCCTTATTCGCTTTGGTCATCCGTCACCGGAAGACGCAGCCACTTTACCCGTCCAGGCCATACATACCAGTGTGCTTTCCCGACCCTGGAAACGCCCTCGTAAAGAGAATATGGTTTGCAGCAATGCCTTTGCTTTATTGCGGTGCTCTTCCCAAATACCCATCCCAGTCTTTCCACACGGGTTGTAAACCGGCGCGGGTAAGCGCATGTGCAACCTGGCGAGGCGAGCGATCGTCATGCGGGGCAAACTGTTCCAATTCGGGATGATCATCGGCATAACCGCCCGGCTGTGTTTTTGAACCGGCACTGACGTTGGTAATCGCCAGTGGGATCAGGTTATCGCGGAAATAGGGCGATTCACGGGTGGAAAGTGTCAGCTCCGTGTCCGGTGCCAGCAGACGAAACGCACAGATCAGTTGCACCAGCTGAGGCTCGCTCATCAGGGAGGCGGGTTCAATGCCGCCGGTGCAGGGGCGCAAACGGGGAAAGGCGATGGAGTACCGGCTCTGCCAGTAATGTTGCTGAAGGTAGAGCAGATGTTCTGCCACCATATAGCAGTCAGTCCGCCAGCTTTCAGACAAGCCAATCAGCGCACCTAACCCTATTTTATCTATCCCGGCGCGACCCAGGCGATCGGGCGTGTCCAGCCGCCAGAAGAAGTCCTGTTTCTGGCCGCGCAGGTGATGCTGTTGGTAAGTCGCCGCGTGATACGTCTCCTGATAGACCAGCACACCATCCAGCCCAAGTGTTTTCAGCTCGGCATAGTCCGCCTGTGAAAGCGGCTGAACCTCAATCATCAGCGAACTGAACTGACGGCGGATTGCGCCGAAGTGTTGGCGGAAGTAATCCATACCCACTTTGGTTTTATGCTCGCCGGTCACCAGCAGTAAATGTTCAAAGCCCAGCGCCTTGATGGCCGCACACTCGCGCGCAATCTCTGCCGCATCCAGCGTTTTGCGCTTAATACGGTTACTCATCGAAAACCCGCAATAGGTGCATTCGTTGGCACAGAGGTTAGAGAGGTAGAGCGGGACGTAAAAACTGACGGTGTTGCCGAAGCGCTGGCGCGTCAGGCGCTGTGCCCGTTGCGCCAGCGGCTCAAGATACGCCAGCCCGGCCGGGGAAATCAGCGCCATGAAATCCTCACGCGTCACTTTCTCCGCTGCCAGCGCCTGCTCAACATCCTGTGCCGTTTTACTGTGAATGCGGTGGGTCAGGTCTTCCCAGTTAAGGTGCTGCCAATAGTCACTGAAGTTTTTCATAGCAGCCGATCCCCTTTGCCGTGGCTGAGGAAAGCGGTCAACGGGCTGGAGGCGGAAGCCTGAGAAAGCCTGGGTGCGCTGCCGCTGTGGTGCGCCAGTTGCCCGGCCTCCACCGCCAGTCGGAACGCTTTCGCCATCGTGACCGGATCGCGCGCCACGGCAATCGCGGTATTCACCAGTACGGCATCTGCGCCCAATTCCATCGCCTGCGCGGCATGGCTCGGCACGCCGATGCCGGCGTCCACCACCACCGGCACCTGCGCCTGTTCGATAATGATTTCAAGGAAATCGCGGGTTTTAAGCCCCTGATTGGAGCCAATCGGTGAACCGAGCGGCATCACCGCAGCGCAGCCCACTTCCTCCAGACGTTTGCACAGTACTGGGTCAGCCCCGCAATAGGGCAACACCACGAACCCCAGTTTCACCAGTTTTTCTGCGGCTTTCAGCGTCTCCACCGCATCCGGCAGCAGGTATTTTACGTCCGGGTGAATCTCGAGTTTGACCCAATGGGTGCCCAGCGCCTCCCGTGCCAGTTGTGCCGCAAAAATCGCCTCATCTGCGGTTTTCGCACCGGAGGTATTCGGCAGCAGCCGCACGCCCAGTTCGCGTAGCGGAGCCAGAATCGCGTCGTTACCCCCATGCAAATCCACGCGTTTCATCGCCATCGTCACCAGTTGGGAGCCGGAGGCCGCCAGCGCGGCTTGCATTACGGCGGCACTGGCAAATTTACCGGTACCGGTAAACAGGGAAGATTCAAAGGTTACATCCGAAATAGTCAGCATCTCAGCCTCCGGCGATGGCCTGAAACAGCAGGATGGCATCCCCATCCTGCACCTGATGAGTCTCCCACTGCGCGCGGGGGATAATGGTCTGGTTAACCGCCAGTGCGGTACCCGGTTGCAAGCGATCGAGCTGGTGGAGCAGTGCGCTCAGGGTCATGTCCGGGGTAAAAGGTAATGTCTGGTCGTTAACGTGTATTGCCATGCCGGCCTCCACAGACAGCACAACCGGCGTCAGCGCTGAGTTGCAAGGTGGCCCAGCTTTGCTGTTTCCCATCGAACAGGCGTAATTTTCCCGCCAGGGCGACCGGCATCCCGGCCAGCATTTTGATCGCTTCCAGCGCCTGCAGCGTACCGATGACCCCGACCACCGGCCCCAATACGCCCGCCGTGCGGCAGTTGCGCTGCGGAAGGCTCTGATCGGGGTAAAGGCAGGCGTAGCAACCGTGCGCGAAGGGCGGCGTCAGTACCAGCAGTTGCCCGCTGAAGCCCACGGCGCTGCCGCTGATCAGCGGTTTCTCCAACTGGATGCAGGCCTGGTTAACCGCATGGCGGGTAGCCATGTTGTCGCTGCAATCCAGAACCAGATCCACCTCATGGACGGCCTCGAGCAGTGCCTGATCCTGCATCCGCAGCGGCAGCGCCACCGGCTCGATCAAGGGGTTAAGATCCTGGATCTGGCGTTTCGCCAGTTGCGCTTTGCTTTTATGGAGATCATGGGTGCGGTAGAGGATCTGCCGCTGGAGGTTGGTGATCTCCAGCTGATCGTCATCCGCCAGCAGGATCTTGCCGACCCCGGCCGCCGCCAAATAGAGCGCCGCCGGTGATCCCAGCCCGCCGAGACCGACAATCAGTACCGTCGCGGCCTGAAGTTTTTCCTGCCCCTCCGGGCCGACCTCCTCCAGCAACAGCTGGCGGCTGTAACGCAGAAACGCGTCATCACTGAGCATGGTCGGCCTCCTCGCAGGCAGCCATCAGCGCAGCGGTCGCGGCGCGCCAGTCTTCAGCCTGGGTAATGGCGCTCACCACGGCAATGCTGCCGACGCCGGTAGCCAACACCGCCGGCGCGCGCGCCAGGGAAATCCCGCCAATGGCGACGGTAGGGTATTCACCGTTCAGGTGTCGGATATGCCGCGCCAGATCCACCAGCCCCTGAGGGGCGGAGGGCATCTGTTTGGTCTGGGTCGGGAAAATATGGCCCAGCGCGATATAAGAAGGGCGCACGGCAACCGCCCGCGCCAGTTCCTGATCATCATGGGTTGAGACGCCCAGCCGCAGCCCGGCGCGATGGATGGCCGCCAGATCAGCGGTATCCAGATCTTCCTGGCCCAGATGCACGCCATAAGCCCGGTGTTTAATCGCAAGCTGCCAATAATCATTGATAAACAGCCGGGCCTGATACGCATGGCCGAGGGCAATCGCCTCCACGATCGCCGGCTCCGCGTATTCGTCCGGCAGATCCTTGATGCGCAGCTGCAACGTCTTCACCCCGGCGTCCAGCAGGCGCGCAATCCACGCCACGCTGTCAACCACCGGGTAGAGCCCCAGCCGGTGCGGCACCGGCGGGAACGGGGAAGGGAGATTATTCATCGCCGGCCTCCGGTTGCAGTACAGCGGCCGGATGATACAGCTCACCGCCGTGGGCGCGGAATTCCGTCGACATCTGCGCCATACCGGCATCACGCGCGTCAACCGGGTGGGCGGCCGCATAATCACGGACCTCCTGTGAGATTTTCATCGAACAGAATTTTGGTCCGCACATGGAGCAGAAGTGGGCCACCTTGCCGGACTCCTGCGGCAGAGTTTCATCGTGATAAGCACGGGCCGTTTCCGGATCGAGCGCCAGATTAAACTGATCTTCCCAACGGAATTCAAAACGGGCTTTGGACATGGCATTGTCGCGGATCTGTGCGCCGGGGTGGCCTTTAGCCAGATCGGCGGCATGGGCGGCGATTTTGTAGGTAATCAGCCCTTGCTTCACATCCTCTTTATTCGGCAGGCCAAGGTGCTCCTTCGGCGTGACGTAACAGAGCATGGCGCAGCCAAACCAGCCGATCATGGCTGCGCCGATGCCGGAGGTGAAGTGGTCATAACCGGGGGCGATATCCGTAGTCAGCGGCCCAAGGGTGTAGAACGGCGCTTCGTGGCAGTGTTCCAGCTCCTCGGTCATATTGCGGCGGATCATATGCATCGGCACATGGCCGGGGCCTTCAATCATCACCTGCACATCATATTCCCAGGCGATTTTTGTCAGCTCGCCCAGGGTGTGCAGTTCGGCAAACTGCGCCTCGTCATTGGCATCCTGAATAGAACCGGGGCGCAGGCCGTCACCCAGCGACAGCGCCACGTCATAAGCGGCGCAGATTTCACAAATCTCGCGGAAGTGCTGGTAGAGGAAATTTTCCTGATGGTGCGACAGGCACCATTTCGCCATGATTGAGCCGCCGCGTGACACAATACCGGTCAGGCGCTTGGCGGTCATCGGCACATAGCGCAGCAACACCCCTGCGTGAATGGTGAAGTAGTCCACGCCCTGTTCTGCCTGCTCCAGCAGGGTGTCGCGGAACATCGCCCAGGTGAGGTTTTCGGCGATGCCGTTGACCTTTTCCAGTGCCTGATAGATCGGCACGGTGCCGATTGGGACCGGGCTGTTACGCAGAATCCATTCACGCGTCTCATGAATATAACGGCCGGTGGAGAGATCCATCACGGTGTCGGCACCCCAGCGGGTAGCCCACACCAGCTTTTCCACTTCCTCTTCAATCGATGAGGTCACGGCGGAATTGCCGATATTGGCGTTCACCTTTACCAGGAAGTTGCGGCCGATGATCATCGGTTCCGATTCCGGGTGATTAATGTTGGCCGGGATAATGGCCCGCCCGGCGGCCACTTCCTGGCGCACAAATTCCGGGGTGATGTTGGGCGGCAACAGGGCGCCAAAGCTCTGGCCGGGGTGCTGGTGGCGCAACACCTCGCTGCGCACGCGCTCACGGCCCATGTTTTCCCGCAGGGCGATGAACTCCATTTCCGGCGTAATGATGCCCTGGCGGGCGTAATGCAGTTGCGTTACCCGGCGGCCCGCTTTGGCGCGCTTCGGCTGGGGCAGGTGGTCAAACCGAAGATGGTCCAGCCCTTCATCCGCCAGCCGTTGCTGGGTAAAACCGGAGCTGACGTGGGGCAGCGCTTCGGTGTCATTGCGCTCCTCAATCCAGCCGGCGCGGTGTTTGGGCAGCCCGGCGCGGACATCCAGCGTGGCGGCGGCATCGCCATAAGGCCCGGCGGTGTCATACACCGGCACTGCTTCATTCGGTTCGGTATGCGCGTCATCCTGACGGCTGCCGATCTGCGTCGGGCTGAGCCGGATTTCACGCATCGGCACCCGGATGTCAGGGCGTGACCCTTCCAGATAGATGCGGTGTGAGTTGGGGAACGTGACGCCCTGCAGGGTGTCGATGAAATCCTGTGCGTCAGCACGCTGCTGCTGGCGGCGGGATACAGGGATGTGGCGGGTAGACATAGCAAATTCCTTCCAATTGAGTATGGGAACGTTGCTTGTCTGGAGCGCTTTCGGCGGGAGTAACAGAATAGGGCCGGGCGCGGCACGACCATAAGGCGCGCAGGCCAGGCACTGGATTACTCTTGTTCCCTTCGCGGGTACTAACCCGATCAGGTTCCGCGGATCCCGAATTAACGGTCTCAGCCCGGCATCAAGATGATGCGCTAGGCACTCCGACAAGAAGCCTCATTGTATGAGGCGGTTAAAAAACAGCAACCCCCGGCAGGGGCGGCTGTGACTGCTTAGGCAGGGCGGGCCAGCGTTGAATCGTTGGCCACCGGCTGCTGAAGAGGCAATGACGCGGCGTCAAACGCCAGCGCAATCAACTGATCTTCCAGCTGGAAACGGGCATCCAGAGCCACGCCCACATCGGACAGACCCTGATGGAATTCAAAAATGTGGTCATCCTCGATCACGGTCTCGGTATAGCGGTCGTGGAACGCCATCACGGTTTCCGTGTTTTGCTGTAACGCCGGGTAGATTTGCGACGTCACCAGCATACGTGGGCTGTCTGACCCTTCAATATCCTGAATGATTTTGTCGTACAGATGGAAATGGCCGGCAGAGAGATAGTCCACCAGTTGATGACAAAAGTTTTTCAGGGCTTCTTCATCCAGCGGCGCATGTTTCTCTTTGTTGGGTTTTAACCCGACCAGGGTGCAATAGGCGACTAATAGCTCTTTACGTGCATGCAGCCATTGATCAATCAACTCATTACTGCCGCCGACGCGTTGAGTCAGTTTTTCCAGACGGTTTAGCATGGTGAACTCCATGAGCAGGAAAGCGTGTTTAATCGTTACTAATATGTAAAAGTCTCAATTCCAGAGTGTCAGTGTCGTCGAGGTTATGCAACAACAATATGGAAATTCAACTCACAGATAAACACAACGGCTGGTGGGTCATCAGCCACGAAGGAAAATTGTGGCTGCCGAAAGGTGAGTTACCCTTTGGTGCGGCAACAGAATTTTCCGTGATTGGCCTGCCTGCACGGCAAATTGGCGAATGGCAGGGCGCGCCGGTGTGGCTGGTGCGCGAGCCACGGCCAAGCGAGATGGCCTCCGTCCGGCAACTGCTCGACCAGGACCGCGATTTGTTCCAGCTGGTCGGCCGCGGCATACAGCTGGCGGAGTTCTACCGCTCGCACCGTTTCTGCGGCTACTGCGGCCATGAAATGGAGCACAGCAAACGGGAGTGGGCGGTGCTCTGCCCGCATTGCCATGAGCGCTACTACCCGCAGATTGCCCCCTGCATGATTGTCGCCATCCGCCGGGGTGAAGAGATCCTGCTGGCGCAGCACGTCCGCCACCGTAACGGCATCCACACTGTGCTGGCCGGGTTTGTTGAGGTCGGGGAGACGATGGAGCAAGCGGTAGCGCGTGAGGTGATGGAAGAGAGTAACCTCCGGGTTAAAAATCTGCGCTACGTCAGCTCACAGCCGTGGCCGTTCCCCAATTCGCTGATGATGGCCTTTATGGCCGACTACGACAGCGGCGACATCCGCCACGATCCGAAGGAGCTGCTGAGCGCCGGCTGGTATCGCTACGATCAGTTGCCGATGCTGCCGCCGGCCGGCACCATCGCCCGGCGGTTGATTGAAGACACCGTTGCGTTGTGCCGCGCAGAAGGCGACAGCACGCCCCCGCACGAGACAGAATCCGCGTGATACTTATCGGAGTAATACACATCGGCGTCACACATAATCCGCGTGATACAGACTCCGCGTGATAAAATGCCGGCGGATTAATGAGGAGCCTTACATGAAAGAGTTGAAGAACGATCGCTATCTGCGTGCCCTGTTGCGTCAGCCGGTCGATGTTACCCCTGTCTGGATGATGCGCCAGGCCGGGCGGTATTTGCCGGAGTACAAGGCAACCCGTGCGCAGGCAGGTGATTTTATGTCGCTGTGCAAAAACGCCGAGCTGGCGTGTGAAGTGACATTGCAGCCGCTGCGCCGTTTCCCGCTGGACGCCGCGATCCTGTTCTCCGACATCCTGACCATCCCTGATGCGATGGGGCTGGGCCTGCACTTTGAAGCCGGCGAAGGCCCGCGCTTCGCCCACCCGGTGACCTGCCGGGCCGATGTTGAAAAGTTGCCGATCCCCGATCCGGAACAGGAGCTGGGGTATGTGATGAACGCCGTGCGCACCATCCGCCATAACCTGGAAGGCCAGGTGCCGCTGATCGGCTTCTCCGGCAGCCCGTGGACGCTGGCGACCTATATGGTGGAAGGCGGCAGCAGCAAGGCGTTCACCAAACTGAAAAAGATGATGTATGCCGAGCCGGCGACCCTGCACCTGATGCTGGATAAACTGGCGGACAGCGTGATCCTCTACCTGAATGCCCAAATCAAAGCCGGGGCGCAATCCGTGATGGTGTTTGATACCTGGGGCGGCGTGCTGACCGGGCGTGATTACCTCACCTTCTCCCTGCACTACATGCATAAAATCGTCGATGGGCTGATTCGTGAAAACGAAGGCCGCCGTGTGCCGGTCACGCTGTTCACCAAAGGCGGTGGGCAATGGCTGGAAGCGATGGCCGCGACCGGCTGTGACGCGCTGGGGCTGGACTGGACCACTGATATCGCAGACGCGCGCCGCCGGGTAGGCGACAAGGTTGCGCTGCAAGGCAATATGGATCCGTCTATGCTTTATGCGCCCCCGGCACGCATTGAGGAAGAGGTCGAAACCATTCTGGCGGGCTTTGGGCACGGAGAGGGCCATGTGTTTAACCTTGGCCACGGTATCCATCTGGATGTGCCACCGGAACATGCCGGCACATTCGTTAATGCGGTACACGCCTTGTCAGGTAAGTACCACCAATAAGGAGCAGGTTTGATTGATACTCAGGAATTGCGCCAGCAGCAGATAATTAAGGCGGCGGAGGTGATCCGCCATGATGATTATTCGTTTGACCAGCCGGCTTTCATTGCCGGGGCGGACGTGGGGTTTGAGCAGGAAGGGGAAGTGACGCGCGCCGCCATTGCGCTGTTGCGTTACCCCTCGCTGGAGCTGGTGGAGTACCATATCGCCCGCATCAACACCACCATGCCCTATATTCCGGGTTTCCTGTCATTCCGTGAGTACCCGGCGTTGCTCGCCGCCTGGGAGAAGTTGCAGCAAAAGCCGGATCTGCTGTTCGTCGATGGCCACGGCATCTCCCACCCGCGGCGGCTGGGCGTTGCCAGCCACTTTGGCCTGCTGGTGGATGTGCCGACGATCGGGGTCGCGAAAAAGCGCCTGTGCGGCAAATTCGAGCCGCTGGGGCCGGAAGTCGGTGCGAAGCAGCCGCTGATGGACAAAGGTGAGCAGCTTGCCTGGGTGTGGCGCAGTAAAGTGCGCTGTAACCCGCTGTTTGTTGCCACCGGCCACCGCGTCAGCACTGACAGCGCGCTGATGTGGGTTGAGCGTTGTATGCGCGGTTACCGGCTGCCGGAACCGACCCGCTGGGCGGACGCCGTGGCGTCAAACCGCCCGGCTTTTCAGCGCTGGCAGGCGTTACCGCCCGCTTTAGGAATCGAGGAATAGGGTTCCGGGAAATTTTCGGGTACACTGCCGCGCAGCAACATTAATGAGAACTGAACATGTTACAAAACCCGATCCATTTGCGGCTTGAAAAGCTGGAAAGCTGGCAGCACGTCACCTTTATGGCGAGCCTGTGCGAGCGTATGTACCCCAACTATCAAATGTTCTGCCTGCAGACCGAATTTGGTGATCCGCAGGTCTACCGCCGTATTTTGGATCTGGTTTGGGAAACATTAGTCGTCAAAGACGCAAAAGTTAATTTTGACAGCCAACTGGAGAAGCTGGAAGAAGCTATCCCGTCGGCAGAAGAGTACGATCTTTACGGCGTTTACCCCGCAATCGACGCGTGTATCGCGTTAGGGGAACTTATCCACTCGCGGCTTAGCGGCGAGACTTACTCTCATGCTGTTGCAATCAGCGAAACCTCGATCCGCACTGTCGCCATGCTGGAAATGACACAGGCAGGTAAAGAGATGACCGACGCCGAGCTGAAAGTATTGCCGGCAGTCGAGGAAGAGTGGGATATCCAATGGGAAATTTTCCGTCTGTTAGCCGATTGTGAAGAGCGCGATTTAGATCTGATCAAGGGGTTACGTTCTGACCTGCGCGAAGCAGCGGTTAGCAACATTGGGATAAATTTAACGCAATAAGGCAACAAAACGTGATTTAACGCCTGATTTGTCGTGCCTTAAGGCTTCACATCCGCACCCTGTCTGGTCTACATTTGGGGGGCGTAAAAAAAGTGGCTATCGGTGCGTGTATGCAGGAGAGTGCTGTCCATCGGCATATCCGTCGCACTCGATGCTTTGCAAACGATAAACACACTGTAAGGATAACTTATGAATAAGACTCAACTGATTGATGTAATCGCAGACAAGGCTGATCTCTCCAAGGCTCAGGCTAAAGCCGCACTGGAATCAACCCTGACCGCGATTACTGAGTCTCTGAAAGAGGGTGATGCTGTACAATTGGTTGGCTTCGGGACTTTCAAGGTAAACCATCGTAGCGAGCGCACCGGCCGCAACCCGCAGACAGGCAACGAAATCAAAATCGCTGCTGCAAACGTTCCGGCTTTCGTTTCTGGCAAAGCACTGAAAGACGCAGTTAAGTAATCGTAACCGCGCATCTGTGAAAAGAATAAACAGGGGGGCGATGACGCCCCTTTTGTTTGCCCGCCGCAGCCTGTTTGCCGCTTTGCTGGCAACCGGCCTGGCGGGCTGTAGCTTCCATACCGAACCGCCTACCTTCACCGCCAGCGGGTATATTGCCGATCAGGGCATTAACCGGCTCTGGCGCCAGGATGATGACCAGAACCATCCGCAAACGCTGATCAATGTCTACAGTCCTTACCGCGGCAAAGAGACCGTCGTCACGCGCTACGACTATCAGGACAACCACCTCAGCCAGATCCGCGAAACGCGTTATGTCCGCAACACCCATGACACCCACGATGGCCCTGACACCGAAACCGTGCAGCTGCGTGTTGACCCCGAGGGCAATGTCAGCTTTATGCAGCGCCAGAGTGCATCCGGCCGCGTGAAACTCTCTGCAGATGATATTGAGCGCTATAAGTATCAGGCGCGTGCAGTGCTGGAGTTAAGCGAAACGCTGCGGGCCGGGCAAGTCAACCTGATGCAGGGGCGCTGGAACCAGGGCGTCATCACCGCCTGTCATGGGGAAACCGTAAAACCCCAGTTTGGTACCTATTCACAGATATGGCTGGCAAAACGGGCAAGTCAGGCGAACGATCGCCTTGGGCTGGCATGGCTGAGCGCGCCGGAAGGCACTGAACTGCTGCTGGTGGCCAATGAAGACTTCTGCCGCTGGGAACCGAAAGCGGGTGAGTTGTAACGCGCTGTTCTGCTTACTGCCTTCTACTGAATAAAGAAGGCCTGCAAAATAAAAAAGGCGCCGAAGCGCCCTGTCAGATACCGGGTATCGCGAATCAGCGTGACTGGCTTTCGCGGGCAATGGCGCGGTAGCCGATGTCCCGGCGGCAGAAACTGCCTTCCCACTGAATCCCCTCTGCCAGCTGGTATGCCCGGTGTTGCGCCGCTGCCACGGTGGCACCCAGCGCCGTCACGCACAGCACTCGCCCGCCGTTGGTCACCACCCGCTCATCCTGCAAGCGTGTACCGGCATGGAACACTTTGCCGTCTGAGACTTCTTCCAGCGGCAGGCCGTGGATGATGTCGCCATTGGCATAGTTGCCCGGATAGCCACCGGCGGCCAGCACTACGCCCAGTGCCGGGCGCTCGTCCCAGTCAGAGCTTTTGCCACCCAGTTTGCCTTCTGCACCGGCCAGGCACAGCTCCACCAGGTCAGAACGCAGGCGCAGCATGATCGGCTGGGTTTCCGGGTCGCCAAAGCGGCAGTTGAACTCAATCACCTTGGGCTGGCCTTCGGCGGAAATCATCAGCCCGGCATACAGGAAACCGGTATAGGTGTTGCCTTCCGCCGCCATGCCGCGCACGGTTGGCCAGATGACCTGTTCCATAATGCGCTGGTGGATTTCTTCTGACACGACCGGGGCAGGGGAGTACGCCCCCATACCGCCGGTGTTCGGGCCGGTATCACCATCACCCACGCGCTTGTGGTCCTGGCTGGTCGCCATCGGCAGCACATGCTCACCGTCCACCATGACGATAAAGCTGGCTTCCTCACCGTCCAGGAACTCTTCCACCACAATACGGTGGCCCGCGTTGCCAAATGCATTGCCTGCCAGCATGTCAGTGACGGCCGCTTCGGCTTCTTCCAGGGTCATCGCCACGATGACGCCTTTACCGGCTGCCAGCCCATCCGCTTTAATGACGATAGGTGCACCTTTGCTGCGTACATACGCCAGCGCCGGCTCAACCTCGGTGAAGTTATGGTATTCCGCTGTTGGGATCTGATGGCGCGCCAGGAAATCCTTGGTAAAGGCTTTCGACCCTTCCAGTTGGGCGGCAGCTTGTGTCGGGCCAAAAATTTTCAGGCCGGCCGCGCGGAAGGCATCCACCACGCCGATCACCAGCGGGGCTTCCGGGCCGACAACCGTCAGGCCGATATCATTGGCTTTGGCAAACGCCAGCAGGCCGTCAATGTCCGTCGCCGCGATATCCACATTCACCAACAGAGGTTCCAATGCCGTTCCGGCGTTGCCCGGTGCGACATAAACGGTATCCGCCAGCGGGGATTGGGAGGCTTTCCAGGCCAGCGCATGTTCGCGGCCGCCGTTACCGATAATCAAGATGTTCATGTAATAACTCCGGAGCGGCGGGTGCCTCATGCACCCGCAGTAAAAACTAGTGGCGGAAATGGCGCATGTCGGTGAACAGCATGGCGATGCCATGTTCATTAGCGGCCGCAATCACCTCGTCGTCACGGATAGAGCCGCCCGGCTGGATCACGCAGGTCACCCCTACGGCCGCTGCGGCATCAATACCGTCACGGAAGGGGAAGAAGGCGTCAGACGCCATGACCGACCCTTTGACTTCCAACCCTTCATCTGCGGCTTTAATACCAGCAATTTTCGCCGAGTACACGCGGCTCATCTGGCCTGCGCCGATACCGATGGTCACATTATCACGCGCATAAACGATGGCATTGGATTTGACGAACTTGGCCACTTTCCAGCAGAACAGCGCGTCACGCAGCTCCTGCTCAGTAGGCTGACGCTGGGACACCACGCGTAAATCACGGGCGGCCACCATGCCCAGATCGCGATCCTGTACCAGCAGGCCGCCATTGACGCGTTTGAAATCCAGTGCGGTGGTGCGGCTTGTCCATTCACCACACTGCAAGACACGGACATTCTGTTTGCTGGCGGTCAGGGCCAGAGCTTCAGCGCTGACAGACGGGGCGATAATCACTTCCACAAACTGACGGCTGATGATCGCTTTGGCTGTTTCTGCGTCCAGCTCCCGGTTAAACGCAATAATGCCGCCGAAAGCTGAGGTCGGGTCCGTTTTATAGGCGCGTTCATAAGCGTCCAGCAGAGAGCTGCCGATTGCCACACCACAGGGGTTGGCGTGCTTGACGATAACGCAGGCCGGCTCACTGAACTCCTTCACACACTCCAGCGCCGCATCGGTATCCGCGATATTGTTATAGGAGAGCGCTTTGCCCTGTAACTGCTCGGCGGTCGCGACAGACGCTTCCTTGATCTCTTCTTCTATATAGAAGGCGGCTTTCTGGTGGCTGTTCTCACCGTAACGCATATCCTGCTTTTTGATGTAGTTCAGATTCAGCGTGCGTGGGAACTGGCCGGACGGCTCCTGGCTGTCGCCGTGGTAGGCCGGAACCAGCGTACCGAAATAGTTGGCGATCATGCTGTCGTAAGCCGCGGTGTGCTCAAACGCTTTGATAGCCAGATCGAAACGGGTCTCGAGCGTCAGGGCATTCTCGTTGTCATCCATCTCACGCAGGATGGCCAGATAGTCACTGCTCTTTACCACAATCGCGACATCGTTATGGTTCTTGGCCGCAGAGCGCACCATCGTCGGCCCGCCGATATCGATATTCTCAACCGCATCTGCCAGGGAGCAGTCCGGGTCGGCAACGGTCTGGGCAAAGGGATAAAGGTTAACCACCACCATGTCGATTGGGGCAATGGCATGCTGTTGCATTACCTCATCATCCTGGCCACGACGGCCCAGAATGCCGCCATGCACTTTCGGATGCAGGGTTTTGACGCGCCCGTCCATCATCTCCGGGAAACCGGTATAGTCAGAAACTTCAGTGACCGGCAGACCGGCGTCTGCCAGCAGGCGGGCGGTTCCGCCTGTAGAGAGTAATTCAACCCCACGTTGAGACAATGCTTGGGCGAATTCGGTGATACCGGCTTTATCAGAAACGCTGAGCAATGCGCGGCGAATAGGACGACGTTGTTGCATGGTGGTTTTATCCCTTGGCTTTGGAGTCTCAATAAAGAGCGTTATGTGAATTCTGCCCGGGAATAAAGAAAAGCGGGCACTATTCAGATAACGCCCCCACAGGGGCAGCCAGTAGAACGTCATTAACAGCGCGCTGGAATTGTAGCGAAAACGATTGCGTGGTGCTCGTAAAATTTGGCCTCAGAATGCGGTTGTGGATAAGTTTGTGTAAAAAGAGGTATAAGGCCGGGTTTTGCTGTGGAATGCAGCAAACGACCACTTTTCTGCAAAATACCTGTTGCGGGCTGCGCGGAACTCCCTATAATGCGCCTCCATCGACACGGCGCAAGTGATTCACTTCACAAGCAGCCGGGAAGAGAGAAAACAAGAGAAAAAACTTCTGAAAAAGAGGTTGACTCTGAAAGAGGAAAGCGTAATATACGCC
>NZ_JAERKB010000026.1:0-24361 GCF_018257325.1 Nissabacter archeti
AAGTGAAACGCCGTAGCGCCGATGGTAGTGTGGGGTCTCCCCATGCGAGAGTAGGGAACTGCCAGGCATCAAATTAAGCACGAGGCCATCCGCAAGGATGGCCTTTTTGCTATGCGTTAAAACAGCGTTAAAGCATGCGATTAAAAGCGAGCATTAAAACACCGCGTTAAAAACAGCTGTCACACTTGCCATCACCCTTTCCTCAGATCGTCTGCTATTCCTGCTCAACACGAGCCTGCCATCACGCTATAACGCCGCATAAATGCCGTTTGTTATCACAAAACGGGCAGTAAACCTCCGCAAACCCTGATTTCATTAGCCTGCTTGTTAATGAATTGGTTAAATTTCCATGATTGATATGGGTTGGATTGGCCTTTTTTGTTAAATCCAATCGCCACAAGACAATGGAGAACAGAATGGCGGAGATTACTCAGAGTGTTCCTGAGCAGGAGGCTCAAAGGGATAAGAAGAAG
This sequence comes from Nissabacter archeti, assembly GCF_018257325.1. Lineage (NCBI taxonomy): Bacteria > Pseudomonadati > Pseudomonadota > Gammaproteobacteria > Enterobacterales > Yersiniaceae > Nissabacter > Nissabacter archeti. The sequence goes on from NZ_JAERKB010000026.1 coordinate 474, forward strand.
CGCGTATTCGCGATTGTGGGGGCGTCATCCGGTAATCTGGTGGAATGGTTTGATTTCTATATCTATTCATTCTGCTCAATTTACTTTGCTGCGGCTTTCTTTCCTGCCGGTAACAGCACGACGCAATTACTGCAAACTGCCGGTGTTTTTGCGGCCGGATTTTTCATGCGTCCTATAGGGGGCTGGCTATTCGGCCGGATCGCAGATAAACATGGCCGTAAAACATCGATGCTGATCTCAGTCTGCATGATGTGCGGGGGATCCTTGATGATCGCCTGCCTTCCTACCTACGCCACACTGGGTGCCTGGGCACCTGCATTATTGCTGCTGGCAAGGCTGTTTCAGGGGTTGTCGGTCGGCGGCGAGTACGGCACCAGTGCGACCTATATGAGTGAGGTGGCAGTGAAAGGGCGGCGTGGCTTTTATGCCTCTTTCCAGTACGTCACGTTGATAGGTGGGCAACTGCTCGCATTACTGGTGCTGCTGGTTTTACAACAGATCTTCAGCAATGCAGAATTAAAAGCCTGGGGCTGGCGTATCCCGTTTGCCCTGGGGGCCGCATTGGCTGTGGTAGCCCTTTTCCTGCGGCGTTCGCTGAATGAAACGTCCGATCAGACTACCCGGCAACATAAAGATGCCGGGACGCTCAAAGGGTTATGGAAGCACCGGAAAGCGTTCTTTATGGTATTGGGCTTTACTGCCGGCGGTTCGCTCAGCTTTTACACCTTCACCACCTATATGCAGAAGTATCTGGTGAATACCGCAGGTGTCGAAGCGAAAACGGCAAGCACGATCATGACGATGGCACTGCTGGTCTACATGCTGTTGCAACCGCTGATTGGTGCGCTGTCTGATAAGATTGGCCGGCGCAATTCCATGCTGATTTACAGCGGGCTGGCAACGCTGCTGACCGTACCGATTCTTTACACGCTGAAGGATGTCACCAATCCCTGGCTGGCGTTTGGGCTGATTGTCGGGGCGCTGACCATTGTCTCTTTCTACACCTCTATCAGTGGGTTACTGAAAGCGGAAATGTTCCCGCCGGAAGTCCGGGCGATGGGGGTGGGGCTCTCTTATGCGGTGGCGAATGCCATGTTTGGCGGGTCGGCGGAGTATGTGGCACTGTCGCTGAAATCCTGGGGCGTCGAGAATGCCTTTTTCTGGTATGTCTCCGGGATGGCGTTGCTGGCGTTTCTGGTATCCATCAGCCTGCATCGTAAAGGGAAAGAGATTCAGCTCTAGTTTGCTGCGTCATAAAGCGTATAGCCGGCCAGCGCGCCGGCAACATCCCATCCGAGATCTTTCCAGCTCCAGCCGCTGCCTGCCGGGCGGCTGTCATATCCCTCTTTCGCCACACCGAGGCTTAATGAAAACAGCAGCCCGACATTGCGGCGTTCGGTTTGCCCGGCATGGTGGTGTTCAGCATAGGCACTGCCGGCGGCGGCAAGCGCGGCCGAACCGATAAAGTGTTCAACCTTATCCTGCCCGGTCCATTTGTCCTGCGCATAGTGGCTGCACCCGCCACAACTCAGCAGGGCGGAAAGCACAAGGCCACGGCCTAACAGACTCCCCATATATCCCCTATAAAAAACCCCGGCCTGCGCGCGGGGTGTTTGATTTACAGGATACGGCTAATCAGCCGGTCAATCCGGATGCGCCGCAAACGGCGGATCAGCTTACGTACCTTCACCGGATATTGCTGAATGCTCTCAAGCTCCAGGTAATGATTAACCACCTGGGTATGCTGGCGAATGGCTTCCAGCTCGGCGCGGCGTTGTTCATGGAGCTGCTGATGCGGATCGTGGATTAGGATCGCATTCTCCAGATCGAGCCGCCAGGCGCGCGGGTTGAGGTTATTACCGGTGATCAGCTGCCACTCTTCATCTACCCAGATCCCTTTCAGGTGATAGCTGTTATCGCCATCTTTCCATAACCGCACGATCAGCTGGCCACTGTCGATGAAGCGTTGCAGGCGGCTGAGGAAACGGCGCAGGTTAATCTCATACAGATAGGGCAGGGCACCGATGATTTTAAACGGCTGATCCTGAGGGATATAAAAATCGTTGGCGGTTTTGTCCCCGACGATAATCTCCACCTGTTTACCCTGGCGCAGCAGCGCTACCAGGTTACGCACCAGCAGGGCGGGCAGGTTGAAGTAAGGGGTGCAGAGCGTCAGGCGATCATCGGCACAGGCCATCAGGTGGAAAATGGTTTTATTCAGGACGCTCTGCTTGCCCAGCCCGACCAGGGGCGTTACTGCCAGCTGATCGTTACCGGCACTGCCGTGGAAACTGTACCCGGCGCCGCGCAGTGTCTGGCGGAACATCCGCGTTTCATTTTTAATTTCCGGGCTTTTTGGGCGATCGCTGCGATCGAGGCGTGACACTGCCTCCGCCGTTAACAGGTGTTTATTGATATATGCGATCATCGCATCCGCCATCGGCGCATTGCGGATCAGCTGATAACGGTCGTAACGGTATTTATCATGCTGATGCAGATAGACATCGTTCAGGCTGGCACCGCTGTAAATAACCTGATCGTCAACAATGAACCCTTTCAGGTGCAGCACGCCCAGCGCTTCCCGGGTGTTAACCGGCACGCCATACACCGGAACGGCAGCATCAGGGTGTTGTTGTGCCATATCGCAATACCAGTCGGCATTGGTATGGCCGGCGGCGGCCCCGATACGCCCACGCTGCGCGCGGTGCCAGTCAACCAGCACGGCGATCTCCAGCTCCGGCCGGGCTTGCTTGGCGTGATACAGCGCCTCAAGCACGCTGCGCCCACCGTCATCATTCTCCAGATAGAGTGCCACCAGATAAATGCGGCGCTCTGCCTGAGCAATGGCGTCCAGCAACGCCACACGGAAGTCCGCAGGCGCATAAAGCGTGCGGAGGGCATCTACCGTTTGGGGGAGTTTGGGCAAGTGTGCAAGGTGTTGTTGATGTTTATTGCGTTTAAATTTAGACAACATCACAGTGCGCTTCTTCTCTCTTTAAGCATGGCGGGAGCGCCACGGGCGAAAATAATAATCTGTTGAACCGGCCGATAATAACATTAGTCACCCACAGGTGCGCAGGTTTTGCCGGTAATCGTCTGGATCATAATGATTCTGAAGGTAACGGTGACAGCGGTAATGTCAGATTGACGATGCCGTCCTCCAGCACTGTCTCCACCTGGAAACCGCGTTTTCTGGCCAGTGCGATCATGCCGCGGTTATTCGGCATGGTAATCCCGGTCAGCCGTTTTAAACCGTGGCCGGCAGTATACGCAATCATCTTGGCCAGTAACCGGCCGCCCAGCCCAAGGCCCTTCAGGTCAGAGCGCACCAGCACCGAAAACTCCGCATCAATATTGTCGGGATCAGAGACGGCGCGGGTCACGCCAATAATGGCCTGGCCATCGCCCTCAGGCCGCACCGCCACAAATGCCATCTCCCGATCGTAGTCGATTTGGGTCATATTCGCCAAATCTTCATGGGTAAACTCATTGATCTCGCTAAAGTAGCGATAGTAGAGATCTTCCTTAGTAACCTGGCTGATAAAATGCTTCAGCAAAGGCTCATCTTCCGGCAGGATGGGGCGGAACAGGCATTGGCTGCCGTCTTTCAGCGTCACCGGTTCTTCCAGCGCATGCGGGTAAGGGCGGATCGCCAGGCGTGCCTGCGGGTCGCCGCTGAACGGGGCCAGTTGCATGGAGACATCAAGCAAACTGAAGTCGCTGCCGGAGGCCAGCAGCGGGTGGATGTCCAGCCGCGAAATCTGCGGGCAGTCGAGGATCAGGTTAGAAACCTGCACCAGCAACCGGCTGAGCGCCGGGATGTCGAGCGGGCGCAGGGCGCTGCGGCCGCGGATTTTGCCGCCTTTCACCGCCTGCATCACCAGATAGCGCGCCAGCGTCATGTTCAGCGGCGGCAGCGCCACGGCCGCCTGTTCCTCCGGTCGCCACGCCACGCCGCCTTCACCCAGCATAATCAGCGGGCCGAACACCGGGTCTTGCTCCACCACAATCCGCAACTCCTGTGCACCGGCACGGTTAGCCATGCTCTGTACCAGCAGCCCCTGGATGCGTGCCTGGGGAAATGCCCGCCGCACCCGGTCGAGGATCGCATCTGCCGCCTGTTGAACTTCAGCAGCTGTCCGCAGGTAGAGCATCACCCCCTGCACCTCAGACTTATGCGGAATATCCGGCGAGCGCAGTTTTAACGCCACCGGGTAGCCAATCTGCTCGGCAATGTGTACCGCCTCGGCGCTGTCACCGGCGATCCAGGTCGGCAGGGTATGCAACCCATACGCCTGCAGAATGGCACGCACCTCATGGGTATCGAGCTGGAGGGTGCCTTCTGCCAGCGCCTGATCGATAAGCTGGTGGGCGTGGGCGCTGTCGGTCGCCAGCGCCACCGGCAGGGCCGGCGTCTCCCGCAACTGTTTCTGGTTACGCCGGTACTCCACCATATGCATAAAGGCCGTCACTGCGCCCTCCGGCGTGCGGTAGGTCGGGATCCCGGCATTGGTAAACAGCCGCCGCGCCTCCTGCGAGGAGTGCTCGCCGCACCAGTTGGTCAGCAGCGTGATGCGCTTACCGCGCGGGTGGCGCTTTACGGTATCGATCAGGGTCGCGGCGGTGGTGGTGGCGTGGGCAGCGGCGCTCGGCGCATGGATCAGCAGCAGCGCATCGTAATCCTGGCTGTCGAGCAGCACGGTCAGCGCGGCCTGATAGCGTGCCGGGGTCGCGTCATCGCGCAGATCCAGCGGGTTACCGGGGGAGATAATATCCGGCAGTGCGGCCGCCAGCGCCTGCAACGTATCGGCGTCGAACGTGGCCAGCTTGCCGTGGCGGTGCAGTAGCTCATCCAGCGCCATCGCCGCCGGGGCGGCACCGTTGCTGACAATCAGCAGCCGTTCGCCGCGCAGCGGGTGCATATGGCTCAGGGTCTCGACGGCAGAAAACAGCTCATGGGTATCCTGCACCCGCAGCAACCCGGCACGCTGGATGGCGGCATCATAGGCCGCATCCAGCCCCTGGTGGCCCTGCAATAACTGTTGCGCCTGCGGGCTGCGGCCGCTTTTGATAACCAGAATCGGTTTATTGCGCGAGGCGCTGCGTGAGGCGGAAAGAAAACGGCGCGCATCACTGACATGCTCGAGATAGAGCAGAATGGCGCTGGTTTTGGCGTCACGCGCCAGGAAATCGAGCAGGTCATCCACATCGATATCGAGGCTGTCGCCGAGTGAAATAAAGTAAGAGAAGCCCATCGCCCGCTGTTGCGCCCAGTCGAGAATGGTATTGGCCACCGCAGCGGACTGTGAAATAAACGCCAGCTTGCCTTTTTTGATCGGCACCGGCGAAAAGCTGGCATTCAATTGTTGCCACGGGGCCAGCAGCCCCAGGCTGTTAGGGCCGAGCAGCCGCATCGAAAAACGCTGGGCGCAGGCTTTCAACTCGGCAAATTGCGCCGGGTGGGAAGAGAGCACAATGGCCGTCTTACAGCCTTTTTGCCCCAGCGCCTCCAGCAGCGCCGGGTTACGGTCAGCGCGGGTACAGATCACCGCCAGGTCGGGCGTTACCGGCAGGCTGGCGACATCGGCGTAGGCCAGCACCCCGCACACCGCCCGGCCGGTGGGCGTCACCGGCAGCACCGGCCCGTTGAAGCCGCCCTCCAGCAGGTTACGCATCATCAGGTTCCCGGCGCGCCCCGGTTTATTGGACGCCCCGATCACAGCGATCGATTTAGGCCGTAACAGCGCCTCTAATCCGCGTTGGCTCATCTGCACACTCTTCTGACATAGGCTGAGTGGATGATTTTACGCGCAATAGCGGGATTATGCTGTGACCTCAACCGGGCGATGCGGTTTTCCGGCCAGATAACGTTCGCGGAAGGTGTGGAAATGGGTGGCAAGGCCGGTGGCGGCCGCTGCGTCACCTGCCTGTTCCAACAGGACGGCGGCCACTTCGGCAGTACAGTGCTGTTCCGGCCGCTGGGCTTCACGCAGCAGATAGCGCGAGGTTGAGGCCACATTCAGCGAGAACATCGGCAGCGCGTTGAGGTAGGGGCTTTTGCGGAACATCTTTTTGGCTTCGGTCCAGGTGCCGTCGAGCATGATGAACAGCGGCGGTTTGCCGCCCGGCGGCAACTGGGTGAACACCTGGCGCCCCGGTTCGGCGTAGGCATCCGGGAACACCACATAGGGCTGGCGCGCCGGGTCAGCCACCGCCGCCAGCAGCGCCGGGTCAGTTTCCGTGCGTGACCAGACAAACGCCTGGGTATCCGGCAGGATATCAGCGATAAGCCGCCCGGTATTGCTCGGCTTCAGCGCCTCGGTATCGAACATCACCAGACAGAAACGGCTGCGCGCCGGTTGCGGCACAATGGTGTCGCACAGGCAGTTCACCTGCGGTAATAAGCAGCGCTGGCAGCGGATAACCCGGCAGCCGCGGGCGCGGTAGGGGCGGGTCGATCGCGCCAGGCGCTCGCGGCGCAGGCGTAAAACAGCATTGTCTGGCATGGGGGTTCCGGGGCATTCAGCGGGGATAAGGCGCGCTATTCTAAACAACCGGTGCCGCCGGTGCCACCGTTAAACCGGCGGCACCGGGGCGATGCATCAGGCCCTATCGCCATTCATGCATTACACTGAAGAATAAAAGGCGGCTTATTTCGCCATAATGGTTTCGTCGAGCCAGCCGTTAAAAGGGGCTTTCGGCATGGCGCCGCTCAACATGTCCACCATTTCGCCCTTATGGAACACCATAATGGTCGGGATGCTGCGAATGCGGTAGCGGGCGCTGAGTGCCTGTTCCTGCTCGGTGTTAATCTTCACAAACCGCATTTTACCGGCGCGCTCTTGCGCCACCTCTTCAAACACCGGGGCAAAGTTCAGGCATGGCCCGCACCACGGCGCCCAGAAGTCGATGACTACCGGCAGATCGTCTTGCAGCAATTTGTCCAGCGTGGCGGCGGTGGCATGGGTGACTTCGCCGTCAAACAGCGGATGACCGCAACGGCCGCATTTTGCGCCGTCATCAATGCGGTCTTCAGGCAGGCGGTTAGTGGCCTGGCAGGATGCACATACGGTATTCATAACATAGCCTCAGTCAGAGAAAGGGGTGACAGCCTGTCGCGTCAGGCGGTGGAAACCTCCGGGTGACGCGCAAAATGTTGCTGTAATGTTAGCAGTATGGAGAGTTTCAGGGGCATGGACAAAACGATTTGTTCAATGAATGCAATAGATTTTAGCTTTTAGCGATTGCGTGTGGTTTACCCGGCGCATATCAGGTAATCTGCGCGCCCAGCGCGTTTGGTAGGTGGAGAAGAGAATGAGCGATTCATTAAGTGGTAAAGGCGGCAAAGTCAAAGTGATGTACGTCCGCAGTGAAGATGACGGCGATAACCGTAACAAAGATCGTCGTCCGGCCGGTAAAGGGCGCGATAACGGCCGCCCGGAGAACGGACGCCGTGACGATCGCCGCAGCAGCGATGCCCGTGGCGGCAACGGCCCACGCGGCGGTGACGCGCGCGGCCCTCGCGGTGGGGATTCACGCGGCCCGCGCGGCAGTGATGCCCGTGGCAGCGACACCCGCAATGACACCCGCCGTAATGACCCGAATCGCCCGCGCCGCCCGGCCCGTGACGATCGTGACGACGGCCCGTACACCTCCCCGTGGAAAACCGTGTCACGCGCCCCGTCGGAAGAGGCCGCACCGGACCACGGCGGCATCACCGGCAAAAGCTTTATTGACCCGGAACAGCTGCGCCGCCAGCGCGCCGAAGAGACGCGCGTCTACGGCGAAAACGCCTGTCAGGCGCTGTTTGCCAGCCGCCCGGACGCCATTGTGCGCGCCTGGTTCGTGCAGTCCGTGACCCCGCGCTTCCGCGAAGCGCTGCGCTGGATGGCGGCCAACCGCAAAGCCTACCACGTGGTGGAAGAGGATGAGCTGGCGAAAGCGTCCGGCACCGAGCATCACGGCGGCGTTTGCTTCCTGATCAAAAAGCGCCAGGGCCTGACGGCGGAAACCTACCTGGAGCAGGCACCGGCGACCGACTGCGTGCTGGCGCTGGAAGATGTCGGTAACCCGCACAACCTCGGCGGCATCATGCGCACCTGTGCCCACTTCGGCATTAACGGCCTGCTGGTGCAGGACCCGGCGCAGCTGGAATCCGGCGCGGCAGTCCGTACGGCGGAAGGCGGTGCGGAGCATGTGAAAGCGATCAACGCCGATGATTTCCTGAGCGTGCTGGACACCTTCCGCAAGGCGGGTTACACCATCGTTACCACCTCCAGCCACAAAGGCACGCCGCTGTCGAAAGCGACACTGCCGGCGAAAATGGTGCTGGTGCTCGGCCAGGAACGTGACGGCCTCTCCGACAGCGCCTGGCAGCAGGGCGACCTGAGCGTCTCCATCGGCGGTACCGGCCGCGTTGAGAGCCTCAACGTCTCGGTAGCGACCGGCATCCTGCTCGGTGAGTGGTGGCGTCAGAACCAGGGCTGATGAGCCCCAGGCCTGTTTCCCCCCCCAAAAAAAACGGACGCCTCTGCGTCCGTTTTTTTATGGCTGACTATCAGTGCGCACCGCCCCCGCCCCCAGGGCCGGAGCCGAATGGCGGACGGGCAAACCACACCAGCGCCAGCAGCAGGATGAAAATCCCTGCCGAGAGCCAGAAGATTTCGTTGGCTGAAATAATCAGCCCCTGATTGGTAATCTCCTGCGCCAGATAGGCGGAAGCCTGTTGCTGGCTCATGCCGAGCTGCTCCAGTTGTTGATACGTCTGCTGCGCCACCGGGTTGAACGGGTTCACTGACTCAGTGAGCTGCGCATGGTGCATCGCCTCGCGATCGGTCCACAGCGTGGTGGTGATCGACGTGCCGATAGACCCGGCCAGCGTACGCATAAAGTTCGACAGGCTGGAGGCCGCCGCCAGCCGCTCCGGCGGCAGGCCGGAGAGGGTGATGGTGGTCAGCGGCATGAAGAAGCAGGCCACGGCAAACCCCTGGATAAACTGCGGCCAGGCCGAGGCACCGAAATCCATGCCCGGCTCAAACGTCCAGGCGCGCCAATAGAAGCAGACCGCATACATAATGAAGCTGAAGGTCACCAGCCGCCGCATATCCAGCTTATGGGCAAAACGGCCGATAATCGGCGACAGGATCACCGGCAGAATCCCCACCGGCGCAGACGCCAGCCCCGCCCAGGTGGCGGTGTAGCCGTAGACCTCCTGCAACAACTGCGGCAGCAGCACAATCGCGCCGAAATAGAGCATATAAGCCAGGCTGATGCAGAGGCAGCCGATGGTGAAATTCCGCTGCTTAAACAGCGCCAGATCCACAATCGGGTGGTCATCCGTCAGCTCCCAGACAATCAGGAACGCCAGCGCCACCACCGCCACCACCGTCAGGATGATGATCTCCCGCGAGCTGAACCAGTCCAGCTCTTTGCCGCGGTCGAGCATCACCTGCAGGCAGCCGATCCCCACCACCAGCAGCACCAGCCCCACGGTATCAATCGGCTTAATCTCGGTGCGGGTCTCGCGGCCGCGCAGGGTCTGCAACGTCAGCAGCACCACCGCGACGCCGATCGGCACGTTGATGAAGAAGATCCAGCCCCAATGGTAGTTATCGCTGATGTAACCGCCCAGAATCGGGCCGCAGATGGGGGCCACGATCACCGTCATCGACCACAGCGACAGCGCCAGCCCGCGCTTGGCGGGCGGGTAGTTGCTGAGCAGCAGGCTCTGTGACAGCGGGATCAGCGGCCCGGCCACAATGCCCTGGATCACGCGGAAGAAGATCAGCATCTCCAGGCTGTTGGAGATGCCGCACAGCCACGAGGCCACAGCAAACATCACCGTGGACCAGAGGAACAGCTTCACCTCACCAAACCGCTTGGCCAGCCAGCCGGTGATCGGGATCGAAATGGCATTCGCCACGCCGAAACTGGTGATCACCCAGGTGCCCTGGGAGTTGGATGCCCCCAGGTTACCGGCGATGGTCGGGATCGCCACGTTGGCGATGGTGGAGTCCAGCACCTGCATAAAGGTCGCCAGCGCCAGCGCGACGGTCATCCAGGCGAGCGGTGCGCCTTCGAGGGGTTTTTTAGCCACGCTTACCTCCGCCGGGTTCAGCCGCCATTCGCATGAATGATGTCAGCAATCATCTGGTTGGCCGGGGCCAGATCCAGCGTCAGGGCGTTGGTCTGGTAGAGCGGCCCCTGACGCACGGTTTTCGCCAGCACCAGCCCGTCGGTATTGCGGGTATCCACTTTCACCAGCGTGGAGAGGCCGATGCGCAGCGGGTGAGCGGCGACCTGTTGGGCGTCCAGCTCAATCCGCACCGGCAGGCGCTGTACCACCTTAATCCAGTTACCGGTGGCGTTTTGCGCCGGTAACAGCGAGAAGGCGCTGCCGGTGCCCATGTCCAGCCCCACGACTTTGCCCTGATACACCACCTCGTCGCCGTAAATGTCACTGACCACCGTGGCAGGCTGGCCGATGCGCATTTTCGCCAGCTGAGTCTCTTTGAAGTTGGCATCCACCCAGAGGTTAGAGGAGGGCACCACCGCCATCAGCGGGCTGCCGGACGTGATCTGCGCGCCTACCTGCACACTGCGGCGCGATACATAACCGTCAATCGGGGCCACCACGCGGGTACGTTGCAGCGCCAGCCAGGCGTCACGCAACTGCGCGGCAGCCTGTTGGATGGCGGGTTGCTGGGCCAGCGGGGTATCGAGGATCATCGCCTGGTTGGCGTTGTATTGCTGTTGCGCGACATCCAGTGACGCCTTGGCGCTGTCGACCGCATCACGTGCGTGTTGCAGTTCCTCGCGGCCGATGGCCTTGGCGGCCCCCAGCACGATACGGCGCTGGTAATCGCTTTCTGCCTGATTCAGTTCCGTTTTGCGCAGCGCGATCGTGGCCTGATACTGCTTGCTGTTGATGATCAGCTGGTGGGTCTGGCGCACGCTGCTGGCCAGGCTGGTTTTGGCGCGTTCAAACGCCTGTTCGGCGTCAGTCGGGTCGAGGGTCAGCAGCACATCGCCCTTGCGCACAAAATCGGTGTTATCGACGTTAACCTGCGTCACGCTGCCGGACACCTGGGCCATAATCTGCACCTGGTTACCCGCCACGTAGGCGTCATCGGTTTCCTGGTAATGGCGCGACACCAGGAACCAATACACGGCATACGCCACCCCGACAACCAAAAAAATCACCGCAAGAATAATCAGCGCCCGCTTGCGGGAACGTTTCTTGGCGGTAGGTTGCTGCGGTTGTTGAATCTCCGCATCTGCACTCATGGTTTTCTCCACGTTTTATTGATTTATTATGATGTTACATGCCGGCTGTCACGGCCGGCACAGGTCCGATCCTTGCCCTGGTCACCCATAACGGGTAACGCAGACCGCCCCGGTGCCGGAGCAGCGGGGCGGTAAAAAATCATCGGTTTCCATGCGGGTGGGGCCTGCCTGGTGGCGCCTCATGCACCACACCGCCTGCATCACCCCACCGGCAGGGTGGCCGGAAGGCGGGTTACACGGTGGTCGCCTGTTCCGCCATCTCCATCTGGTCAAGGCGCGTCAGCAGTTTGCGCGTCAGGGCTTCCAGCTGTTGCTGTTCACTTTCTGTCAGGGTCGACCAAAGGAAGTGCAGGCTTTTATGCTGCGGCGGCAGCAGCTGGCGCAGGAAGGCTTCCCCGGCCGGGGTCATGTGCAGGTGCAGGCAACGGCGATCGTTATCGCTTTCACGGCGCTCAATCCAGCCGCGCTTTTCCAGCTCATCGGCGATGCGGGTCGCATTGGTGCGGGAGGAGCCAAGGGCGGAGCTGAGTTCAGAGGGCTGAATGCTGTGGTTCTCCTGGGCATCCAGGGTGATCAGCGCCATAAACAGGGTTTCATTAATCCCTTGCGCTTTCAGCATTTTGTTGCGGTTTTCCAACAGCTTGCTTTGCATGTGCATGCATAAACGCGTCAGCAGGATCTCCTGGTAAGGGAAATCTTTCTGCCGTTTGGCGCGAAAATTCAGCATCTGTTCAATTGGAGTAAACGAACTGTCCATTATGAGGAACCTCATTAGTTACAGGCGGTATAGTAACGATGGTGATTAACAAAGTAAACGCCACGCTATGCGAAATTGTTAACTATTTGTATCCCATTTGGCCACTGCCCGGCCCTTCAGGGGCGCCGTCATGCGGCCCTCCGGGGGGAAACCCACGGCAGGTATCAGGCACAGGAGAAGGCCTTCGCGCGGGTGGCCCGGCACGGCAGGAGACAAACAGAAATGAGGCCGGTACGGCTGCCCAGGCGGGGAATCGGGCCTGGAAGCGCAACGGCAGATAGCGGAGCAGCGCATTGGCGAGGCCAACCACCAACGTAAAAATAACGACCTCAGTGCTCATTGGTTACATCCTTGGTATCCACGGCAAGGGTTAAAGCAGAGACAGCGGGCAGACCGGCGAACCTGAGAAAAGGGCACCGGCAGAGAACCAATCAGGGCGGGCAAACTGTCGGTGAAACCAGGAAAGCGGGCTGGCGTGTCGGTAACGCCTTGGCTTTGCATCCGGGTAATGGCTGGCAGGAGCACCAGCCACTAAAAGTAATTTATTAGGCAAACATTACCAGACTGTTAATAGTCTTAATACCCTAAGCCCGAAATAAATTGCGATCTTTACTATTCGCTTGCTAACCAGGTCGCTTGTTCATCAGGTCACTTGTTCATCAAAGCACTGGCTCATCAAGCCACTGACTTATCAGGCGCGATGCTGATGGTTAAGCGCCCAGTGTATCAGATTCAGTAAGGAAATCGCCGCGCCCACGGCCACCACGCCGGTCCAGCCTGCATGTTGGTAAGCACTTGCTGACAGCAGAGAGCCTGCCGCACCGCCGATAAAGTAGCTGGTCATGTAACCTGCGGTCAGGCGGTTACGGGCTTCCGGCATGGTGCGGTAAATGACGCTCTGGTTGGTGATGTGCACGCCCTGAACGGCCATGTCGAGCACCAGGATCCCGGCAATCAGCCAGGCCACCGAATGCTGGCCGTAATAGATGGCGCCCCAGGAGAGCAGCAACAGGATGCTGCCGGCGGTGGTGGAGTGTTTGGCAAAGCCCTTATCAGCCAGATGCCCGGCCCGCCCGGCGGCCAGAGCCCCGGCGGCACCTGCCAGCCCGAACAGCCCGATGGTGCCTTCAGAGAAGTGGAAAGACGGCCCGGCAAGCAGGAAGGCCATTGACGTCCAGAGGATGCTGAAGTTGGCGAAAGAGAACATGCCGATCAGCGCGCGGGTACGCAGCAGCGGGTTACGCAAAAACAGGGTAAAGATAGAGCCGATCAGCTGGCCATAGTTGAGGTCGGTATGCGGTTTTGCGCGGGGCAGTACGCGCCACATCACTGCCGCCATGATGAACATCAGCACGCTCGCCACCCAGTAAATGGTGCGCCAGCCGCCGAACGAGGCCAGCGCACCGGCCACCGTACGCGCCAGCAGGATGCCGAGCAGCAGGCCGCTCATGATGGTACCGACCACTTTGCCGCGCCGGTGCGGTTCAGCCATCGAGGCTGCCAGCGGCACCAGAATCTGCGCCACCACCGAGAACAGCCCGGTCATGGCGGTGCCGACCAGCATCAGCGACAGCGTGCTGGTGGAGGCGGTGATCAGCATCCCGGCCCCGGCCAGCAGCATCATCAGCACGATCATGCTGCGCCGTTCAAATTTATCCCCCAGCGGCACCAGAAACAGCAGGCCGCAGGCGTAGCTGACCTGCGCGACGGTCACGATAAACCCGGCCTGATTTACGGAGAGCGAGAAGGCATTTGCGATGGTTTCCAGCAGTGGCTGGGCATAATAGTTACTGGCGACGGCCAGCCCGGTGGCAACCGACATCAGCAGGGTTAAGGCCGGTGTCAGGGTGGCTTTTTTATGTTCAGTCATTATAGGTAGGTTGCTAATTAATGGTGGGGGATAGTATTACTCAGGAGAGGGGATTTGTATTGCCATTCAGGGGGATGTTTTTATTGATGGTGGGGTTCGGTTTCGGTTTCGGTCGTGGGTGGGGTGGCATGTTTCGGTTGTTTATGTGCAGTTGTCTGCCTGGTTTCCTGAGCCTCAACCGAGCAGGGCCTGCCGGCGCGCCGGCCCTGCACCCGCGCACTTTCGGTGGATTGGCTGAATCATTGCCCGCTCTCGCGGGTGACCCTCGTTGCGCCTACGGGCTTTTCGGGCCGCCGCTAATGACAGTCCCTGTCATGGGCGTCTTTCGCGGACATCCCTGTCCGCTCACCCGGCCCTTCGTCTTCACTCGGCAATGATTTTTACGCCCCCACCACTTCTGCAAATTTGTGAGTATGTAAGGAAAGGGTAGGCGGGGCTTTTTTTGGCGTCCTGCCCGCTCACCCGGCTCTGTGGCTCTATTCGGCAATGATTTTACGCTTCTACCGCTGCTGAAAATCTGCATACGCCGGAATACTTCCCCCGAAATTTTGCCAACCTGACATTTTTGTCATGCTGGCGTCAGGTGTTTTGCATGGAGAGCGCGATATAACAAGCACACATTCAAACGGGAGTATTCACCATGAAACATTATTTCAACGCAGCCGCTCTGGCGCTTGCTCTTACCGCTTCTGCAACCGCAATGGCCGCAGAGCAGAATCTTTTGAGCGTACACGTACTGAACCAGCAAACCGGCAAACCGGCTTCCAATGTTGAAGTGACGCTGGAGCAGAAGCAGGAAGCTGGCTGGAAATTTTTAAACAAGGCCACGACCGACAAGGACGGGCGTATTAAACAATTCTGGCCTGCGCAGCCTGCTGCCACAGGGGATTACCGCGTCGTGTTCAAAACCGGGCACTATTTCCAAGAACAAAAACAAGAGAGTTTCTTCCCGGAAATCCCGGTGGAGTTCCATATCAGCAATACCAGCGAGCACTATCACGTACCGCTGCTGCTTAGCCAGTATGGCTATTCAACTTATCGCGGTAGCTGATCCCGGCAAAAGTGCCTGACATAGCAGAAACGCTGTGACACGCGTAGTCCGGCTGGCCTGCTTCATGTGACAGAAATTTTTATGTCTGCACCAATAACGACAAATCTCTCATCTACTCTTTCCTTACATAACCAAGGATTTGCAGTCAGGTGGGGGCGTAAAAATCATTGCCGAGTGGAGCCGCAGGGCCGGGCGAACGGGCATGGATGCCCGTGAGAGTCGCAGCCACGCCGGGAGCGTGTCTGCGGCGGCCCGATTAGCCCGTAGGCGAAATGAGGGTCACCCGCGGTAGCGGGCAATGATTCAGCCGGGGCACCGAACGCGCGCGGGTGCAGGGCGAGCGCGCCGGCAGGCCCTGCTCGGTTGAGGCAATGGGGTTCAGGTAGACAACTGTACATGAGCAACCGAAACAAGCCACAGCCTAAAAAAGCCGTACCGCGTACTCAATGCCCGCGGGTGCAGGGCCGGCGCGCCGGCAGGCCCCTGCTCGGTTGAGGCTCGACGGCTCAGGCGGACAACTGCACATAAACAACCGAAACATGCCACGTCACACCCGGTGGCGGCAGCGGAGCCGCAGGAAGACAACGGGCGTATGCCAACGCAACCCACCTCGATCTAAGAAAACCGGTCTCCGCGCGCCAACGCAACCCACCTCGAGCCAGGAAAAAGTGACTATTTGGCGGCCGCCGCCGCCTCCTCCACCCATTTATCAAACAACGCCTGATGCGCTGCAATCCATCCCTCTGCCTGCTGCTCAATGTCAGCCTCCGAGCTTTGCCCGGCGTGCATCGCGGAGTTCTGCGCGTTAATGTCCTTCAGCGGTACTTTCATGATGGCGAACAGCTTCGCAGCAGCTGGGTTCTTCTCCGCCCAGGCGCGGTTGGCCACAATGTGCATGGTGTTCACTTTGAAACCGTAATTCTTGCCGTTCGGCAGTTCCGTGGTGCCGTTCTTCTCACCCGGCAACACGGAGAAGGGGACCTGTAACCACAGCACGTCACGGCCCGGCACCAGTACGTCACTCACCCAGTACGGCGTCCAGGTGTAGTAAAAGATTGGCTTGCCTTCCTTGTAACGCGTGATGGTGTCGGCAATCATCGCCGCGTAGTTGCCCTGGTTGTTATCCACGGTGGCGTTCAGGCCGTACGCTTTCATCTGCGCATTCAGCGCCGCCTCACAGCCCCAGCCGGGCGTACAGCCGGTCAGGTCAGCTTTGCCGTTGCCGTTGGCGTCAAACAGTTTGGCGATCTTCGGGTCTTTCAACTGCTCAACGTTGGTGATGTGGTACTTCTCAGCTGTTTTGCGGTCAATCAGGTAGCCCTGCGCCGCACCGGTGATATACGCGCCTTCACGGTAAAACACCTTGTCGCCCCCGGCCGCGCGGTACATATCATCATGCAGCGGTGCCCAGTTCACGGCGGTAAACGTGGCGTCACCGGCCGCAATCGAGGTGTAAGCGACGTTGTAATCCACCTCGCGCGTCTCCTGCACGTCATACCCCAGCTTTTCCAACGCCTTATTGACCAGCAACGTCTGGAATGTCTCTTCACTGATGGTGCTCTGAATCGGCTGGACGGTCACGCCCTTGCCCGGCAGATCGGCGGCAAACGCCCCGGATGCCAGCACGCTGGTGCTCAGGGCCGCGGCCCACAGGCGGCAATGTTTCATGTGCTCTCCTTCATTATGTGGTTTTACCGGCGGGGGACGCCCGCCGGGGAGGGGAATGTTCAGGCAGTGCGGATAAACGGACGGGTCAGCAGCCCCACCGGGCCGGTGGTGTACCAGCGGCGGGTGCCCTTGCTGCGGCGGTCACGCCCCAGCGACTGGGTCAGGCGATCCAGGATGATCGCCAGGATCACGATCCCCAGCCCGCCTACCGAGGCCAGCCCCATGTCGAGGCGGCCGATGCCGCGCAGCACCATCTGGCCCAGCCCGCCGACGGCGATCATCGAGGCGATCACCACCATCGACAGCGCCAGCATCAGCGTCTGGTTAATCCCGGCCATAATGGTCGGCATCGCCAGCGGCAACTGCACCTTAAACAGCATCTGGCGCGGGTTGGCACCAAAGGATTCTGCGGCCTCCACCAGATCGGCCGGCACCTGGTTGATGCCGAGGATCGTCAGCCGCACCACCGGCGGCAGGGCGAAGATAATCGTCACCACCACGCCCGGCACATTACCGATGCCGAACAGCATCACAATCGGCACCAGGTAGACGAACGCCGGGGTCGTCTGCATCGCGTCCAGCATCGGGCGGATTACCTTCGAGGCGCGCGGGCTGCGGGCCAGGAAAATCCCGAGCGGCAGGCCGATCAGCACACAGAAGAACAACGACGTCAGCACCAGCGACAGCGTCACCATCGCCTGTGACCAGGCACCGATAGCGCCAATCAGCACCAACGACACCAGCGTCGCGATCCCCATGCCGAGGCTGGCGAACTGCCAGGCGATCAGCGCGAAAATCAGGATCGCCACCGGGGCGGGCAGCCCCTGCAACAGCAACTGGAAGTGGCTGAGGATAAAGTCCACCGGCACCCGGATGCCCTGGAACAGTGGGCGGAAATGCAGTACCAGCCAGTTAATCGCCACCGTGACCCAGTGGTCAAACGGCAGCCAGGCCTGGTGGAACGGGTCCATCAGCGAGAAGTGATCCGGCGCGGCGTGCGTACCGGCATTCAGCCAGTCGGTGCCGGAGGCGGCCGCCTGATGGGCGCCGTCAGCCGGGGCGGCAGCGGCATGGCCGCCGGAGGCGTTATCCGCTGACCACGGGTCGATGCTGGCATCCAGCGGCTGATCGGTGGCCTGCGGGGCGGCATCGGCCGTCGCCCACGGGTCACTGGTGTCCTGCGCGGCCTGGGCGAATTGGGGAATATCCTGATGGGGTGCGTTACGCATTGGCGTTGCCCTCCTTGTCGAGTGCCTGCAACAGCATGGCTTTGGAAATAATGCCGACGTACTGGTTATCGTCTGATACCACCGGCACCGCGCACGGGGCCGCTGCCACCGGGGCGATCAGCTCGCTGAGCGGCATCTCAGCCGGAACCGGGGCCGGGTCGGTGAGCAGGGCGCTCTCCAGCGGCAGGTTGGCTTTCAGCGCCTGCTTCAGGGAATCAGACGACACCACGCCGACAAACCGCTGGCCGCGCTCCAGCACATAGCCGTAATCCCGGTCTTCATCTTCCAGCAGTTTCAGCGCGGAGCGCGGGCCGAAGCCGGGCGTCTTACGGATAAGCGTCACGGCCCGGCGGCGGGCAATATCTTTGGCGCTGAACACGTTGCTGATGTCCACGCCACGGAAGAAGGTGCGCACATAATCGTTGGCCGGATTATTCAGAATTTCATCCGGCGTACCGACCTGCACCACCACGCCGCCCTGCATAATGGCAATGCGATCGCCAATACGCATCGCCTCGTCCAGATCGTGGGAAATAAACACAATGGTGCGCTGATGGCGGGCCTGTAATTTCACCAGCTCATCCTGCATCTCGGTACGGATTAATGGGTCGAGCGCGGAGAAGGCTTCATCCATCAATAAAATATCGGGATTATTGGCCATTGCCCGCGCCAGCCCGACACGCTGGCGCATCCCGCCGGAGAGTTCATCCGGGTAGGAGTGGGCATATTTTTCCAGCCCCACCTGGCGCAGGGCATCCAACGCTTTTTCATTACGTTCGGCCACCGGCACACCGGCTAATTCCATGCCGAAGGCGGTATTATTCAGCACCGTCAGGTGCGGCATCAACGCGAAAGATTGAAATACCATACTGATCTTATTCCGGCGCACGGTGCGCAAGGCGCTGTCCGATATTTTGGCAATATCTTCACCATCAATCAGCACTTCGCCGCGGGTCGGTTCTATCAGACGATTGAGAAGGCGCACCATGGTTGATTTGCCGGAGCCGGAGAGGCCCATAATGACAAAGATCTCGCCTTCTTCAATGGCCAGACTGGCATTTTTGACGCCCAGTGTCAGCCCGGTTTTCTCAAATATCTGCTCCTTGGTTTTGCCTTCTTCAATCATTTTGAACGCCCGTTCCGGGTGTTCGCCAAATACCTTATAAAGATTTTTCACTTCAAGTTTTATTGCCATGCGATATAAGTTTCCCTCGCTGGTGAAAATAGAGCATTGGCACTGAAAAAGTCCTGTAATTCATAAAAAGCAGACCAGCACCAGAATTTTAACGCCCTATACCCTAGCACAATAAGAATCTCAGACAACCCTGAATCCCGGCGCGCGAAATAGGGTGGCCGGCTGACAGAAGATTATTCTGTGGCGGAACGGGCTGCTATTTTTGGTGGTTTTGCGGCTGCGGGGGCGGCCATTTTTACCGGTCAACAGGCCGGAAGAGGCAGGAATAACAACGGCTGGGGCATGAAGGTTGACAAAATTATTTTTTCTGACGTGCGCGGCCTATTTCCCGGCGAATGACGCCTGCTTTTTCTGTGAAACAGGGCGCGGAAAACGGCGCAGACAGAATATATCACTGTTTGCGCCGCGCAGTTTATTCGGCCGCAGCAGGGGTTTTCCGGTACAAACGGCGTGGGTGGCCGATTTTGCCGTACTGCATTTCAATCTGCACAAAGCCGGTTTCCACACAGAACTCCAGGTAGCGGCGGGCCGTGGTTTTGCTGATGCCGCTTTGCGACACCACCTCATCCACAGACCAGGCCTCCTCAGGCCGGGCGGTGAACAGCCCTTTCACCAGCGCCAGCGTATTCGGCTCGATGCCTTTGGCCCCGGCATCGTCTGCCGGGCGGCGCGCCTGCAAATTATAGAGCGCATCGACGTTGCTCTGGTCGAGCACCTTAAAACTGCGCTGGGTGTGGATGAACTGCATAAACCGCTCCAGCGAATTGCGCAGCCGCTTATAAGAAATGGGCTTGATCAGGTAGTCAAACGCCCCGGCGCGGATCGCCTGGCTACAGGTGTGCATATCGCTGGCGGCGGTGATAAAAATCACCGTGCACTCACTGTTTTTCAACAGCGCATTCTCTACCAGCGTAATGCCCTGGCCGTCCGGCAGGAAGTTATCCAGCAGCAGCAGGCGCGGGCGGTGCGCAGCAATCAGCCGCCGCGCTTCGGTAAGCGTCGCCGCAATGCCCGCCACCCGCAGCGCAAAATGCTGCTCGATAAACTCGGCATGGAGCCGCGCCAGCGCCGGCTCATCTTCCACGATCACCACCTCCAGCGGCGCAAAACCGGCCGGGCTGAGGGCATCCATCAGGTTAGGTTCGTCCATCAACGGTTTCTCTTCAGGTTATCGCCACCGGTGGCGGATTAGGAATAAACAGGGAAAACAGGGTGCCGCACGGGCTGTTGTCGGCCACTTCAATCAGGCCGCCGGCTTGGGTCACGTAGCGCGACACCAGATAGAGGCCGATGCCGTGGTCGCCTGCCGGTTTGCTGGTCACGCCCGCCTCAAACAGCGATGCCCGCAGCGCCGGGTCGATGCCGCAGCCCTGATCGCCGACTTCAATCACCAGCTCGTCATGGCTGTCGGTCAGGTAGAGCGTCACCTCGCGGCCGGGCGGGGTGGCGGCCAGGCTGGCATCCACGGCGTTATCCAGCAGATTGCCGAGGATCGACATCAGTTCGCTTTCGCTGATCCGGGTCAACGGCTGATGCAACCGGCAGGCCGGGTCAAAGGTCAGCAGAAGGCCTTTTTCATGGGCGGCGGCAAATTTGCCCAGCAGCAGGCCGCACAGGGCAGGGGAGGGAAAGCGCGCCGACAGGAAATCCAGCAGCGCCTGCGACCCGGCGGACTGCGCCTCGATATAGCGCACCGCCTCGTCATAGCGTTTCATGTGCAGCATCCCGGCCAGCGTGGCGGTCCAGTTCAGTTGCTCATGGCGCATAATGCGCAGGCTGTCGGCGTAGCGCGTCACCTGGCTGAGCTGGCTGCTCAGGGTGTTGATGTCGTTTTTATCGCGGAAGCTGATCACCCAGCCCTGCGGCTCGCCGCCGTCCAGCATGGTGACCCGGTTGGCAATCACCTGCCGCTGGTTGAAACGGCAGATCGCATCGTGGCGGTTCTCTGCGTCGCTGGCGTGGAAGAAGTCCGGTACCGCGTGGAGAACCTCCCCGACCGGCCGACCGACCAGGGCGCTTTCCGGCAGCGGGATCGCCAGCATATCGCGCGCCGCCTGGTTAATGGCAATGATGCGCCGCGCCGGGTCCAGGGCAATCACCCCTTCATAGAGGGCGGCCAGCAGCGCTGTTTGCCGCCGTACCAACTGGCCGATCTGCTCGGGTTCCAGCCAGAACATCTGCCGTTTCAGTCGCCGTGAGAATGCCCAGGAGAAGAGGAACAGCGCCAGCAGCAGCAGCGCCACAAACCCGACAATCTGCGACACCTGCCGGGCGTTGAGCTGGGCAATATGCGATGCCAGGTAACCCACCGAGACAATGCCGATCACCGCGCCCTGGGCATCCCGCACCGGGGCCTTGCTGCGCAGCGACAGCCCAATGCCGCCCTGGCGCACGGTAATGATCGTCTGCCCCTGCAACACTTCGCGGTTATCGCCGCCGATCATCGGCGTCCCGACGCGATCCGGGTGTTCTGAATGGTAGAGGTGGATGGCATGGCGATCGCCAAACACCAGATAACTGGCGTCACTCTGCGCCCGCAGCCGGTCACCCATCTGCCGCAGCGCGGCGGCGTCGTGCCGCTGGATCGCGTCGATCAACGACGGGATCTGGGCAATTTCCCGCGCCTGCACCTGCGCCCGCGCGCCGAGGTCACGGTGCAGTTGTTGGTCCAGCGTATGGTAAAGGTAATACGCCACCAGTCCGAGCAGCAGGCAGGAGAATACCACCAGACTGAGGAACAGCCTGATCTGGAAGGAGAGTGTGGGCTTGTCAGCGGTCATGCAGGCCAGAATTTGCGGATTGAGACATTTAGTTAACCTACCATTAACAAGAGGCGGGTGTTATCCCCTTTTTGCGGTGGCACGCCAAACCCCCACAAACCCTGCAAGGATGCTGAAAAAAGTTGCATTAACACCATAGAAACCATTATCCCCATTAACCCACCCGGTTAAGTTTGAACAGCCTCACAACCGGCCGGGGCGCGCTTTCCCTATGCTTTCCCGACAATGACAAAAAGGGGAAACCGATGAGCACGAGCGATGATCCCTACCTGGCGCTGAAAGAGAAGAACGCCACCCAGATGACCCGCCGTGAAAAGTGGTGGCGTCTCATGGACACCTACCATATCGGCATCATCCCGTTGCCTCTGTTTTTCCTGGCAGGTGTCTTGATCCTGATCGACTGCCTGGCGGGCGACTTGCCGAGCGACATTGTGGTGATGGTGGCGACGCTGGCCTTTTTCGGCTTTGCCTGCGGGGAGTTCGGCAAACGGCTGCCGCTGGTGGGCAAACTGGGCGCGGCCGCAATCTGCGCGACCTTTATCCCGTCGGCGCTGGTGCATTACGGCCTGCTGCCGGACGTAGTGGTGAACGCCACCATCAGCTTCTATAAGTCCACTGACATCCTCTATCTCTACATCTGCTGCATTATTGTCGGCAGCATCATGAGCATGAACCGCGAGGTGTTGATCCGGGGCTTCCTGCGGATTTTTGTGCCGATGCTGTGTGGCGAGCTGGTGGGGATGCTGGTGGGGATGGCGGCCGGGTTCGCGTTGGGGCTGGACCCGTTCCAGACCTTCTTCTTCCTGATTCTGCCGATCATGGCCGGTGGGGTAGGGGAGGGGGCGATCCCGCTCTCCATTGGTTACGCCGCGATCCTGCATATGGATCAGGGCGTGGCGCTGGGGCGTATCCTGCCGATTGTGATGCTGGGCAGCCTGACGGCGATTGTGCTGGCCGGGGTACTGAACCAGTTGGGGAAACGCTTCCCGCACCTGACCGGTGAGGGCACCTTGCTGCCGAGCCGCCGCGGGCGCATGGCGGCGATGACCGAAGACGCCGGGCGGCCGGATGTCAACGCACTGGCCTGCGGCGCGCTGCTGGCGGTGCTGCTCTATATGGTCGGGATGCTCGGCCACCATCTGATTGGCCTGCCGGCCCCGGTCGGGATGCTGTTTGCGGCGGTGGCTGTCAAGCTGGCGAACGGCGTGTCGCCGCGCATCCAGCAAGGGTCACAGATGGTGTATAAGTTCTTCCGCAGCGCCGTCACTTACCCGATCCTGTTTGCGGTGGGCGTGGCGATCACCCCGTGGCAGGAGCTGGTGAATGCCTTCACGATCCCGAACCTGCTGGTGATTGTCAGCACCGTCAGCGCGCTGGTGGGCACCGGTTTCCTGGTCGGTAAGAAGATCGGGATGCACCCGATTGACGTGGCGATTGTCTCCTGTTGCCAGAGCGGGCAGGGCGGCACCGGCGACGTGGCGATCCTCACCGCCGGTAACCGCATGACGCTGATGCCGTTTGCACAGATTGCCACCCGGATCGGCGGGGCGATTAATGTGTCGGTGGGGTTAATGGTATTGGGGCATTTTTTGACCTAAGTGGGGGGGCTGGCCGCCGGGGGCTTTTTCTTTAGATCGAGGTGTGTTGCGTTATGCTGAGGTGTGTTGCGTTGTGCCGAGGTTTGTTGCGTTGGCATACGCCCGCTGCCTTTCTGCGGCCCCGCTGCCGCCACCGCGCAAGGGGCGCGTAGGCGCCCGCCCCTTGCATCCCCGCGCCTGGGTGCCCCGGCTGAATCATTGCCCGCTACCGCGGGTGACCCTCACTCCGCCTCCGGGCTAATCGGACCGCCGCTAATGACAGTCCCTGTCATGGGCGGCTCTCGCACACATCCCTGTGTGCTCGCCCGGCCCTGCGTCTCCATTCGGCAATGATTTTTACGCCCCCGCCAGACTGCAAATTCTTGGGTAGGTAAGGAAAGGGTAGGGGGAGGGCTTTTAACTGACAGCGGACGAAGCCACGTTCTGCGGCTCCATTCGGCAATGATTTTTACGC
>NZ_JAERKB010000027.1:0-4474 GCF_018257325.1 Nissabacter archeti
TCCGGTGCGTTATCGATCTGGTCGAAAGCACGCGCCTGGCCACCGAATTTCTTAGCCAGTACGTTGGTGATTGCAGCGGTCAGCGTTGTTTTACCGTGGTCAACGTGGCCGATAGTACCGACGTTAACGTGCGGTTTTTTACGTTCAAATTTTTCTTTAGACATCGATTGTCCCTCTAATACACGAGTAAATCGGTGGTTTCACCACATCAACCAAGCATTTGCTTGCTGAATCCACAACAGAAAGAGAATCAGGGGCGAGATAATAAGAAGTGGTGCTGATAGGCAGATTCGAACTGCCGACCTCACCCTTACCAAGGGTGCGCTCTACCAACTGAGCTATATCAGCACATCTTGGAGCGGGCAGTGGGAATCGAACCCACATCATCAGCTTGGAAGGCTGAGGTAATAGCCATTATACGATGCCCGCATCCTGGAACTCGGCTACCTGATTTTTCTGTAGACTGTTGAAGTCAGAAAGAGGATTGGTAAGTTACGGTCTCTTTCTGCTTCGCCTGAAATCACTCTGGGTCATTTCAAGCTTCCCTATCGCCAGGCGCTAGGGGGAAATTGGTGGTGGGGGAAGGATTCGAACCTTCGAAGTCTGTGACGGCAGATTTACAGTCTGCTCCCTTTGGCCGCTCGGGAACCCCACCTGGTTACTTGATTTGGTGCCGGCTGCCGGAATCGAACTGGCGACCTACTGATTACAAGTCAGTTGCTCTACCAACTGAGCTAAGCCGGCATCAAGTGCAGCGCATTCTAGGGAGACATCCGCACCTATGCAACAAAAAATTTGTTTTTCGTGCGCTTATGCTCAGTTTTTACGCAAATCATTCTTTTTGCGCCCAAACAGAATAGAAAATAGCCAATAAATTGACTTAAGCAGTAAGGAAATGACGGTATGAAACGCGATGTTGTGCCGGCGGTATCCTTCTTTCTTTCCAATTTTAGTACTCAGCGATCCCTCCTACTCTCTTGCTCACCCCGCTCTCTCAAACAAATTTACCGCAGCTATCAACAGATGTTGGAGCTAAGTCTCAAAGAAAACATGCCTTTGTAAGAAAATTGTCTACGTGAAAAATTAAGCTGTTTATAATAGACAGCTTGTTTACTGTCTGGGTAGGCGTACGGCGCCCCTCCCGGCATGCGCTAACAGGCAGACGCAGCTTATGACGAAAAAAGACCAATCCCTGGCGACGCCCTACCTCCAGTTCAACCGGACGCAATGGGCAGCCTTACGTGATTCAGTGCCGCTCACGCTTACCGAAGAAGAGATCGTTAAGTTAAAAGGTATCAATGAAGATTTGTCTTTAGATGAAGTGGCACAGATCTATCTGCCCCTGTCTCGCCTGCTCAACTTCTACATCAGTTCAAATTTACGTCGTCAGGCCGTGCTGGAACAGTTTCTCGGTACTGATGGTCAGAAGATCCCTTATGTTATTGGGATTGCCGGCAGCGTCGCGGTAGGTAAAAGCACCACAGCGCGTTTACTGCAGGCTTTATTAAGCCGCTGGCCTGAACACCGGACAGTTGAATTGATCACGACAGACGGTTTTCTGCACCCGAACAAGGTATTGCAGGAACGTGGGTTAATGAAAAAGAAAGGATTCCCGCAATCCTATGATATGCATAATCTCGTCCGGTTTGTGTCAGAGATTAAATCAGGTGCACAGCAGGTTACAGCACCGGTTTATTCGCACCTGATTTATGATGTTATCCCTGACGGCCATAAAACGATTGAGCAACCTGATATTCTGATTCTGGAAGGGTTGAACGTTTTACAAAGCGGCATGGATTACCCACATGATCCACACCGGGTGTTTGTTTCTGATTTTGTTGATTTTTCTATTTACGTTGATGCGCCAGAAGAGCTATTACAAGGATGGTATATTAACCGGTTCCTAAAATTCCGGCAGGGCGCGTTTTCTGATCCAAACTCATATTTCCATAATTATGCCAAGCTCTCTGAACCAGAGGCGATTAACATTGCTACGCAGCTATGGCGTGAAATTAATGGATTAAATCTGCAAGAAAATATATTGCCCACGCGTGAACGCGCCAGCTTGATAATGACTAAAAGTGCTAATCATGCTGTAGAGTCAGTACGTTTAAGGAAATAATAACAGGGGGTATTCCCCCCCTGTGTTGTTAAACCCCACGTAACGAAATTTCGCCACCGATAAACGGTTTTATGATGCCATCACGCTCCAGCAACAATCCGCCTTGAGTATCAATTCCGCGTGCTATGCCATAAATTTCTTGATCACCAATAAGCAACTTCACTTCACGATCTTTGAAATTATCTAACTGGTTCCAACGTTTAATAAAGGGTGACAGGCCCTCTACTTCAAATTCACGTAGTGCCTGCCTTAAATGCCTCAGCAGCATTGCAGAGAGCTGATTGCGATCAATCACTACACCGGCTTCCTGTAGGTTAATCCAGCCCTGATTGATTGCCTGGCTGTTAGACTCGCGCATAGCCAAATTGATACCTGCGCCGATAACCAGCTGTGCTGCATCACCTGTTTTGCCTGTCAGCTCAACCAAAATACCTGCTAATTTGCGGTCCTGCAGATAGAGATCGTTAGGCCACTTCACTCTGACATCCGCTGCACCTAATTGCTGCAACACCTCAGCCATGACAATACCGATAACCAGGCTGAGCCCCATGGCAGCAGCCGGGCCCTGCTCCAGCCGCCAGAACATGGACAAATAAAGGTTGGCACCAAAGGGCGAAACCCATTGCCTTCCACGACGTCCACGGCCTGCATGTTGATATTCAGCGACACAGGCATCCCCAGACTTCAGCTCGCTAATCCGATCCAAAAGGTATTGATTTGTAGAATCGATAACTGAAAGTACAGTGATATTCCCTTCCGGCAAGTTCGCTATTATTTTTTCTTTATCCAGAAGCTGTATAGGCGCAGGTAAACTGTATCCTTTTCCTGGAATAGTAAAGATGTCTAATCCCCATTCACGGATAGTTTGAATGTGCTTATTCACAGCAGCACGACTCATTCCCAATTCGTTGCCCAGTTGCTCGCCTGAATGAAATTCGCCATCTGATAGGATATGGACAAGATGTAATGGGGTCGTCAGATCTTTCATGAAAGTGCCTCTACAGCATTGACTTCACCGTGTGCTGCAATAAAGCGCACCTCGGGTTCAAGCCAAATGTCAAAACGTGCCGCGACTGTTTCGCGTACATATTTGGCTAATGCTCTAATCTCATCCCCAGATGCCTGCCCCCTATTGATTAAAACCAGCGCTTGTTGGGCATGCACGGCAGCTTGCCCCTGGGCGTGACCTTTCAGGCCACATTTATCAATCAGCCAACCTGCGGCTAACTTAGTCTCACCATTAGCCTGAGGATAGGCAGGAACTTCTGGGAACTCCTGCTGAATTTTTTCTAAAATGGCTTGCGAGACAATAGGGTTCTTAAAGAAACTGCCGGCATTCCCTGTTACCTCAGGATCAGGCAACTTACTACGCCGCATATGGCAAACGGCCTCAAATACATCCTGTGCAGTGGCTGTTGATGCATTTAAATTTCTCAGATCCCCATAACTTAAGGTCGGCTGCCATGCTTTTGGCAGGATAAAGCCCACAGCAGTAATAGCGTATCCCTCACGATATTGATGCTTGAAGATACTTTCACGGTAACCAAACAGACATTCTTCCCGGTTGAGACGGGTCATTTCGCCAGTATGCAAATTAATAATATCGACGTAATTACATACATTCTTCAACTCAATACCGTAAGCACCAATGTTCTGGATAGGCGCAGAGCCAACACAGCCAGGGATCAGGGCTAAATTTTCTAAGCCTTTTATGCCTTGTTCCAAGGTATGGCAAACCAGTTGATGCCAATTTTCACCGGCACCGACTTCCAATAGCCAGTGAGTAGACGTTTCTGAACAGCTAATACCTTTTATGCGATTCAGAATAATAGTGCCATCAAAGTCTTCGAGGAAAAGCATATTACTGCCCTCCCCCATCAATAAAATATCCTGCTGGATTGATGTTGCTGCTTGCCAGGCTGAGAGCAATTTTTCAACAGAATCGGCATTAATGATGTTTTGTGCTTTAGCGTCAATATGGAATGTATTGCAAGACTTCAACGATATTTGGGGATTAGGCATGACTCAAAACTCATCTCAACGGGATCTAAGGTAGTCTACCTGATCCTGGGCCTGGTAGATCGATTGTTTAAAGCCCACAACGCTAAAAGACTCGCTCAATAGCAGGAAGCGATATGACCTATGACAGGACTTTGATCAGAAAGAGAGAATAAGGCTACTACTGACAATAAGAGACTATTGATGCATAAATGGGCATAAGAAATAGATTTGCTCCATAGCAAAAAGGCCATCCTTGCGGATGGCCTCGTGCTTGATTTGATGCCTGGCAGTTCCCTACTCTCGCATGGGGAGACCCCACACTACCATCGGCGCTACGGCGTTTCACTTCTG